>JAHFQX010000018.1 GCA_023259135.1 Betaproteobacteria bacterium | reverse complement strand
CGAGCCGTTCCGGACAATCTGCTCCATCACCTGCTTGGCGAGGCTCACGGGGATGGCGAAACCGATCCCCAGGGAGCCGCCGGTGCGGGAATAAATGGCGCTGTTGATGCCGATGAGATTACCGGCCACGTCCACCAAGGCGCCTCCGGAATTCCCCGGATTGATGGCGGCATCGATCTGAATGAAGCTTTCGTAGGTACTGATGCCCAGCCGGTTGCGCCCCAGCGCGCTGATGATGCCCATGGTGACGGTCTGGCCGACGCCGAAGGGGTTGCCGATGGCCAGCACGATGTCCCCGACCCGGGCCTGGTCGGATTGGCCGAAGGTGATGGCGGGAAGCTTAGCCAGATTGATCTTGAGCACCGCCAGATCGGTATCCGGATCGCTGCCGACGATCCGGGCCCGGGCTTTTCGGCCGTCGGCCAGCGCCACCTCGATGGAATCGGCGGCCTCGACCACATGGTGATTGGTCAGGATATAGCCTTCCGGACTGACGATCACCCCGGACCCCAAGCTGGAGACCCGCTGATCCTCGTCGAAGGAATCGCCGAAAAATTTCCGGAAAAAGGGATCGTCCATGAACGGCGGCGCGGGAACCTTCACCTCCTTGCTGGTGAAGATGTTTACCACCGCCGGCATGGCTTTGCGGGCGGGCTCGCTGAACGAGGCCACCGGCCGCGCCGCGCTGCCCTCGGGGACTTCCCGCAGGGTGATCACGCCGTTTCGCGGCATCCAAGACAGCAAGTCCGGGCGCAAGGTCGCCACTACGAACCAAACCGCCAAGGCAACGGTGGCGGCTTGTGCGAAAATAAGCCAAAAGCGTTTCATGGGATGGAGTATAGCCCTTCTCAATCAAATAACCGGGAGGCTGCGTCTCCCGCAGTAGTCGGCAGACCGGAGAATCCCCGATGACGCGAGACGAGCTTGAATATTATACCGGGCAACTGCTGGAAGTCCCCCGTTTCCGCGACTCCTGCCCCAACGGCCTGCAAATCGAGGGCCGCCGCCGGATCGAAAAAATCGTCACCGGAGTCACGGCTTCCCTGGACTTTCTGAAAGCCGCCGTCCGGGGCAAGGCCGATGCGGTGCTGGTGCACCACGGCTACTTCTGGCGGGGGGAGGATCCTCGCCTGCTGGGCACCCGCAAAGCCCGGATCGCCCTGCTGCTGGCCCACGACATCAATCTGTTCGCCTATCATCTGCCGCTGGACGCTCACCCGGAACTGGGCAACAACGCCCAACTGGCGCGAATCTTGGATTTCCAGTTGGACGCTTGGTTCGGCGAGCAAAACGTCGCCGCCCATGGCCGCCTGTCCCGCCCGCTCTCTTTAGCGGCCCTACAACGGCAAGTGGCGAATCGGCTGGGCCACCCCCCTCTGGTCATCGGCAAGCCGTCGGCCAAGATTCGGCGCATCGCCTGGTGCAGCGGAGCGGCTCCGGACTGGCTGGCCCAGGCGGCCGATCTGGGGGTGGATGCCTACCTGACGGGGGAAGCCTCCGAACCGGCGGCCCACCTGGCCCGGGAAACCGGAGTCGCCCTGATCGCCGCCGGCCACCATGCCACCGAACGATTTGGCATCGGGGCCCTGGGGGAGCATCTGGCGCAGCGCTTCGGCCTGGAGCACCGCTTCGTGGACCGGCCGATCCCCGTCTAGCCCCTATCCACGGTCCCCGGCCGGTCCGGGCTACGGAGAAATTTAAGTTTTTGCCGGCCTTCGGGTAAAATGGCGCGATTTTATTTCACGTCGTCGCTGGCGGCGCTTTTTCGTAACAGGACCCTCATCCAGGAACCCGATCCATGAGTGACAAGCAGCAAGTGGATAAAAGCAAACGGCGTTTTCTCATCGCCACCACCGGCGCCCTCGGCGGAGTAGCAGCGGTGGCCACCGCCGTCCCCTTCGTCATGAGCATGACCCCGAGCCAACGGGCCCGGGCCGCCGGAGCCCCAGTGGAAGTGGACATCGGCAAGATCGAGCCGGGCATGATGCTGACCATCGAATGGCGCGGCAAGCCGGTCTGGATCGTGCATCGGACCCAGGAAATGCTGGGCAAGCTGTCCGGCATCAAGGAGCGCTTGAACGATCCAGATTCCCAAAAGCCCATGCAACCCGCGTACGCCAAAAACGACGCCCGCTCCATCAAGCCCGATTTTCTGGTGGTGGTGGGCATCTGCACCCACCTGGGCTGCTCTCCCACCGCCAAATTCAAGCTGGGCGCCGACGAGGGCATGGCCCAGGATTGGCCCGGCGGCTTCCTGTGCCCGTGCCACGGTTCCCTCTTCGATTTGGCCGGCCGGGTCTACAAGCACATGCCGGCTCCGGACAATTTGGAAATCCCGCCCTATAAGTACTTAAGCGATACCCGCCTGATCATCGGCGAAGACACCAAGGGAGCCTGACCGTGAAACGCACCTCCGCTGTTCTGGCCTGGGTGGACCAACGCTTCCCCCTCTCCGCCACCTGGAAAACCCATCTTTCCGAGTATTACGCTCCGAAAAACTTCAATTTCTGGTACTACTTCGGCTCTCTGGCGCTGTTCGTGCTGGTGCTGCAGATCGTCACCGGCATCTTCCTGACCATCCACTACAAGCCGGATGCCAACCTGGCCTTCGCGTCGGTGGAATACATCATGCGGGATGTATCGGGAGGCTGGCTGATCCGCTATCTGCATTCCACGGGGGCCTCCATGTTCTTCATCGTGGTCTACCTGCACATGTTCCGGGGCCTCATGTACGGCTCCTATCGCAAGCCCCGGGAATTGGTGTGGCTGTTCGGCATGGGCATCTACCTTTGCCTGATGGGCGAGGCCTTCTTCGGCTACCTGCTGCCCTGGGGGCAGATGTCCTACTGGGGCGCCCAGGTGATCGTCAACCTGTTCGGCGCCATCCCCTTCGTGGGACCGGACCTGGCGCTGTGGATCCGCGGCGATTACGTGGTGTCCGACGCCACCCTGAACCGCTTCTTCGCCTTCCACGTCATCGCCATGCCTTTAGTGCTGCTGGGCTTGGTGGCGGTGCATTTGGTGGCGCTCCACGAAGTGGGCTCCAACAACCCCGACGGCATCGAGATCAAGAAACACAAGGATCCCAAGACCGGCATCCCGCTGGACGGGATTCCCTTCCATCCCTATTACACCGTGAAGGACATCGTCGGCGTGGTGGTGTTCCTCGCCGTATTCAGCGTCATCGTGTTCTTCGCTCCCGAGGTAGGCGGATATTTCCTCGAGCACAACAACTTCATTCCCGCCGACTCCCTGAAAACCCCGCCCCACATCGCGCCGGTGTGGTACTTCACGCCCTTTTACGCGATGCTGCGGGCAGTGACTTACCCCCTGTTCGGGATCGACGCCAAATTCTGGGGGGTAGTGATCATGGGGCTGGCGGTGCTCATTTTCTGCGCGCTGCCCTGGCTCGACCGCGGCAAGGTTAAATCCGTCCGCTACCGGGGTCCGGTCTTCAAGGCGGCGCTGGCCCTGTTCGTCGTCAGCTTCCTGTGGCTCGGCTACCTGGGGACCGAAGCCCCGACCCCGTTGACGACTACCCTTTCCCAGATCCTCACGGCCGTTTATTTCGCGTTCTTCCTGCTGATGCCGTGGTACACCAAAATCGACAAGACCAAACCCGAACCGGAAAGGGTGACAGGATAATGGACACCAAACAGCAAGGCTTCCGCCTCGGCCTCCTGCGGAAAATCACCAAAGGATTGCCGATGGCCTTATTGGCCCCCTTCGCAGCATGGGGCTTGGCCGAGGTGCCCCTCGATCCAGCCCCGCTGAAGCTGAACGATCAAGTAGCCCTGCAGCGCGGCGCCCAAACCTTCGTCAACTACTGCCTCAGTTGCCACAGCGCCGCGCATATGCGCTACAACCGGCTCACCGACCTGGGCCTCACCGAACAGCAGATCAAGGACAACCTGCTGTTCGCCGCCGACAAGGTGGGGGAAACCATGACGGTGGCCATGAAGCCGCAAGACGCCAAGGCATGGTTCGGCGCCCCTCCTCCCGACCTTACCGTCATCGCCCGCTCCCGCGGCGCCGATTGGCTCTATACTTACATGCGCGGCTTCTACCGGGACGATTCCCGCCCCACCGGCTGGAACAACCTGGTGTACGAGAACGTGGGCATGCCCCATCCCCTTTACGAGCTGCAAGGCATGCAGGTTCTGGAAGCGGGGAAGCCCGCGGCCGGCGAAAGCCATGGCGATGAAGGCCACGCCATCAAGAAGCTCAAGCTGCGGCAGCCGGGAAAACTCACGCCGCTGGAATACGACAACCTAACGGCGGATTTGGTCAGCTACCTGGTCTACATGGGCGAGCCGGCCCGGAATTTCCGGATCAAGCTGGGGATCTTCGTCCTGTTCTTTCTGGCGGTGCTATTCGTATCGGCCTATGCCTTGAAGCGGGAATACTGGAAGGACGTGCACTAAGGGCATTCGAGACTGCCCGCTTTCGCGGCGGATTTATTCACAAGCTCTGACACTCACGGGGATGCGCCGACCATGATGACTCTCTATTCGGGAACCACCTGCCCCTTCAGCCAGCGTTGTCGCATCGTGCTGTACGAAAAGGGCATGGACTTCCAGATCGTCGATGTGGACCTCTTCCACAAGCCGGAGGATCTGGCGGTGATGAATCCCTACAACCAGGTCCCGGTGCTGGTGGAGCGGGACTTGCTGCTGTATGAATCCAATATCATCAACGAATACATCGACGACCGCTTTCCCCACCCCCAGCTCATGCCCGCCGATCCGGTGATGCGGGCCCGCACCCGGCTGTTCCTGTTCCGCTTCGAGCAGGAAATGTTCTGCCACATCGAAGCCATCGAAAAAGGCAGCCAGAAAGCCGCCGACAAGGCGCGCATCACGATCCGGGACAATCTCACCCAGATCTCGCCGGTCTTCGCCAAGCAGAAATACATGCTAGGAGACGAATTCTCCATGCTGGACGTGGCCATCGCTCCCTTGCTCTGGCGGCTGGACCATTACGGTATTCAGGTCTCCCGGCAAGCCGCCCCCATCCTCAAATATGCGGAACGCATCTTCAGCCGGCCGGCCTATCAGGAATCCTTGACCCCCTCCGAAAAGGTGATGCGCAAGTGAGCCCGGCTTCCACCAAGCCTTATCTGGTGCGAGCCATTTTTGAATGGTGCTGCGACCAGGGATTCACGCCCCACCTGGGAGTGCGGGTCAATGCCCGCACCCGGGTGCCCGCCGGATACGTCAAGGATGGCGAAATCGTCCTCAACGTCAGTCCGGCCGCCACCCGCAACCTGAAGATGGACAACGACTGGATCCGCTTCTCCGCCCGCTTCAACGGCGTATCCCAAGAGTTGTCCATTCCCATGGACGCCGTGGCCGGCATCTTCGCCAAGGAAAACGGCCAGGGACTGTTCTTCGAGACCCCGTCGGAGACGGCGCCGGAGGCATCCACGGACCCCCGGCAACCCGATCCCGCTTCCCCGGGCAATCGTCCCCGGCTGCAAGTCATCAAGTAGCCCGTCGCCACCGCCACCCCGTATAATTCGCCTTCCGCCGGGTTAGCTCAGTTGGTAGAGCAACCGCCTTGTAAGCGGTAGGTCACGGGTTCAAATCCTGTATCCGGCACCATTTTCATGTGAAACGACTACCATGAACACCGCTGAACCCCGCTTGGCCAGCAGCCTTCGAAACATCACGATCACCGTCAACGGCGAGGTCCGGCGCTTCGTCCCGCCCCTCACCGTGGCGCAGTTGCTGCAACAACTCGACCTGGCGGGCAAGCGGGTGGCGCTGGAAAAAAACGGCGCCATCGTTCCCCGCGGCCGCCACGCCGATGAACCGATTGGCGAGGGCGACCGGCTGGAGATCGTGGTGGCCGTCGGAGGAGGCTGAATGACACCCCATTCCATGAACGATTCGCTGTTCATCGCCGACCAGGCCTATGCTTCCCGCCTGCTGGTGGGAACCGGCAAATACCGGGATTTCGAGCAAACCCGCGCGGCGGTGGAAGCCAGCGGGGCGCAGATCGTCACCGTGGCCATCCGTCGCACCAACATCGGCCAGAATCCCGGCGAACCCAATTTGCTGGATGTCTTGCCGCCCTCCCGTTACACCCTGCTGCCCAATACCGCCGGCTGCTACAGCGCCGAAGACGCGGTGCGGACCCTGCGGTTGGCCCGGGAACTGCTGGACGGCCACGATCTGGTCAAACTCGAGGTGCTGGGGGATCCCGCGACCCTCTACCCCAACATCGTGGAAACCTTGCAAGCCGCCCGGACCCTGGTCCGGGAAGGCTTCAAGGTGATGGTCTACACGTCCGACGACCCCATCGTCGCCCGGCAACTGGAAGACATCGGCTGCGTCGCCGTCATGCCGCTGGCCTCCCTGATCGGCTCCGGCATGGGCATCCTCAACCCCTGGAACCTGCGCATCATCATCGACAACGCCCAGGTCCCGGTGCTGGTGGATGCCGGGGTGGGCACCGCCAGCGACGCGGCCATCGCCATGGAATTGGGCTGCGACGGCATCCTGATGAATACCGCCATCGCCCAGGCCCGCGACCCGGTGCTCATGGCTTCCGCCATGAAAAAAGCCGTGGAGGGCGGCCGGCAAGCCTTCCTCGCGGGCCCCATGGAAAAACGCCCCTACCGCGCCAGTCCCAGTTCCCCGACCGGCGGCATCATCGCCCCGGGCACCGCCCGGCCCTGATTCGTCAGCTCTTGCGCACCATCCGCAGCTTCGTCCTGCGCCAGGGCCGAATCACCGAAGCCCAGCGCCGGGCTCGGGAGCAACTGCTGCCCCGCTACGGCATTCCCTTTACCCAAGAGATTTTGGATCTCGCCGGCGCCTTCGGCAGGCCGGCCCCGAAAATCCTGGAAATCGGCTTCGGCATGGGGGAAACCACCGCCACGATGGCCCAAGCCCACCCGGAAAACGATTACCTCGGCGTGGAAGTCCATGCTCCAGGGGTGGGCAACCTCCTCAAGGAAATCGACGCCCGGGGCCTCGCCAACGTGCGCATCATCCAGCACGATGCCCTGGAAGTGGTGGAACGGATGATCCCGGAAAACAGCCTCGCCGGCATTCACATCTTCTTCCCCGACCCCTGGCCGAAGAAGCGGCATCAAAAACGCCGCCTGATCCAACCCGAGTTCGTCGCATTGCTCGCCTCGCGTCTGGCCTCCGGGAGCCACATGCATCTCGCCACCGACTGGCCGGACTACGCTGAGCAAATGCTGGCAACGCTTGTCGCCGAACCGCAACTTGAAAATACCGCAACGGGCTTCGCCCCACGCCCGCCCTGTCGGCCTCTGACCAAATTTGAAGCCCGCGGATTAAAACTGGGTCACAACGTCTGGGATTTGGTCTTCAGGAAACCCCCGGAATGATCGAGCACCGACCCATCCTGTCTCTTTTCTGAGAAAAACACACGCAAAACCCTCTCATCTTTGAGAGGGCGGAGAGGCAAAACCCGTGCTCCCGTAAACCGGGGTTGCTATCCTTACTTACTATGGCAAGTCAGGCAGAGTTGGCTTCCGGTATTGCTAACCCTCAGGAAAGTCGGATTGAAAGTGCTGCCAGGGGCGCCGGAAGGCACTCCATGGGGATCATGACAAGACGCGCACTCGACTTCCGCTCCTTGGCCGGTGTCGTAGAAACGGACGTCCTTGGAATCCAGAGAGCCGCTTCCGTTGGTATCGAAATAAGTAATGGTGCCTTTGGTTCCGGTCGGGGCGTTGAAATCGGTACCAACGCCGCCACCCGGAAAACGGATACCTACCGGGTGGTCATTACTCAGATCGGTGCCCGTGACGAATACCGTGAAATCAGTCGCTCCGGCTCCGAGAAAGCCGGCGGTGGGGGTATGGCAGGCCAAGCACTCCCCCCCCTTCATCCCCATATGCACCGTGGCATCCGGTCCGCGAGTGTTGGTCCAGGAATTGAGAAAGGCGTTGTCCTGGCTGGTCGCCTGGGAGGCATTGTAGCGGCCTGAACCCGGCATGTTGATGATCGAGTCGACAGCAGTTTGCCCGTCATGGCAAGATAGGCAGGAAAGGGAATTGGCTCCCGGCTGGGTGATCGGTTGCGTAATGGTCGGCGAATTAATGGCGCTGTAAGTGGTGTAGGTGGTAGGCTTAATGGTCCGGTTCCATAAAGGCACCTGCCCACTTGCCGCACCGTGGGGAGTGTGGCAGTAAACGCACACCTCCTCGTAATCGTTTCGGTACGAATCCATGGTAGCACCGGCCGGCCCGCCCCCGGCGGCTTGGCGCTGAGTCATATTGTGGCGGGTATTGGCCACACTGCCCTGGTTGAGAAACTTGGTCGGCAGGTCTACGTCTGCCAACGCGCCGCCCGCTCGGAAACAAACCAGGGCTATCAGCATCCCCCTCATTATTATGGAGCCTAGCTGTGCCATGGCGGCATGAAAGCAATATTTATGCCCTTGTTCTAGCGCAGACGCGCCGCGGTAACCAGCCGGCGCCCCTCTTCTTCGGAAAGCTTGCGAATCACTTCCACTTTATTGAACAATTGATCGGCCAGGTAGACCCGCCCCGTCTCGTCAACGGCAATTCCGGCCAGTAGGCCGTATCGGCCGGGCTGGTCGGTACGGCCGAGCCGGCCCACCGCCAGGAGGAGGAGGCCCTCCGAGTTAAACACCTGGAAATTGCCGAAGCTGGCATCGGCCACATAGATGTTGCCTTCCTTGTCCACGGCGATACCGCGGGGACGAGCAAAATTCCCAAAGCCGGCCCCGACTCGACCAAAGGCTCGCAGAAACCGGCCGTCCGGATCAAACGCCTGGACTCGAAAATTTCCGGCGTCCAGCACGTAGAGGGTGCCGTCCCTGGCCACTGCCGCCTGTACCGGGACGTTGAACTCGCCCTCCGCTCCTCCCCGGCGACCGATCTCGAACAATTTCTTGCCCTCTCCATCGAGGGCCACCACTCGATGCCGGTCGCTCTGGTTGGTGGCCCTATCGACCACGTAGACCCGGGTTCCGGCGGGATTCACGGCAACGCCCACCGGCCGCTCGAAATCCCCCGGATTGCCAAGGCCATGGCGGAATAACCCAAGGCTGTCATAGACATAAACCCGCTTGGCGGTCGCATCCATCACGTAGACATTGCCCGCGGCATCCAAAGCCAAGCCGACCGGTTTGGTCAGTCGTCCCGCTTCCCGCAAGCCGATGGCAAAAACCCTCCGCCTGGAGACGTCAAACACCGCGATCCTGCGATAAGCCGTATCGGCCATGTAAATCCGCCCATGGCGGGCAACCAGCGCGCTAGGTTTGGCGAAGACGGGTTTGTCAGGCAACGGGGCTCCGGTCACCAGCCGCCGCAACCGATCTGCTTCGGACTCGAGAATAATGTCGGCGAGGCTGCGCAGGGTGGCCTCGTAGGCGAACCGGGGCAGTTCCGGCGGAGCCGGCCAGAGTGGCGGCCCGGCATCAGCCTGGGGGTTCGCCTCCCCCTTGTCCGGGGTATAAGCACAAGCAAAAAGCAGAAAGAGTCCCCCCAGGCCCATGCCCAGCCGCAACAGCCGTTTCCCGTTCATAAGAGGATCCACCATGGGAAGCATCCTCGCTCCAAGCATGCGCTATACCCGTTGGATCGATAGCCGCATGATGAGCAACCCGTGAAGATTCAAACGAAGGAGGCGGCCCTGTCGGGGAGGAAGACTCCCAACAGATCGTTCAGGAATAGCAAGCCCCGCTCGGTGGGTCGGAGCCGTTCCGCGTCCCGCGTCAACAACCCCCGAGCTTTCGCCTCGTCAAGCTGCCGCGCCATCGTCAGCAGCGGCAGGCCGGTGCGCTCTTCGAACAGGGGGGCGGGAAAGCCCCGCGCCAGCCGCAACGCGTTCATCATGAACTCAAAACCCAGCTCGGCGGGAGGGACCGGAGTTTCCCGGGCCATGGGGTGGCCAGCCAGGGCTGCTTCCATATACTTTGGGGGGCCGCGATGCCGGGCTTGGCGCAGCACCCGGTCGTGAAAACTCAGCTTGCCGTGGGCCCCCGCGCCGATCCCCAGATAATCGCCAAACCGCCAGTAATTGAGGTTGTGGCGGCACTCCGCCCCCGGTTGGGCGTAGGCCGACACTTCGTAACGCTCGTACCCTCCCGCCTGCAAGGCCGCTCGGCCGCGCTGTTCAATTTCGGCCATCAGATCTTCGGCGGGCAGAGCCGGGGGATGGCGGTAAAACGGCGTATGGGGTTCCAAGGTGAGGTGGTACCACGACACATGCCGGGGCCCCGCCGCCACCGCCGCGGCAATGTCGGCCTCGGCTTGTTCCGCCGTCTGGCCCGGCAAGCCATACATCAGGTCCAGGTTGACGTTGTCGAAGTGCTCCAAAGCCAGATCCACCGCGGCCCGGGCCTCCCGGTCATCGTGGATGCGCCCCAGGGCCTTGAGATGCTCCGGGTTGAAGCTTTGGATTCCCAGGGACACGCGGGTCACCCCGGCCTGCCGGAAGCCGCGGAACTTGGCGGCCTCCACCGTGCCGGGATTGGCTTCCAAGGTGATTTCCGCCAGGGGCCGCAACGGCAGTCGGGCGCGGATGGCGGCCAGCAACCGATCTACTGCCTCCGGAGAAAACAGGCTGGGGGTGCCGCCGCCGAAAAAAACCGTATGCACGTTGCGGCCCCAGACCAGCGGCAAGGCCTGGTCGAGATCCGCCACCAAGGCATCCAGATAATCAGCCTCCGGCAAATCGCCCTTGGCCTCATGGGAATTGAAGTCGCAATAGGGGCACTTGCGCACGCACCAGGGGATGTGGATATACAAGGACAGTGGCGGGAGAACCTTGAGTTCGATTTGATCTTCGGCCTTAGGCCGCAACAAACGAATGGGCTGATCCATAGGCATCAGGGAAGGGACCACCGGGCTTCGAGTTGCTCCAACAGACGCCGCAATGCCTGGCCGCGATGGCTCAAGCGGTTTTTTTCCTCGGGCGCGAGTTCCGCGGCGGTCTTGCCCAAAGCCGGCACCACGAACAACGGGTCGTAGCCGAACCCCCCCGTCCCCCTGGGCGCCAAACCGATTTCCCCGCCCCACTCGCCTTCCGCCACCAGGGGGCGGGGATCGTCGGGGCTCGACAGCAGCACCATCACGCAATAGTAATAAGCGCCGCGCCGCGTTTCGCCTTGCAGCGCCTCCAACAGCTTGCGGTTGTTGTCCCCGTCGGTGGCGGCCTCGCCGACGAAGCGCGCCGAACGCGCGCCCGGAGCCCCACCCAGAGCCCCCACGCACAAGCCGGAGTCGTCCGCCAAGGCCGGCAGCCCCGTCGCCGCGGCGACATGGCGGGCCTTGGCCAGCGCGTTCTCGATGAAAGTGGCATGGGGCTCGGGCACGACCTCGGCTCCCCAAGCCGAAGCCGGCAGCACCTCCACGCCCCGCGGCGCCAGCAGGGCAGAGATTTCCGCCAGCTTGCCGGGGTTGGCGGTGGCGACGACGATGCGCTGCAAGGCGGGTGGCTTCAACTGCGATAGTCGGCGTTGATCCGAACGTAGTCGTAGGAAAAATCGCAAGTCCATACCGTGGCTTGCGCGCTTCCCCGGCCCAAGTAAATCGCCACGACGATCTCCGCTTCGGCCATCGCCCGCTGGCCATCCTCCTCGCGGTAAGCGGGACTGCGGGCGCCCCGCTCCGCCACCAGCACGTCCCCCAGATGCACCCGCACGCCGCCCACGTCCAGGTCCTCCACCCCGGCGTAGCCGATGGCCGCCAGAATCCGTCCCAGGTTCGGATCGGAGGCGAAGAACGCGGTCTTCACCAGTGGCGAATGGGCCACCGCGAAAGCCACCTGGCGGCACTCCTCGCGGCTCTTGCCGCCCTCCACCCGCACCGTGATGAACTTGGTGGCGCCCTCCCCGTCCCGCACGATGGCTTGAGCGAGGAATACCGCCACGTCCAGAATCGCCTGCCGCAGCGCCGCGCAAGCCGGGCTGCGGCGGTCCTCGATGGGGGGCAAGGGCGCCCGGCCGGTGGCGATCAGCATCAGGCTATCGTTGGTGGACGTATCGCCATCCACGGTGATGCAGTTGAAGGATTGATCGGCGACTTCCCTCACCCACTCGTCCAGCAGGACTTGGCCCACCGGCGCATCGGTGGCGATGAAGCCCAGCATGGTGGCCATGTTGGGCCGAATCATGCCCGCTCCTTTGGAAATCCCCGTGATCGTCACCGGCACCCCATCCACCATGATGCGCCGAGAGATCGCCTTGGGACAGGTATCGGTGGTCATGATGGCTTCGGCGGCTTGGCCCCAATGAGCCGGCGCCAGATCGGCCAGCGCGCCGGGCAATCCCGCCACGATGCGCTCCACCGGCAAGGATTCCATCACCACCCCAGTAGAAAACGGTAGCACCGCCTCGGCCGCGCAGCCCAGCAACTGAGCTGTTGCTTCGCAAGTCTGCCGCGCCCGGCGCACCCCTTCCTCGCCGGTCCCGGCGTTGGCGTTGCCGGTGTTCACCACCAACGCCCGGATCTCACTCCGGCCTGCCAGATGCTCCTTGGCCACCGATACCGGAGCCGCGCAGAACCGGTTGCGGGTAAAGACCCCCGCCACCCGGGTTCCGGCATCCAGCGCCACCACCAGCAAATCCAGACGGTCTGCCTTGCGAATACGGGCCGCCGTAGCCCCCAGGCGAACGCCCGGAACGGGAAACAAGGCAGCGGGATCAGGGGGAACAAGGCCGACAGGCATGGAACATCCTCGAACGCAAACCGGGAGCCGATTGTCCCGTCAAGCCACAATGAAGGTCAAGGGGCGCTGGGACTCTGCTATCGAGGATGACCCAAGTGGGCGACATGGAAAACAGGCCGTTCGCCCCTTCGGCAATCTCGGGGCGCAGCCTGGGCAGCCCGGTCGCTCATCCCAAGAGGCGCAAAGCGCCGTATCGAGGGAAGCGGGCCCTTCGATTCCACTCAGGACAGGCGTGTCGAAAGGTTAAACACCGTTTGACTGCCGGTTCTAGGATAAATAGGGCGTCTTAAATAACGTTGCGCCATTACAAGATCAGGCTTTCCGCTTCCCGGCCCCGTTCCAGCAAATGAACCCGGCCGTCGCGCAACTCCAGACGGGTCAGCGAGGCGTGGGCCGGCCGGAAGTTCACCACCCGATCATCACCCAGGGCCGCGCCGACCGCGACATTGATCACCAGGTAGTGGGTGAAAAACACCGTGTCCCCAGTGATGCCGCTCAACGCCGCCAGCACGGAATCGCGCCAGCGGTTGAGTTCGGCGCCGAGTTCCGGATAACGCCCTTGCATCACCCCCTTCAGCCAGGCGGTACGCCCGGCCAAATCCTCGGTCGGTGATGGAATCTCCGCGACACGAGGTTCAATGGACATCTCCAGCCCTCGGTTGCGGGCATAGGGCGCGGCGGTCTCCCGGGCTCGCAGCAAGGGGCTGGAAAACAGCCGCAGGCCCCCGAATTCGGCCAATCGAACCGCCACCGCTTCCGCCTGCCCGTGCCCTTTTTCGGTCAGCCCCGGGTCTTTGGAGTTATGCCAGCTCCCGCTGGGCTCGCCATGCCGGACCAGATAGATCATCGCCATTTTTTATTCCATTTCCGTCAAGAATTGAACCAGTGTAAGTACTTTCAAAGGATCGAAACCCCGTTCCGGCCAACCTGAGCAACGGGCATCGCCTGCGTATCGAAGGCCCGATGCGCTTCGATACGGCGCGGCGCCCGAGGACGACGTGCTTGTACTCGGCGGCATCCATGCTGCCGCGCAGGGCGTCGGCCATCTGCCAGAGCTGGGCTTCGTAGCCGACGGGGGCGGCGGTTGACGTCTTCTTGACTTTGGGCACGGGCCACCTTCTGGGGCGGCGGCGGAGGGAATGCTGATTACTCATAAGTCAGAAATATAGGCGACACTCGGATGTTTGAAGAACGAACGCGCCAGTTTTGGGTTGTTGCCGATTTCGGCAAGCTGCGCGGCCACGCGCGGTTCCAGTTTTTTGCCCTTTCGCAGCGGCCTGCGCGCATTGCCGGTACGCTTGGCATGACTCCATGCCAGTTCGTCCGGATTCAGGTCGGGCGCATAGCCCGGCAAAAAATGCAAAGTCAGCGGCCCTGGGTGGAGGCAACGTAGGTCTTCACCCCCTTCTTTTTGTGGGCGGGCAAGGCCATCCAGCACCAGATGCAGCGGCTTCTTGCGCCGGTGCATCAACTTCTTGAGCCGTTCCACCAACAACTCGCCATTGAGCGCGCCTTGGTAAGTGGAAAACCAGAATGCCCCCTTCGCGCTGACCGCCGAGGCCGCGCTGATGCTCTGCCGCTGGCCGGCCGCCTGCACTACCGGCGTTTGCCCTTATGATCCCCCAGCTCTTGCCCTGCGCGCTGTCGGCGCGAAAGCCGGACTCATCCCAGAAGCTGATCTCCGCGCCCTGGTGCTTGGCCTTTGCGGCAAGGGCCGGATACGTCTCGCGCTGCCAGCGCTCGATGGCTTCCGGGTCGCGCTGATAGGCGCGCTGCAAGGGCTTTCGCGCCGTCAGCCCCTGGCGCGCCAGCAGCGCCCCCACCGAGGCGAGACCCAGCTTGATGCCGAATTTCATTTCCACCAATTCGCCCGCGATCCGGCGTGTCCATAGCCCGAAGTCGAACCCGTATTGCATCGGATTCTTGCCGTTGATCCAACGAAATACCTGCCGTTCTTGCGCCGGGGTCAGCTTGCGTGGACGCCCCGCGCCCTTGCGCGCAGCCCGTGCCCTGATGCCATGACCGCGCCCGTTTGCCGCCTGCAACCAGCGATAGACCGCGCAGCGGTGAAATCCATAACTGGCTATCACTCCGCTTGGCTTCTCGCCCTCGCGCACCCGCTCTACCGCCATCTTGCGGATTTCTTCCAGCGTACGATGATCCAGCTTGCGCCCGTCTCGTTTCACGCGAAATTCGGCTGTCATCGCAACAGAAAGTTCATGAAATGTTGTCTAAATTATTACCTTATGAGTAAGCTGCGTAATCGACCACGCGGCGCTCGCACCACGCTCCCTTGATGAAGGGGACCACGGCCTTGTGCTCGGGATGGGCTTGATAGGTCCCCAATGCCTCCCGCGAGGTGAACTCGGAATAGAGGACGATATCGCCGCTGGCGTCGCCGGCCGAGAAGTCGATTCCCACTTCTATTTTCAGGAGGCCGGGAATCTTGCCGCGCAAGGCTTCAAGCCGCTCCTTGATCAAGCGGGCGTTGGTCGCTTTGTCATTGCCGTAGGCGGATTCTTTCAGGCGCCAGATCACGATGTGCTTAATCATTGAGCTTCCTCGGAGTGGGTGGGTGAAAAGCCGCCTCGAAATCGAAGTCGGGCACGCTGAGGGAACCTATCCGATGTAATTTGTGGCGTCAACATTGCAGGGCGCCGCTTCATCAAGCTTGCCCGGCCCGGCCGGGCGGCAAGGGGGAGATGGCCCCGGCGGGAGTCGGCAAGCTGGAGGCCGGGAATCTTCGCATACAATACCCCGTCCCCCGGGAAGGCTGCGAGCGGCCCCCCAGGGAGCCTGAATCGGGCGGGCGCTCGAAGGCCCGCCGTCACTTGTCACCATAACGAAAGGAGTCTCCATGAGCAGCAACGACGCCGTCCTCTATCAAGTGGACAACGGTATCGCCACCGTCACCATCAATCGCCCCGAACATCGCAATTCGCTTTCGGTGGACGCCACCAACCGGCTTTATGAAATTTGGGAGCAGGTGGATGCCGATGACGGCGTGCGGGTGGCGATTCTCACCTCGGCTGATTGCGGCACCTTCTGCGCCGGGCTGGATTTGAAGGAAGCCGCCCGGGTCAAGAAAGAGCAAAACGTGGACATCCTGTCCCTGATGAAGGATCCGTTCCATTCCCGCATGCGCCAGGTGCGGAAGCCCATCGTCGCCGCCATGACCGGCCACCTGATGGCAGGCGGCATGATGCTGAGCCTCAATTGCGACCTGCGGGTCGGCTTGGCCGGCACCCAAGTGGGCATCACCGAGACCCGCATCGCCGGACGCGGCAGTCCCTGGGGCATTCCGCTGCTGTGGATGCTACCGCAACCGATGTTCATGGAGATGGTGCTGACCGGCGAGCTCTATCCCATCGAACGCTTCGAGCAATTGGGCTTCATCAATTACCTGGAGCCGACCCCCGACGCGGTGCGGGCCCGGGCCCAGAAGCTGGCGGCGCGCATCCGGGACAACGCGCCGCTGTCGGTGATGGCCGGCAAGGAGGCGATACTGACCGCCATGAGCGTGGGCTGCGACATGGGCCTGCAACTGGCCAATCGCATCTATCGGGAAGTCTACGCCAGCGAGGATGCCCAGGAAGGGCCACGAGCCTTCGCGGAGAAGCGCGCTCCGGTCTGGAAGGGGCGCTGATCGAAAGCCGCGAGGGGGCCACGGCCCCCGTAGCGCGGGTGCTTCAGCCTTGCAGCCGCGGCAGGCTGTCGGGGGCGTCGATTTCCATTCTGAGCAGCATCGCGCCGAATATCTTGCCCAGGTTGTCGCTGCGCAGCGAACGGGAGCCGCCGCCCTGCAAGGCGCCGTTGAGCACGAATTTCACGGCCCAGATATTTTCCAACAGATAGCGCTCCACCCGGTCTTCCACCAACCCCCGGAAGTGGGCCAGCACCCGCTCGGCGCTGACTTCCCGGGCCAGCACGTGATAGGTAGGTTCGTCGTAGGCGAACAAGCCGATGTCCACCCGGTCGCCTTTGTCGCCACTGCGGGCGTGGGCGATCTTGAGCAGTTGCACTTTCATGAATGATTCCTCCAGCGTTCAAATCCGCGGCATCACACTTCCACCACGGAAACCTTGACCCGGCTTTCCACCAGCTCCCGCTTCACCAGGGTCGGCCAGATGCCCAGCAGCACCTGGGGCGCCGGCACCCCACGAAAACCCGAGGCATAGGGCGGACCGCCCAGGGCCAGGGGTGGGAACAAGCGGGGTAGCCGCTCGGCCAGCGCCTTATCCGGGGTGCGAATGGCAAAGCGCAGATACACTTCGTTGAGTTGGTCGGCGTAAGCGGCATCCGCCACGGGGCCCATCAGGGAGTTGTATCCCAGGTATTCCACGTGAATTTGCTCGGGCCGCATGCCGGCTTCCTGCATCTGGATGCGGATGATGTCGGCGGCGGCCTGGGCCTTCTTGAGGGCGTCGGGCCAACTGTAGCCGATCATGGCGTGGCCCATGTAGCCGTCGTGGTAGCCCGCCACCACCTTCAAGATGTCGGTGGGGGCGCGGCCGGTGGCGCCTTTCACTTCCACCCGGTCCTCTCCCCAATCCCGCATCTTCACGGTGGTGAAATCGAGGATCACGTCGGGGGAATAGTAACGGCTGGGATCGTGGGTCTCGTAGAGCATCTGCTGGCGCACCGTGTCGAAGCTCACCTTGCCGCCGGTGCCGGGGACCTTGGTGATGAGGGCGGCGCCGTCTTCCGACACCTCGGCGATGGGAAAGCCGGTATGGGCCAGATCCGGCACGGTCTGCCAGTCGCCGCCGCCGAAATTCCCGCCGCTGCCCTGGTTGGAGCACTCCAGCAAATGCCCCACCAGCAGCCCCTGGGCCAGCTTGTCGTATTCGTCCGAGCGCCAGCCGAACTCATAAATCAGCGGCGCCAGGAACAACGCGGCATCTGCCACCCGGCCGGTGATAATGACATCGGCCCCCTGGCGCAGCGCCTCCACCAGGGGCTGGGCGCCCAGATAGGCATTGGCGAACAGCAGCCGCTCCCGCACCGAGGCGATGTCGGCGCCGGTATCCATATGGGCCAGCGCCTGGCCGGCGGCCTTGAGCTCGTCGATCCGCTCCAGCACGCCGTCGCCGGTGACCATAGCGATACGGGCGGAGAGGCCTTTCTTCTTGAACAGCTCCATCACCGCCGCCTGGGCTCCTTCGGGATTCAGTCCGCCGGCATTCATCAGGAACTTGATGCCCTTGGGCTGGGCGGCGGGATACAGGGCCGACAACATGGGAACGATGTCGCGGGTGTAGCCGGCCCGGGGGTCCTTGAGGCGATCCTTCTGCAAAATCGCCAGGGTCAATTCCGACAAGTGATCGGAGGCCACGTACTGGACGGCGCCGCGCTCGATATTGACCTTCACCGGGCCCGGCACATCTCCGTAGAAGCCGTAGCCGCTGCTGATGCGTATCTTCTTCACTTGAGCCCTCCTTGATCATCCGCCGCCCAGACCGGCGGATTATCGCCCCCCTTCCCAGCCAAATCAATCGGGCGCTTGCTCGATGCCCGGCTCCTGGGGCATGCTTGGGGCTTGAGGAGGCATGCGCCGTGACCATCAAGGACTGGCCCAAAAATGAGCGGCCCCGGGAAAAACTGCTGCACAAGGGGCCTCAATCCCTCAGCGACGCGGAGTTGCTGGCGGTATTCCTGCGCGTCGGCGTCAAAGGCAGCAGCGCCGTGGATTTGGGGCGGGAACTGCTGCGCCGATTCAACGGGCTGCCCGGCCTGTTTCGCGCCGACCAGAAGGCCTTTTGCGAGATCCCTGGCCTGGGTGTCGCCAAGTACGCGCAACTCCAAGCGGTGATGGAAATGGCGCGGCGCGCCTTGGAAGGGGAATTGCGCCATGCCGTGGAATTGGGCAGCCCCGAGGCGGTGAGCCATTACCTGCGATTGAGCCTGGAAAATCGGCCCCATGAAGTTTTCATGGCGCTGTTCCTGGACGCCCAGAACCGCCTGATTGCCGCCGAGGAATTGTTTCGGGGAACCCTGACCCAAACCAGCGTCTATCCCCGGGAAGTGGTCAAGCAGGCTCTGTATCACAATGCCGCCGCGGTCATCTTCGCCCACAACCATCCCTCGGGGGTGGCCGAGCCCAGCCGCGCCGACGAAGCTCTCACCCAGGCTTTGAAGACGGCCCTGGCCCTGGTGGATGTACGGGTGCTGGATCATTTCGTGGTCGGTCGGGGCGGCACGCTGTCCTTTGCCCAACGGGGCCTGCTCTAGCCGGTCTAGGTAAGGCAATCCTCACCCGGTTGTGGCCAGCAGCGCCCGGTTATGGTATAAATATCGGTTCTTAACGATTCTCGAATGGAGCAGGACCATGGCACGCGTCTGTCGGGTGACGGGAAAGAAGCCTCAAACTGGGCATCACGTTTCCCACGCCAACAACAAAACCAAGCGCCGCTTCCTCCCCAACCTCCAGTATCGGAGGCTGTGGTCGGAAGAGCGAGGACGCTGGATTCGCATTCGGGTCAGCGCCGCTGGCCTGCGGACCATCGACAAAAAAGGTCTGGACGCGGTTCTGGCGGAAACGGGTCTCTAACGAGACCGGGTTCGGCCCCCTATCAACATACCCTGTACGGAAGCGGCAATGCGGGAAAAGATCAAATTGGAATCCACGGCGGGAACCGGGCATTTCTACACGACCACCAAAAACAAGCGGACCAAGCCGGATAAGATCGAAATCAAGAAATTCGATCCCGTCGCCCGCAAGCACGTCGCTTACAAAGAAACAAAACTAAAATAACGGGGCGGCCAAGCCGTCATCGGTTGCCGGCCTTTTTTTGCGCCCAGCGCAAAGCAAGCGATTGACCGAATCCTCCGGCGGCCCGGAATCCAGCCCGGCCCCAAGGGGAAACTGGAATTCTGACGGAAAACAATTTCCCCCTTCCGTCAGGTACTTTGGGAAATTTGATTACGAACGCTCTGCTCAAGGAGGCAATTATGAACTTAGAACTGAAAGGCAAATCGGTAGTGGTGACCGGCGGGGGCTCCAACATCGGACGCTCCATCGTGCTGACTTTCGCCGAGGAAGGCGCCAACATCACTATCGGCGACATTGACCCGGTCCAGGCCGGAAAAGTCGCGGAACTGGCTCTCAAGAAAGGCGCCAGTGGTGTAGAGGTGGTAAAAACCGACGTCACCAATTTGGAGCAGGTGCAAAATCTGTTCAAAACCGCGGTCGGCAAGTTCGGCACCGTGGACGCCCTGGTGAACAACGTGGGCTGGGACAATCTCATGCTGTTCACCCAAACCACTCCCGAATTTTGGCAGAAGGTCATCCAGATCAACTATGTCGGGGTCCTGAATTGCACCAAGACGGCGCTGGATATCATGATCCCGAAAAATGCCGGGTCCATCGTCTCCATCAGTTCCGACGCCAGCCGCCAGGGCGAGCCCCGGGAAGCGGTCTATGGCGGGGTCAAGGCGGCGGTCAACAGCTTCATGAAAACCGTCGCCAAGGAAAATGGCCGCTACGGCATCCGCTGCAATGCGGTCTGTCCCGGCGTGACGGTACCGGAGACCGAGGAAGAGGTGGGCTCCACCAGCATGTGGTCCAACACCAACGCCATGTTCACCCAGGAACAGTTCGACAAGATCGCCAAGTCCCTGCCGCTGCGCAAGGTGGGGCGACCCCGGGATATCGCCAACGCGGTGGTGTTCCTGTCCTCGCCGAAAGCGGGCCACGTCACCGGACAGGTGCTGTCGGTGTCCGGCGGCTACAGCATGATCGGCTAATCCAAGAACGGGCAGGGAATCCCTGCCCGCTTGCGTTACCCTACTATCACTTACGCTCAATTCATTAAGGAAGCCCCCATGTCTGACAAAGAAATCCTCTACGACGTCAAGGATTACGTCGCCACCATCACCATCAACCGGCCCAAGGTACTCAATGCCTTTACCGGGGATAACGTCAAGGAAATGCAAGAGTTGATGGACAAAGCCGCCAACGACAAAAACGTCGGGGTCATCGTGCTGACCGGCACGGGCGACCGTGCATTCTGTGTCGGCGGGGATATCAACTGGGAAAAAGGCTCTGCCGACAAGAGCGGTCTGGAAGACCTCAATTTCACTCTCAACCGGCAAATCGTCGAATGCCCCAAGCCCATCATCGCCCGGGTCAGCGGCTATTGCATCGGCGGCGGCCATCATATCGCCTACTTCTGCGATTTCACCATTGCCGCCGACCATTCCATCTTCGGCCAGAACGGCCCGCGGGTGGGCTCCCCGGCCGGCGGCTACATCGTCGCCCACGCCGCCAATGTGCTGGGCCACAAGCGCGCCCGCGAGCTGTGGATGCTATGCCGCCGCTACACCGCGCAGCAGGCCCTGGAATGGGGCTTGGCGAACACGGTGGTCCCCAAGGAGAAACTCGATGAGGAAGTGCGGAAAATGTGCGACGAGCTGCTGTCCTTGAGCCCCACTTGCCTGAAGATCGTCAAACGTTCGTTCTACTACCACATGGCGCCTGTCATGGGCCGGGATATGAACGAGATGCTGGCGGAAGTGGCGCCCAATTATTTCCGCACCGGAGAGCAGCAGGAAGGCGCCAATGCCTTCCTGGAAAAGCGCAAGCCGAATTTTAGCCCCTGGCGCTGAGGCTCGAAGCTTGCCCGCCCACGACGGCCCCCACGAGGGGCCGTCGCCGTTTCCGGAGCCAGTCGCGCGAGATTGGGGTTTTTCGTCCCGGCGGATGCTGGGATAATGGCGGCACGCAAATCGTATCACCACGACGGGGCGGGGGATGATGAACTATTGCAGCAACTGCGGAGCCCGGGTGACATTCCGGATCCCGCCGGGAGATACCCTACCCAGGCATATCTGCGACGCCTGTGACACGATTCACTACCAAAACCCGAAGATGGTGGTAGGTTGCGTGGCGGAATGGGAGGACAAGATCCTGCTCTGCCGCCGCGCCATCGAACCCCGCTATGGGCTCTGGACGGTTCCGGCCGGGTTCATGGAAAACAACGAAACCACGGCCGAGGGCGCCCTTCGCGAAACCTTGGAAGAGGCTCACGCCCGGGTGGAAATCCTGTCCTTGTACACGCTGTACAACCTGCCCCACATCAGCCAAGTCTACATGCTGTTTCGAGCCAGGCTGTTGGATCTGAATTTTGGCGCCGGGGAAGAAACTTTGGAAACCCGCCTATTCGCGGAAACCGAAATTCCCTGGGATGAAATCGCCTTCGTGACGGTCCGCAACACGCTCCAGCACTATTTCAACGACCGGCGGCGCAACCATTTCCAATTCCACATAGGCACCATCGAGCCCATGGGAAAATCCGCCGATCGCCCCATCAAACCGGCCGCTACCGGATAGAGTGCAGCCAAACGGTCCTGCCAAGGCGCATGTCTATCCCGCCAAGCCCGTCCCCTCCTCGCCGGCAAGTACCTCGGTTACCGTGGCCTGGGCCGCGCCCACGGCAAAAGTCAGCCGGATCTCTCCTCCCACCGCCAAGCTCAGGCTGTCCCGTACGATAACGCCGCTCCGGTCCCGCACAATGCTGTAACCTCGCGACAGGGTGGCCGCCGGATTGAGCTGCTGAAGCCGGCCTTCCCATCCGGCCAAGGCGGCCCGACGCCGTTCCAGGTCCCGTGAAGCCGCCGTGCTCAGGCGGCGGCGCAGTTCCTCGCACCGGTCCGTTGCCGCCGAAATTCCGGGACGGACCAGCCGCAACCGCCCCAGCCACTCCCTGAGCTGACTCTCCCGACCTTCCAGCCCGCGCCTATATGCCGAGGACAGGCGCGTCTCCAGATGAGACAGCCGTTCCCGCTGCTGGGCGAGCCGCTCCCCCGGATGAGCCAAGCGCTTGCCGAGGAAATCGGTTTTTTGCGTAAGACTGTCCAGAAGGCTTGCCATGGCTCGGGAAAAACGGGCGGCCTGACGGGTCAAGAGCTTGGCCAAATCGTCGCGGTGCGGCGCGGCCAACTCGGCGGCGGCGGTAGGGGTGGCCCCGCAGGCGTCAGCCACGAAATCGGCGATGGTAAAATCGGTCTGATGCCCCACCCCGCTGATCACCGGGATGGGGCTAGCGGCGATGGCCCGGGCAACCCCCTCCTCGTTGAAAGCCGAAAGATCCTCCAAACTACCGCCGCCCCGACATAGAATCAGCACATCGCACTCCCGCCGCCGACTGGCTTCCGACAGCGCTGCCGCAATCTTCTCTCCGGCTCCTTCGCCTTGCACCGGGGTCGGATAGAGGATGACGGGAATTCCGGGCATGCGGCGCCGCAGCGTCGCCAGCACGTCGCGCAGCGCCGCAGCCGCCGGAGACGTCACTACACCGATACGACGGGGCACAAACGGACAGGGCCGCTTGCGAGCGGGGTCGAACAGCCCTTCGGCTTCCAGTCGGGCTTTCAATCGAAGGAAGGCCTCGAACAACACCCCCACCCCCGCCTCCCGCATGCTCTCCACGTTCACCTGGAAATCGCCGCGGGCTTCGTAAAGCGTAGGCAATCCCTGGACTTCCACATGGAGCCCATTCCGCGGCTCCCAACCCATCCGTCCGGCTCGGTTGCGGAACATGACGCACCGCACCTGGGCGCTACTGTCTTTAAGGGAAAAATAACAATGCCCGGAGGGGGCCAAGGAAAAATTGGAAATTTCCCCCCCTATCCAGAGCAAGGGAAAGCCCGCTTCGATCAAGCGCCGCGCCGCTCGGTTAAACTCGGAAACCGACAGTACGGTGCCGGGAAATATATCGGTATTGGACATGGAAGCTAAAACGGATCACCTTAAACTGATGGCCCCGACGCAGCGAACAACCCCGGTCCGGGCCATCTTTCGAAAATACCACTCTACCGTCAACCCGCAGGGAATGAATTTGCCTGCCAAACCTTTACCCCGTTTTCGATCAAATCTGCGCCGCAACATTATTCATTGTCCCGCCCAAGCTCTCCAATACAAGCGGGATTCCAGCCCTCTTGACAAGTGCTCGGGCCGGAGTTCATCCACAAACGGAGCGCCCCGGAGAAGGACGCCGGACGAAAGTCCGCATGGGGTCAGGGTATTTTTATAAGACATTGTTTTTTATAAGTAATTTTTAGATTATTTTTTAATCGAAAAGGAAAAATAGCTTACGGGCAATTTACTTAGGGATCATTCTTACAAAGTACCCACATACTTATCCACAGAAGATGTGGAAAATGTTTCAATAAAAATCTACTTGGCAACCATACGCTCCTATCGTCAGGAGGATGTTAGAATTCCCTGCGGAAGGCAGGCAGCCTGGACGATAACATAAAGACTGTCCGATCACTCCATCGACTTCCCTCGGATCCCTTCCCAATTTTCGAAATTGCGCGAATCTTATTACCTATGGATAGGTTGTAAGCAACCGTAAAGAGGATAATTTGTCATGCATCGTGTCTTCTCCCGTTGCCGGGTCCCATTGCTGCTGGCCACTGGCCTATCGCTGTCGGTGCTGCACCATGGAGCGCAAGCCCAGGCAGACTATCCAACCAAGCCGGTGCGGATCATCGTTCCCTCCACCCCGGCAGGCGTATTAGATATCGTAACCCGCACCGTCGCCCAAAAACTTTCGGAAAACCTCGGCCAGCAAGTCATCATCGAGAACCGCCCTGGCGCAGGAGGTAACATCGGCGCTGACGCCGCCGCTAAAGCTCCAGCCGACGGTTACACCCTATTCATCGGCTTTATCGCCACCCACGGCATTAACCCTTCGCTGTTCGGCAAGCTGCCCTATGACCCGGTCAAAGACTTCGCCCCCATCACCCTGCTGGCATCGGTCTCCAACATCATATCGGTCCACCCCTCGGTCCCGGCCCAATCCTTGAAAGACTTGATCGCCATGGCCAAGGCCAAGCCCGGCCAGTTGAGCTATGCCTCATCGGGCAACGGCACCTCGACCCACTTGGCCGGAGAACTCCTCAAACACACCGCCGGGGTCGACATCGTTCACATTCCCTACAAGGGCAGCGCGCCGGCGGTCGGCGATGCTCTGGCTGGGCAAGTGCCCATGCTGGTGGACAGCGTGGTCTCCTCCCTCCCTCAGGTCAAAGCGGGTAAATTGCGCGGCTTGGCCGTGACCAGTTCCAAGCGGCTGGCGGTGGCCCCCGATCTGCCCACCGTGGCGGAATCCGGCTACCCCGGCTACGAAGCCACCGCTTGGCTCGGCATTTTGGCTCCGGCCGGCACCCCTAGGGAAATTGTCAATCGCCTCAATACCCAGATTCTCAAGGTGCTGAGCCTGCCGGAAGTGCGGGAACGATTGGCTGCCCAAGGCGCCGAAATCGTCACGTCCACCCCGGATCAATTCTCGGCCTATATCAAATCCGAACTCGCCAAGTGGGGCAAAGTCGTGAAGGCCGCGGGGATGAAAATCGAATGACGCCAAGCTAACAGGCAAATCCGGGCCCGATCCTCCAGACCCGGACCGCATCATTTCTAATTTCAACAGGGCATCCGCCCTTTTTGGTTTGTCACCTTGAGGAGATCAAGAATGTCAGAAATGTTGAAAAACAAAGTGGTAGTCATCACCGGCGCCGGTCGCGGGATCGGCCGGGATATGGCGCTGCTGATGGCCGCCGAAGGCGCCAAAGTGGTCGTGAATGATTTAGGGGGCGCAATAGACGGCACCGGAGCCGATCTGACCCCGGCTCAGGAAGTCGTCAGCGAAATCCGAAAAAACGGCGGGGAAGCCGTTGCCAACGGCGACAGCGTCGCCGAATGGGAAAGCGCCCAGCGGATCGTTGCCACCGCTCTGGACAACTTCGGCCGGATCGACTGCGTGGTCAACAACGCCGGCATCCTGCGGGACCGGATCTTCCACAAAATGACCCCGGAAGATTTCGACGCGGTGATGAAGGTGCATCTGTATGGCGCGTTCTACATCAGCCAGGCGGCGGCCCCCCATTTCCGCAAGCAAGAAAGCGGCTCCTACATTCACTTCACCTCTACTTCCGGCTTAATCGGCAACACCGGGCAAGCCAACTATGCCGCCGCCAAGCTGGGAATCGCCGCCTTGTCGAAATCCATCGCCATGGACATGGCCATGTACAACGTCCGCTCCAATTGCATCGCTCCCTTCGCCTGGAGCCGGTTGATCGGCTCCATCCCCACCGACACGCCGGAACAACGGGCCCGGGTGGAGAAGATCAAAGGCATGACGCCGGCCAAGATCGCTCCGGTCGCGGCCTTCCTGGCCAGCGACGCCGCCAAGGAAGTCACCGGGCAAATTCTAGCGGTGCGCGGCAATGAAATCTTTTTGATGAGCCAATCCCGCCCCATCCGCCAAATCCACCTGAGCACCGGTTGGACGCCCCAAACCGTGGCCGAGATCATGCTGCCTGCGTTCAAGAGCGCTTTCTACCCCCTGGAGAAGACGAGCGACGTCTTCCGCTGGGATCCGATGTAATCCCTCCACAAACCCCAACACGAGGAAAACACCATGAAATACGCGGACTATCAACACCTGATCTTCGACCTGAAACCCAACGGCGTGCTGCTCGTCACCATCAATCGCCCCGATGTGATGAATGCCACCAACGCCCGGCTGCATTGGGAGCTGACCAAGGTATGGAACACCATCGACGAGGACGACAAAGCCAAAGTCGTGGTGGTAACCGGCGCCGGCAACAAGGCCTTCTCCGCCGGCGGCGACCTGGAATGGGTCAACAAAATGGTGGGCAGCCACAAAGGCGTTTCCCAAGCCATGCGGGAGGCCTCGGATATCGTCTACAACATGCTCAACCTGGACAAGCCCATCATCTCCGCCATCAACGGCGTGGCGGTGGGGGCGGGGCTGGCGGTGGCCATGCTGGCCGACATCAGCATCATGTCGGAGACCGCCCGCATCACCGACGGCCACGTGCGGCTGGGGGTGGGCGCCGGCGATCATGCGGCCATCGTCTGGCCGTTGCTGTGCGGCATGGCCAAAGCCAAGTACTATCTGATGACCGCCGAATTCATCGACGGCAAGGAAGCCGAGCGCATCGGCTTGGTGAGCCTATGCTCGCCCCCCGACAAACTGATGGACAAGGCCTTCGAGGTCGCCAACAAGCTGGCGGCGGGCAGCCAAGCGGCTATTCGGGTCACCAAGAAATCTCTCAACAACTGGATGCGGGTCGCCAGCCCCATTTTCGACAACTCTCTGGCGCTGGAAATGCTGTGTTTCCTCGGCGAGGATGCGCCCCATGGAGTGGCGGCGGTCCGTGAAAAACGGGCGCCCAAATTCCCCTCGGCCGGCTAGCCCCATGGCTCAGGCCCTTCGGACCTTGCTATAATCCGCCGCGGCGCTGATGTAGCTCAGTTGGTAGAGCAACTGATTCGTAATCAGTAGGTCGGAGGTTCGACTCCTCTCATCAGCACCACGGTCCACTTATGCCGCTTTTCCCCATCGGATTTTTTCGCTAGGATAAGCAAACAGGGGCCGCGATTCCGGTCCTGCTCCGGAGCACGCTCCCCCTCTTCGGTCGATCCCAACTCGTTAAGGCAACCCCCATGAGCAAACATATCCATCACGTTACCGACGACACCTTCGAACCCGAGGTGCTCCAATCCTCGCTCCCGGTCCTGCTGGACTATTGGGCGGAATGGTGCGGCCCTTGCAAGATGATCGCCCCCATCCTGGACGAAGTGGCCCAGGAATATGCCGAGCGGCTCAAGGTAGCCAAGCTCAACATCGACGAAAACCAGGCCACCCCGCAGAAATACGGCATTCGCGGCATCCCCACCCTGATGCTCTTCAAAAACGGGAATATCGAAGCCACCAAGGTCGGCTCCCTCTCCAAATCCCAGCTCACCGCTTTTATTGACAGTCATCTTTGAACCGGATAACCTTGCCAGCGTTGTCCGGAGGTGGCCCACGGCAGTTTAGCCATGGCCTCTCGCTGGCACCCTCCTTCTCAGCTCCCTTAAATTTCTCTGGGTTTTATCCGTTTCAGCGGATCCGCCGATCATGCATTTGTCCGACCTAAAAAACCTCCACGTCAGCGCGCTTGTGGAAATGGCCATCGCCAACGAAGTCGATGGCGCCAACCGAATGCGCAAGCAGGACTTGATCTTCGCCCTGCTGAAAAACCAGGCCCGCAAAGGGGAAAGCATATTCGGGGAAGGCACGCTGGAAGTCCTGCCCGACGGCTTCGGCTTCCTGCGCTCCCCCGACACCTCCTACCTGGCCGGCCCCGACGACATCTACATCAGTCCCAGCCAGATTCGCCGCTTCAACCTACACACCGGGGATTCCATCGAGGGAGAAATCCGCACCCCCAAGGAGGGAGAGCGCTACTTTGCCTTGGTCAAGGTCGACAAAATCAATTACGAAGCCCCGGAGAAATCCAAGCACAAGATTCTGTTCGAGAACCTGACTCCCCTGTTTCCCACCGAACGCATCACCCTGGAACGGGACATCAAGTCGGAAGAAAACATCACCGGGCGGGTCATCGACATCGTCGCCCCGATCGGCAAGGGGCAGCGGGGCCTCATCGTCTCCTCCCCCAAGAGCGGCAAGACGGTGATGCTCCAGCATATCGCCCACTCCATCGCCGCCAACTATCCGGATATCCATCTCATCGTGCTGCTCATCGACGAGCGGCCCGAAGAGGTCACCGAAATGGTGCGTTCGGTGCGCGGCGAAGTGGTCTCCAGCACTTTCGACGAACCCGCCACCCGTCACATCCAGGTGGCCGAAATGGTGCTGGAAAAAGCCAAGCGGCTGGTGGAGCACCAGAAAGACGTGGTCATCCTGCTGGATTCCATCACCCGTCTCGCCCGCGCCTACAATACCGTGGTGCCGGCTTCCGGCAAGGTGTTGACCGGCGGCGTGGACGCCAACGCCCTGCAACGGCCGAAGCGCTTCTTCGGGGCGGCCCGGAACATCGAGGAAGGCGGCTCCCTGTCCATCATCGCCACCGCCCTGGTGGAAACCGGCTCCCGTATGGACGACGTGATCTACGAGGAATTCAAGGGCACCGGCAACATGGAGATCCACTTGGATCGGCGCATGGCGGAAAAACGCAGCTATCCCGCCATCAACGTCAACCGCTCCGGCACCCGCCGCGAAGAACTGCTCATCAAACAGGAAAATCTGCAAAAGATCTGGATCCTGCGCAAGCTGCTCTACCCCATGGACGATCTGGAAGCCATGGAATTTCTGCTGGACAAGCTCAAGGCCACCAAGAACAACGCGGACTTCTTCGACTCGATGCGCCGCGGCTGAATCCGCGGGCTCTCCAACGGCCGACAGCCCTATCCATAGTCGGCCTAGCAGGCCCCTCTCCCCCCGTCCGGAATCATCGCGGCCGCTCCACGGCAAGGATCGGGTTTCCCCGCTCGGGGTTTTCCCTTTATACTCCACGGTAGTCTCGGTCGCATCCCATTATCATCTTGATGGGAGGAATAAAGATGCAGCTTCGTCCAGCCGGATTGCCGACAAGGCATCCGGAATCTTGCTCCCCGCCGCGGATGATCCCAAGCCGCCGCATGGGAATCCCCTAGCAAGGCGGGCCATGGCCGATAAAAAGAAAAACAATCCCTCCCCTTATCGTCATCCCGCTCTTTTCCCGGCGGCGGTGGCCGCTGTTTACATCGCGGTCAGCGCCACCTGGATTCTCTGGTCGGATCACTGGCTGCTGGCCTGGACACGGGAACCCGCATCTCTCGCCTACTGGCAAAATCTCAAAGGCCTGTTCTTCGTTTGCTTCACCGGGGCGCTGCTGTATCTAACGCTGCTTCGCCACAACCGCTATCACGAACGGCAGCGGCAAGAAATCAAACAACAAGAGCTGCTGTTCCGCTCCCTGGCCCAAGGCATCCCGGATATCGTCACCGTCATCGACCCAGACAGCCGCACCGTTTATCAGAATGAGGCGGGTGAAACCATCCTGGGCTTCCCTCATGGGCAACTGCTGCGGGTCGAGGGAGTCTCCCTGGTCCATCCGGAGGACGTTCCGCTTGCCCAACGGATACTCCAAGACGCCTTCTCCCATCCCGAAAGACTCCAGGAAGCCACCCTCAGAATCCGCCACAAGGATGGCGCTTGGCGTTCCCTACGGATCAAGGGGCGGGGTCTCCCCGATATTCCGCAAGGCCCTCTGGCGATCTTCATCGGGCGGGACGAGACCGAACGCATCCGCCAGGAACAACGCATCCGGATATTGAACCGGCTCTACGCCACCTTGAGCGGCGTCAACAGCGCGGTCATTCACGCCACCAGCGGCTTAGCGCTTTACGAGGCCATCTGCCGGGTGGCGGTGGACGCAGGGGAAATGTCGCTGGCCTGGGTGGGCGTGGTGGACCGCCAAAGTCACGCAGTAGTCCCTGTTGCCAAGGCGGGGGCGGAAATCGGCTACCTGGAGGGCCTCCAGATTTCCATCGACGACACCCCTACCGGCCGGGGGCCCACCGGCACGGCGGTGCGGGAAAAACGGCTGCGCTTCATCAACGATGTCGCCACCGATCCCTCCATGGAACCGTGGCGAGACCGCTTGCTGCAAAGGGATTTTCGCAGTTGCGCGGCGCTGCCGCTGCTCCAAGGAGACGAGGTCGTGGCGGTGTTCTGCCTCTACTCCCGGGAGCAGGGGTTTTTCGACTCCCAGCAAGTTCGGTTACTGGAGGAATTGGCCGCGGACATCTCCTATTGCCAGGACGCGATCGCCAAAGAGGCGCAACGCCGTCAAGCGGAACAAGAATTGCGCAAGCTCTCCCGGGCGGTGGAACAGGGAGCCAGCGGGGTGTTTATCCTGAATAGCCGGGGCCGAGTGGAATACGTCAACCCCAAGTTCACCCAAATCACCGGCTATACCGCCGAGCAATGCCTGGGTCGCGGCTCCCGCTTCCTGCTGCCCAAAACCTTTGACAAAGCCCTGCGCCGCGGCATCTGGCACAACTTGCGTGCCGGCAAAGAGTGGCATGGGGAATTAATGGGGCGGCGCAAGGAGGGAACGGCGTATTGGTCGGTGCTGACCTTCGCCCCCGTCCGCGACGAAGCGGAAGCCATTACCCATTACGTGGGCCTTGTCGAGGACATCACCGAACTCAAGGAGACCCAATCCCGCCTCCAACACCTGACCTACTACGACCCCCTCACCGGGCTGCCGAATCGGGCCCACTTTCTCGACCGCACCGCTCAGGCACTGGCCAGCGCCCAGCGCTCCGGCAGCTCCGCCGCCGTGCTGTTTCTAGATTTGGACCGCTTCAAGAACATCAACGACACCTTAGGATACTTCGCCGGCAACCGGCTGCTCCAGGAAGCCGCCGGCCGCTTGACCGCCAATCTACGCCAGGAAGATACCGTGGCCCGGCTTACCAGCGATGAATTCGCGGTGCTACTGCCCAGGATCGGCGACCCAGAAACCCCCGCGGAGACGGCCGACAGGCTGCTCGCCGTCCTGGCGTCGCCATTCGCTATCGCCGATACCCCGATCTACGTATCGGCCAGCATCGGCATCGCCCTGTTCCCCGCCGACGCCACCGACCCGGACACCTTGATCCAGTGCGCTGACACGGCGCTCCACGAAGCCAAAACTCAAGGCGGCCGATTCCATTTTTTCACCCCCGAACTGAATCTCCGCGTCAGCCGCAAGCTGGAACTGGAGCAAGCCTTAAAGCGGGGACTGGAGCGGCGGGAATTTCTGGTGCATTACCAGCCCCAAGTGAAGCTTCAGACCGGCCAAGTGACGGGGGTGGAGGCCCTGGTCCGCTGGAACCGGGGAGGCCCCGAATTGGTGCCCCCGGCGGAATTCATTCCGGTGGCGGAGGAGACCGGCCTCATCGAGGCCCTCGGAGCCTTCGTCCTGGAACAGGCGTGCGCCGACGCAAAAATATGGCACAGTCAGCACCACCTGCCACTGCGGGTCGCGGTGAACCTCTCCGGCCGGCAATTTCAGAAAGATCTGCTGGCGCGCATTTCCGGGATCCTGGACCGGACGCAACTGGACCCCCGCTACCTGGAACTGGAACTGACCGAAAGCATCCTGATGGGAGATGCCGGCGATATTCTTTCCCTCCTCAACAGCCTGAAGTGGCTGGGCATAACCCTATCCATCGACGACTTCGGCACCGGCTATTCTTCCTTGAGCTACCTCAAGCGCTTCCCTATCGACAAGCTCAAAATAGACCAATCCTTCGTTCACAACATGGCCGACGATGCCGATGCCAGAATCATCACCGCCGCCATCATCAGCATGGGCCACACCCTGCGCCTGACGGTCATTGCCGAAGGGGTGGAAGGCGAAGCGCAGCGCCGGCTGTTGCTGGAACACGGCTGTGACGAGGCCCAGGGATACTATTTCGCCCGCCCCATGCCGGCAGAGGCCATTCCCGCTTTCGTCACGCGGCACTCGCCATGAACACCCTGCCCTGGATCGAATATGTGCGGTTCGTGATCACCCTGGTGGCGGTGCTGGACCCTTTCCTCGCCATCCCCATGTTCCTCGCCGTCACCGGCCAGCAAAGCCCCGCCGGCCGCCGGCGCGCCGCCGGGCTGGTGGCTGCCACGGTGCTGGCGGTGCTCATCGGGGCCGCCGTCACCGGGGATGCCCTATTGGAGCTGATGGGAGCCAGCCTGCCGTCGTTCCGGGTGGGCGGGGGTATCGTGCTGCTGATGATGGCGCTGGCCATGCTCAACGCCCAAACTGGCAACATACGCCAGACCTCTCAGGAAGCCGACGAATTGGAGCAACGCACCACCGTGGGCATCGTCCCCCTGGCGATCCCCATTCTGGCGGGTCCCGGCGCCATCAGCACCGTCATCCTCTTCGCCCAGCAAGGCGGCTGGGCTCACCGGGCGGTCATCCTGGGGTGCATCCTGGCGGTCTGCGGATTGCTCTGGGTGATGCTGCGGGTGGCCACCCGGCTGGGGCGCGCCTTGGGTGTATCGGGCTTGAACGTCGCCAACCGCCTGCTGGGATTGCTGCTGACGGGTATCGCCGTGGAAACCATGGCCGCAGGCTTGAAGCAATTGTTCCCGGTGCTGGGAGGAACGTAATCCAAAAAAATAGCCAATCTCTCCCGATTTCGCTATGCTTGCTCCGCTTCCGGCCTGCCCGTGAAGACGATAAAACGATAATCAGACCATCTTTGGAGGAAACCATGAATCGATTGCGCGGCGCGCTACGCTATGCCCTGGGATGCGCTATTTTTCTGGCGGGATTCGCCGCCCATTCCCAAGGTTTTCCCAACAAACCCATCCGCATCATCTCCCCCTTCGCCGCGGGCTCCAGCACCGACCTGATCGCCCGTCTCATCAGCCAGAAACTCACCGAAAACCTGGGCCAGCAAGTTATCGTGGATATCCGCCCCGGCGCCAACGGCATCATCGGCGCAGATGCGACAGCCAAGGCCGCTCCCGACGGTTATACCATCGTGCTGGCCTCCAACGGCACCCACGGCATCAACTCGAGTCTGTTCAGCAAGCTGCCCTACGATCCGGTGAAAGACTTCGCCCCTATTACCCGCGTCGGACACGTAGCGTACTTTCTGGTGACCAACGCCGGCTCACCGCTCAACTCTATGAAGGATCTGGTGGCCATGGCCAAGGCCAATCCCGGCAAGCACACCCTCTCCTACGCCGCCAGCGTCGCCCAGTTAACCGGGGAATTGTTCAAGCTCACCGCCGGGATCAATATGACCCCCGTCCCTTACAAAAGCCCGGTCACGGCCTTCACCGACCTGGTAGGGGGACTGGTGGATGCCCATTTTGAACCCATCCCCTCGGCCCTGCCCCAGGTCAAGGCCGGCCGGCTCAAAGCCCTCGCGGTAACCTCCGCCAAGCGCAGTGCTCTGGCGCCCGATGTTCCCACCGTCGCCGAATCGGGCTATCCCGGCTTCGAATCCGTCGCCTGGGTAGCCTTTTACGCTCCGGCGGGAACCCCGAAGGAAATTGTCGCCAAGCTCCATGCCGAAATCACCCGGGCGCTGCAAACCCCGGAGGTAAAGGAAAAGCTCGGGCAAAACGGGCTGGAAGTGACCACCAGCACCCCCGAGCAGTTGGGGGAAATGGTGAAGGCGGAAGTCGCCAAGTGGGATAAGGTATTCAAGGAAGCCAATCTACCCAAGCAGAATTGAGGCAAACAGCAAGTTCGACAAACCATGAGCAAAACGGAGGATTTATGAAACGATGGGGGTATTGGGCAACGGCATTCGTCTTATCGGCCGCGGTCGCCGGCATGGCCACGGCACAGACTTATCCGAACAAGCCTATTCGCGTGATCGTTCCCTCCTCGGCGGGCGGCATTATCGACGTGCTGCCCCGGGCGCTATTCCAGAAGATGTCGGAAAGCCTGGGGCAGCAGATCGTGGTGGACAACCGGCCCGGAGCGGCCGGCATCATCGGCTCGGAGATGGGTGCCAAGGCGGCCCCGGACGGCTATACCTTATTGGTGGTGGCTACCGCCCACGCCATCAATCCCAGCCTCTACCCCAAACTACCCTACGATACCGTAAAGGATTTCACCCCCATCACCATGGTGGCCCAGATACCTCTTCTTCTGGTGGCCCATCCATCGTTGCCGGTAAACAACGTCAAGGAACTCGTCGCCTTGGCCAAGGCCAAGCCAGGCCAGTTGTTCTTCGCCTCCGCCGGCAACGGCCAGGGCTCACACTTGGCGGGCGAGATGTTCAAATCCCTGGCGGGGATCGACTTGACTCACGTCCCCTACAAGGGTGCCGCGCCAGGTCTGGCTGACGTATTGGCGGGGCAGGTTCCCATGATGTTCAGCGACCCTGTCTCCGCCATGCCCCACATCAAGACCGGCAAGCTCAAGCTGCTGGCGGTGGGCACTCCCAAGCGCTCGGTGGCGGTACCCGATACCCCCACCGTAATGGAATCCGGCGTTCCGGGGTTCGATGCCTACGCGTGGCTGGGAATTCTCGGGCCGGCGGGGCTGCCCAAGGAGATCGCCGCCAAGCTGCACGGGGAAATCATCAAGGCCATGAACACGCCGGAAGTGAAGGCACGGTTCTTCAGCCCCAGCAGCGGCTTCGAGGTGATCGGCACCAATCCGGAGCAATCCGCCGCCTTCATCCGGGCGGAAATCGCCAAATGGACCCCAGTGGTGAAGGCTTCCGGAGCAAAAGCCGATCAATGAGAAAACGTCAGGGGGTCGGGACGCTGCCGGGAAGAGGGAATAAATCCCGATAGCTGACGTACGCCGAGGCGATGAGCACCGGAACCAGCACCAGGTAGCCCAGACCGAAGGGCACCGCCGCCACCAAGGCCGCTACCAGGACCACCAAACCGTAGAGCAGGAACGGCAGCATATTGCGCAGACAGGCGGAGAAGCTCAGGCGTAGCGCCGCCAGGGCCGGAACGCCGTCCAGCACCACCAATTGCGGCGCAAACCAGACCGCCATCAGCAAGGGAACGGATAGCGCCATCCCCACCAAGGCGGCGGCCAGCAGCCCGCCCGCCGCCTCCATCAGCAGGGTCGGATCCAGGCCGCCCGCGCCCTCCCGGAACAGGACGGCCACCACCCCGCCGCCCACCGTCACCATGGCCCCGAACACCAGCACCTGGCCCACCAGGTAGACGCCGCCCACCGTCACCAACTGGGCCGCGTCTTTCTGAAACCCTGCGAACAGATGGGCGATCTCCAGATCCTTGCCGGCTTCCAGATCGCGGCAGCCCAGCATCAGGCCCGCCACGAACAGCGGGGACACAAAATAGAACAGCAAATGCCCCACCAGGGGCACCATGCTCAAAGCCATGGCCATCACCAGCAGCACTATGGTGAAGACGATCCATATCAAAGGAGCCTTGCGGAACAGATCGAAGCCCCCCTTGAACCAGTCCCAGCCGTGGCCGGTTGCCACGGTGCGCGATTGCGATTGCATATTCCCCCTCTTCGGCCCTCAGGATGTTTGCGCGCTGTCCCCGGAGGTCTGCGGCAACCCGCAGCCCTTCCCCGCAGCCGCTTCCCGATGACGCAATAAAATGCGCTTGAAATGCTCCGGGTCCTTGGCGTGGGTCAATTCTCCGGGACGCGGCAGATAGAAGTCGTAGAGCCGGGAAACCCAGAAACGCAGCGCCCCGGCCCGCAACATCACCGGCCAGGCCAGGTGCTCGGCCGGTCCAAAGGGACGCCGGGCATGATAGGCCTTCAATAGCGCTCCGGCTCGGGCGAGATCCAACTCCCCATCGGGAGCGATACACCAATCGTTGACGGTGATGGCCACATCATAGAGCAGCGCGTCCCGGCAGGCGAAATAGAAATCGATGATCCCGCCGATGCGCTCGCCGTCGAACAGCACGTTATCGCGGAACAAATCGGCATGCACCACCCCCTGCGGTAGTTCCGCAAGCCGCGCTTGCCTTTGGTGACGCAACTCGTCGGCAAGCAGCCCCCTATCCTCCGGAAGCAACAGGAGCTCCAGCTCCCGGGCCGCCTCCGCCCACCACCGGGGACCTCGCAAGTTGGGCATCGCACCGGGATAATCGGCCCCCGCCAAATGCATCCGCGCCAGCACCTCCCCGACCTGGGCACAGTGTTCCGGCCGCGGATGTTCCAGCGCGCGGCCGGGAAGACGGGTGACGACCGCGGCAGGCTTGCCCTTCAAGCTTTCTAGATAGCCATCGCCGCGCCGCGGCAAGGGCCGGGGACAGGGAACGCTCCGATCCGCAAGGTGGGCCATGAGACCCAGATAGACGGGCAATTGCCCCCGGGTAAGCTGCTCGAATACGGTGAGAACGAAACGCCCCCGAGTCGTGGTGAGAAAGTAATTGGTGTTGTCGATACCGGTAGGAATCCCTTGCAGATCCACCAGGGACCCCAGGTCATAAGCCTCCAGCAGCGGGACCACATCCTCCGACGTCACCGAGGTGAATACCGACATTTGCGGGAAGGACTCCGCCGGCGGCAGCCGGGAGGGCCCTAGAAGGAGTGAATGACCCACATGGGGGGACGGACCCCCGTATCGTGGGCCTCGGACCGGCTGAAGCGGCCATCCCCCCGCTCGTCCACCAGATAATAGGGGCGGCCCACCCGAGGAGTGATTTTCATCATGTAAAGACGACCGTGGATACGAAATTCCTCCACCGTCTCCCCCTCTCGCTGGATGATGGTGACCTGGGGCTCCGGCGATTGATCGTTCTGTATCCCCGGAGGCGGCGGCGGAGGCTCGGGCAAGGGTTCGAGGCGCGGGGCTTGGGCCCACGCCGGCAACGTCGCCGCCAGCAATGCAGCGCAGCAGCAACGTTTCAAGGAAAGTTTAAAAAATAGAGGCATGGTGGCACCGTGGCCAACCAGTGTATCAAAGATTCAGTTGAATTTCCCGTTCCGCCGCGGAAGGCTCGAATCCGCGCTTCTCGTAATAGGTGAAAATGGCATCCACCACCGCCGCGGGTTCGTCGATGATCCGGATCAGGTCCAGATCCTTGGGGTCGATCATGCCCTCCGCCACCAGGGTCTCCCGGAACCAATCCAGCATGCCTTTCCAGAACGGCGCATGCACCAGGATGATGGGAATCTTGCGGGTCTTGCCGGTCTGCACCAAGGTCAGCGCCTCCATGAGCTCGTCCAAGGTGCCGAAGCCCCCGGGCAGCACCACGTAGGCCAGGGCGAATTTCACGAACATCACCTTGCGGGCGAAGAAATGGCGGAAAGTCTGGCTCACGTCCTGGTAGGGATTGGCTTGCTGCTCGTGGGGCAGTTGGATATTGAGGCCGACACTGGGGGATTTGCCGAAGAACGCCCCCTTGTTGACGGCCTCCATGATCCCCGGCCCACCGCCGGAAATGACGCTGAAGCCGGCGTCGGAAAGCTGCCGGGCAATGGCCTCGGCCAGCATGTAATAGGCATGGTCGGGGGGGATGCGGGCGCTGCCGAAGATGCTCACCGCCGGACGGATGGCGCTCAAGCGTTCCGTAGCTTCGACAAATTCTGACATAATCCCGAACACCCGCCAGGATTCCCGGGCCGACCAGGAGCGTTCTACGGATTCCGGAGCGAAGGGATGGGGCAATTTCTTTTTCAGATTCATGATGATGACGCCTTTCTTCACTCTCACTGGCCCCCGCGGAACCTCGTCCCGCCCCAAACCATGACCGGCCCCTCCCAGGAAACGACACCGCAGGATCCCGGCAAAAAAACCCTGCTGCTGGTGGATGCGTCCTCTTATCTGTATCGGGCGTTCCACGCCCTGCCCGATTTGCGCAACCGTGCCGGCGAGCCGACGGGAGCGGTCTACGGCGTGCTGGGAATGTTGCGCCGGCTCAGGCAGGATTACCCGGCCGATTATAGCGCCTGCGTTTTCGACGCAAAAGGCAAGACCTTTCGGGAAGAATGGTACTCCGAATACAAGGCCCACCGTCCCCCCATGCCCGAGGACCTGGTGCGCCAGCTCGAACCACTGCGCCGCTGCATCGCAGCCCTGGGCTGGCCGCTGTTGATGATCGAAGGCGTGGAAGCCGACGATGTGATCGGGACACTGACTACTCTGGCCGCCGCCCACGGCATCCGCGCCATCGTCTCCACCGGAGACAAGGATCTGGCCCAGTTGGTGGGGCCTTCGGTCACTCTGGTCAACACCCTGTCCAACGAGGTGCTGGACGAAGCCGGCGTGGCCGCCAAATTCGGCGTGCCTCCGGCCCTCATGGTCGATTATTTATCGCTCATGGGCGACCCGGTGGACAACGTCCCCGGCGTGGAAAAGGTGGGACCCAAGACCGCCGTCAAATGGCTCGCCCAATACGGCTCGTTGGACAACATCATGGCCCGGGCCGGGGAAATCGGCGGCGTGGTGGGGGAAAACCTCCGCAAAGCGCTGCCTTGGCTGCCCCAGGCGCGACGGTTGGTGACGGTCCGCCGCGACGTGCCGCTGCCGGTGGCCCCGGAAGATCTGGCGCCCCGCCCTCCCGATACGGCGGTTCTGGCCCAATGGTTCGAGCGGCTGGAATTCAAGGCTTGGCGCCGGGAGCTCGCCGTGGGCGGAGAACCGGCCAACGCGCCCGCGGGCGATCCTCCCGATGCGCCGCAACGCCGTTACGAAACTTTGCTGGAATGGGCCGATGTGGAGCGCTGGCTGGCGGTCCTGGACAGCGCGCAACTGGTCAGCCTGGATACCGAGACCACCGGCCTCGACCCCATGACCGCTCAATTGGTGGGCCTGTCCTTCTGCGCGGTCGCCGGCCATGCCGCTTATTTGCCGCTGGCCCATCGCTACACGGGGGCGCCGCCGCAACTGGATCGGCAAGCCGTCCTGGAGAAACTGAGGCCCTGGCTGGAAAACTCCGCCAAGGCCAAAGTGGGGCAGAACCTCAAATTCGACTGGCATGTGCTGGCCAACCACGGCATCCGCTTGGCCGGGATCGCCCACGATACCCTGTTGCAATCCTACGTCCTGGAGAGCCACAAACCCCACGATCTGGACAATCTGGCGGCGCGCCACCTACAACTCAAAACCATCGGCTACGACGAGGTCACCGGCAAGGGAGCGAAGCGCATCGGCTTCGAGGAAGTCGCGGTGGAGCGGGCCGCCGAATATGCTGCCGAGGATGCGGACATCGCTTTGCGCCTGCATCAAACCTTGTTTCCCCGAGTGCAGCGCCACGACGGCCTGTACCGCGTCTACCGCGACATCGAAATGCCGGTGATGCGGGTACTGTTCGCCATGGAGCGCCACGGCGTGCTGGTGGATGCCTCGCTGCTGGAACGCCAAAGCCGCGAACTGGGGGAGCGGCTCGTCGCCCTGGAATCGGAGGCCCATCGCCAAGCCGCGGCGCCCTTCAATCTCAACTCCGCCAAGCAGGTTCAGGAAATCCTGTTCGATCGGCTGAAATTGCCGGTCCTGAAAAAAACTCCCGGCGGCGCTCCCTCCACCGACGAAGACGTGCTGGGCCAGTTGGCCCTGGATTTTCCCTTGCCCAAACTCTTGCTGGAATATCGCGGCCTGGCCAAGCTCAAATCCACCTATACCGACAAGCTGCCGCGCATGGTCAATCCGGCCACCGGCCGCATCCACACCCACTACGCCCAGGCGGTGGCGGTCACCGGCCGGCTCGCCAGTTCCGACCCCAATCTGCAAAACATCCCGGCGCGCACCCAGGAAGGCCGCCGCATCCGGGAGGCTTTTATCGCTCCGCCGGGAAGCGTGCTCGTCTCGGCCGACTATTCCCAGATCGAGCTGCGCATCATGGCCCATCTGTCCCGCGATCCCCATTTGCTGCATGCCTTCGCCCAAGGCGCCGACGTGCACCGGGCCACCGCCGCGGAAATCTTCGGCCTCGAACCCGAGGCAGTAAGCAGCGAGCAGCGGCGCTACGCCAAGGTCATCAACTTCGGCTTGATCTACGGCATGTCGGCCTTCGGCCTGGCATCGCAACTGGGCATCGAGCGCAGCGCGGCGCAGCAATACATGGACCGCTATTTCACCCGCTACCCCGGCGTCGCCGCCTACATGGAGCGCACCCGGGAAGCAGCCCGCTCCCAGGGCTACGTGGAGACCGTGTTCGGCCGCCGCCTGTTCCTGCCCGACATTCGCGCTGGCAGCCCGGCCCGCCGCCAAGCCGCCGAGCGCGCCGCCATCAACGCCCCCATGCAGGGCACCGCCGCCGATCTCATCAAGCTCGCCACGGTGGCGGTGCAATCCTGGATCGAGGCGGAACGGCTGGACAGCCGGATCATCCTGCAAGTCCACGACGAGCTGGTGCTGGAAGCGCCCCGAGCCGAGCAGTCCATTATTAGCGAGCACTTGCCCCGGCTCATGACCCAGGTGGCCCGGCTGGAAGTCCCGCTGCTGGTGGATGTGGGCAGCGGCCGCAACTGGGAGGAGGCGCATTGACTCCGTCGCCCGAAAAAATGAGCCCGCGGCGCTTTCGCCGCCGCGCCTTGCTGCGCCATCTCGCCGCCTCCGGACTGCTGGGCAGCGCCGGCGTCCTGGGCCTGATTCGGCAAGCCTTGGCGGCAAACCCGGCGTCGATGGCCCAGGGACTGCATCCGTTCCGGGGCCAGGTCACCGTCAATGGCGTCCCGGCCCGCCAGGGCCGGCGAATAGGGTCCGGCGATACCGTGGCGACGGCGGCGGGCGCCGAGGCGATCTACGTCATCGGCCAGGACGCTTTCCTGCAACGCGCAGATTCGCGGGTGAGCTTCGCCGGAGGGGCGGTTCCCAAGCTGTTGCGGGTGGTCACGGGCCGGCTGCTGTCGGTATTCGGCGCCGGCGAAAAAACCATCCGGGTCCCCACCGCCGCCATCGGCATCCGCGGCACGGCCTGCTACATCGAAGCCGAGCCGAGCCGCACTTATTTCTGCCTGTGCTACGGCGAGGCCGAGATCGTCCCGACAGCCAAGCCGGAACAGCGGGAAGCCATCATCACCCGCCACCACGACCACCCCCTCTATATTCATGCCGATCCCGCGATGCCCACCGCCATGGTTCCGGCGGAAGTCATCAACCATACCGATGCCGAATTGACGATGCTGGAAAGCCTGGTGGGTCGCCGCCCGCCTTTCGACCCGGCAGACGTCAGATATTGATCATGCACATCCACATTCTGGGCATCTGCGGCACCTTCATGGGCGGCCTCGCGGTGCTGGCCAAGCAGGCGGGCCATGGGGTCACCGGCTGCGACGCCAATGTCTACCCGCCCATGAGCGATCAACTGCGGGCCCAGGGCATCGCCCTGACCGAGGGCTGGGAGCCCCGCCAACTGGACCTCAAGCCCGACATGTTCGTCATCGGCAACGTGGTGTCGCGGGGCAATCCCCTCCTGGAGGCCATCCTCGATCGGGGTCTGCCCTATGTCTCCGGCCCCCAATGGCTGGCCGAGCACGTGCTGGCGGGACGCTGGGTGCTGGCGGTGGCGGGCACCCACGGCAAGACCACCACCACTGCGCTGCTGGCCTGGATCCTGGAATATGCCGGGCTGCGGCCGGCTTTTCTGGTGGGCGGGGTGCCGGTGGACTTCGGCGTCTCGGCGCGGCTGTCGGACTCTCCGTTGTTCGTGGTGGAAGCCGACGAATACGATACCGCTTTCTTCGACAAGCGCTCCAAATTCGTCCATTACCGGCCCCGCACCGTCATCCTCAACAATCTGGAGTTCGACCACGCCGACATCTTTCCCGATCTGGCCGCCATCGAAACCCAATTCCACCATCTGGTGCGCACGGTGCCCGGCAATGGGCTGATCGTCGCCAACAGTGAATCGCCGAGTCTCGATACCGTGCTCAAGCGAGGCTGCTGGACGCCGGCGGAACGCTTCGGCGACGCCGGAGACTGGCGCTTGGGCGCGACGGATTCCAGCGGAGAAACCCCGGTGTCGTTTCGGAGCCAAGCCCAAGGGCCTCTCCGCTTGGCGCTGCCGGGCTACCACAACCGCCTGAACGCCCTGGCCGCCCTGGCCGCCGCCCGCCACGCCGGAGTCCCCGTCGCCACCGGCCTGCAAGCCCTGGCCCGCTTTGGCGGCGTGAGGCGGCGTCTGGAAGCGCGGGGCAGCGTCCGCGACATCGCGGTCTACGACGATTTCGCCCACCATCCCACCGCCATCGCCGCCACCATCGCCGCACTGCGCGACCGGAGCGGATCGGCGCGCATCCTGGCGGTGCTGGAGCCTCGTTCCAACACCATGAAAATGGGCGTGATGAAAGATGCGCTGCCCGGCAGCTTGGCCGGCGCCGACCGGGTGTTCTGCTACAGCGGCGGCTTGGATTGGGATCCCCGCCAGGCGTTGGCCCCCCTGGGAGACAAAGCCGTCATTCGCGGCGATTTATCCCAACTGGTGGACGAAATCGTCGCGGCGGCCCGCCCCAGCGACCAAATACTGGTGATGAGCAACGGCGGCTTCGGCGGGATTCACGAGAAACTGTTAAGGAAACTCTGAAGCGGCGTAGCGAGAGTAGCCCAGCGCATGAACACACCCATTACGAAACATGCGCCGAGGCCCGTGTCGGGCTGAAGCCCGGCATGCCGGCTCCTCACCTCGCCCCGTAAACCAGATTGGGCAGCCACAGCGACAATTCGGGAACATAGGTCACCGCGATCAGCAGCCCGACAAGGAGGACAATAAACGGAGTGACTCCCTTGATGGCCTCGGACATCGGCGCCTGGGTGATGCCGGAAAGCACATAGAGGTTGAGGCCGACCGGGGGCGTCACCAGGGCGAGTTCCAGATTGATGACGATGATCACGGCGAAATGCACCGGGTCGATGCCCAGCGGCTTAAGCACCGGCACCAGCAACGGCAGGGTGATCAGCATGATCGAAGCCCCTTCCAGGAACATGCCCAGAATCAGCAGGATGCCGTTAATCGCCAGCAGGAATTGCCAGGCGCTAAAGCCGTTGTCGACGATGAACTTGACGATGCGCGCCGGCCCGCCGGCTTCGGTCATCCAATGACCGAACACTAGTGCGGTGGCCACGATCACCAGGATGCTGGCGCCGCTTTTCATCGCGTCGCCCATCACGCCGATCGATTCGCGCCAGCTAAAACCCTTGTAGACGCTAGCGCTGACGATCAGCACGACAACCGCGGCAAACGCCGCGGCCTCGGTGATGGTGACGACGCCACCGTAGATGCCGACGGCGATGATGACCGGGACCGCCAAGGCCGGCAGCGCGCGCAGGTTGACGCGGATGAACTCCTCCCGGGACAGGGTTTTCTCGCGCGGATAATTGTTGCGGCGGGCGTACCACATCACATAGAGAGCGAAGATGCACGCCTGAATCAAGCCGGGCACCACGCCGGCGAGAAACAGGCGCGGCACCGATTCCTCGGCGAGGATGGCATACAGGATCATGGCCAAGCTAGGCGGGATCAGAATGCCGAGGGTGCCGGAGGCGCCCACCACGCCCAAGGCGAACGGTCGCTCATAGTTGCGCGATAGCATCGCGGGCACCAGGATCGTGCCCATGGCCAGCGCCGTCGCCACGCTCGAACCTGAGATGGCGGCGAAAATGGTGCAACCGAACACGCAGACGAGGCCAAGACCGCCCCGCAGGCGCCCGGTCCAGGCGCCGGCGAAATCCACCAGCGCCCCGGCCACCCCGCCGCGCTGCATGAAGGTGGCGGCGATGACGAAGAACGGCACCGACATCAGGGTGTCGGAATTGAACTGATCGACGATCTTCTGGGCAATACTGACTAACGGCTGCCCATCCACCCAGAACAATATGATCGCCGTCATGCCGAGGACCAAGAAAATCGGCATGCCACTGGCCAAGAAGACAAAGAACAGTCCGAGTAAAACATTCGACACGTCAACGCTCCTTAAAGCGATAATGGATCGGGCGGATCAACGGGAATGGGGAACTGCCGTCAACTTTCACGGCCTGAATGCACCGACATCGTTTCCGGATCGTAACGGAGCAAATAAAGATAGAGCCGCCGGATATAGCGCAATGCCATTAAAGCGAAGCCCGTCGGCAAGGCGGCGTAATAAGCCCACATTGGAAAACGCAGGGCAGTGATCGACCGCTCGTCCATTTGCCACGAGTCAAGCGCCGCCAGAACGCCGTAATACGTCAACACCAGGCAAAAGACCAAGGCAAAAACAATGTTGAAAATCTCCACCGGCCGGTGGGATTTCGCCGGCAACAGCCGCAACACCAAGTCGGCGCGGACATGGGCATCCTCGTGGACCAGCAGGCTGGCGGCCACGAACACCGCCCAGACGATCAGGTAGATGATGATTTCGCCCGTCCAGGATATCGGCAGGCCAGCAGACGAAAAGTATCGCCCAATCATCTGGTAAGTGGCGAGGGCCAGCGCGGCAATCGCCAGCAGGCCGATCAGGTTGCGTTCGAGCCAATTCCATCCGGATAGCAGTGCGCGCAACATTTCATTCCTTTCCAAAGTCTAATCAAGGCTGAATCGCCGTGTGCAGGCGGGATACGGGCGACCGTGTGCGGCGCCCGTATCCCGCACGATTTGGAGCACCGCCTTAACGGAAAGCCTGCAACAATTTCCTGGCGAACTCCGGGTCGACCTTGACCGCCTTAACCCATTGATCGTATTCCTGCATCATCCGCGCGCGCGCCGCTGCTCTGGTCTTCGAATCGGGGGTAACGATCTTGACTCCATTGGCGATCAAGACATCCCGAGCTTGGGCTTGCGCCGCCACCCCCGCCGCGCGCTGGGCGGGCACTTGCTCCTGCCAGGTATCGGCCAAAATCTTTTGCAGGTCGGGCGACAACTTGTCCCAGAAATCCCGGTTAAGCATCGGAATATAGTGAGCGGCGAGTTGATAATCCTCAAAGCTGTGCTTTACGCCAGCTTCCCACATCTTGGCGGAGACAACGCTGTCGTGAGCTGAAATGAACCCATCAGCCTTGCCTTGGGACAGGGCCAGCGCAAGGTCGGGATAGGCTATGGTGACGACATTGGCCTTGAAGAACTTCAACCGCAGCTCATTGGCCGCCCCGCCGGGGGTGCGGATGGTCATCCCCTGGATATCCTGGTAGCTGTTGATCGGCTTGCCGGTGCTGTACCACTGCGCCGAGCCCATTTCCAGCCAACTCCCGAGGATCTTCGCGTTGAGCTTGGTTTCCAGGCTCTTGTTCAGTTCCCGACCGAGCTCGCCGTCGGTAACCTTGCGCATCTGTTCAAGCTCCATCCCATAGAATACCGGCAAGGACGAAAAGTTGGCGTTGGGCTCGATCCCCCCCAGCAGCCAAACGCCGGGCGCCGCCATCTCCACCGCGCCCTGGCGGATCGCCTTGCTCACATCGCGGTCGTTGAAAAGCTGGCCGCTGTGGAACAGCTCAATGTCCAGCCTGTTGCCGGCCTTGGTCTTCAGCGCAGCGACATAGTTGCTCATAATTTTGGTTTTAACGTGCTGCGCCGGGCTATCGACCGAAATCCGCATCTTGATCGGGTCAGCCTGGACACCGGTGGCGACCGCCATCCATAGGACCCCGGCCAGCGCTCCACATTGGATCATTCGGACCTTGCTCATGAATCACTCCTCCTCTACGTTGGTTTATATTCAACAACCACTTGGCGCGGCAATGGTATTTTGCTCCATGACGGGCCAGGGGTCGACTCCCACCCGAATTGCCCAAAATCAGCATTATTCGCGGCCGGCGGCTTTCTGCCTAGCCGCTTCCCGCCCAGGCGCGCATTTATAGTATCATGGAAACGTTTCATTTTGAACCAAGGGGGTTGTTGTGACGGCAATGATGAACGATGCATTGGCAGGCATTCTGGTCGTCGAAATCGGTCAAGCCGTGGCCGCGCCATTTTGCGGGACGCGCTTGGCGGAAGCCGGTGCCAGGGTCATCAAGGTGGAGCGCCTGGAAGGCGATTTCGCCCGAGCCTATGATTCCCACTGGAAAGGGGATAGCCTGTTTTTCGCCTATCTTAACCGGGGCAAGGAATCCATCACGCTGGACCTCAAGAACCCCGAGGATGCCGGGCTGCTGCACAAAATCATAGATCAAGCCGATGTCTTCATTCAGAACCTGGCCCCCGGCGCCACCCAGCGCGCGGGGTTCGGCTCGGATGCATTGCGTGCCCGCAACCCCAGGCTCATCACCTGCGACGTCAGCGGTTATGGCCTGGACGGACCTTACCGGGACATGAAGGCGTATGATCTGTTGATTCAGGCCGAAAGCGGGCTGGCCGCCGTTTCTGGGACCCCGGAGGCCCCCGGCAGATGCGGGATCTCGATATGCGATATGGTCTGCGCCACCAATGCCTACGCCGGCATTCTGCAAGCCATCGTCGCCCGTCAGCGCACCGGCGTCGGCGCGGGCTTGTCGATTTCGCTGTTCGACTGCCTGGCGGATTGGATGAGCGTCTTTCTCTCGCTATACGAACTGACGGGGAAGGCGCCGCCACGGACCGGATTTAGCCACTCTCTGATCGCGCCTTATGGCGCCTTCCGCATCGGGGATGGGACGCAACTGGTTATCGCCGTGCAAAACCAGCGGGAGTGGCTCAGGTTTTGTGAAATCGTTCTGCAACGCCCGGAACTCGCCAAGCAGCCGGAATACGCGGACAATCCGGCCCGCAACATCAATCGGAACTCCTTGAATGCCGCAATCGAGGAGATTTTCTCCCACCTTGATCGCCCTACGATGGTTGATCGGCTGCGCCGGGCCGCCATAGCCTACGGCGTCATCAATGAAGTGGCCGATTTGGCCAAGCATCCGGCGCTGCGGCGTGCCTCCATGGAAACCGAGAAAGGGCCCCTGCAAATCGTCGCGCCCCCCCTGCGCATCGCCGGGGAGGCTGATAGAATTGGCCGGGCTCCCGCTCTCGGGGAACACGCGGATAAGATTCGCGCCGAATTCTCGGCCTGAGAAGGAATAACTGTTGATCAAAAAACCGACCATTCGCGATATCGCCCATGCGGCTTCCGTGTCTGTCGGGACGGTATCCCGCGTTCTCAACGGGCATAAATCGGTCAGCCCGGAGAATCGGCGGCGGGTGGAAGCGGTCATTCGGAAATTCGGTTATCGCCCCCATCCAATCGCGCAAAGCATGCGCACCGACTCCACCAAGATGATCGGCAGCTTGGCGCGGAATCTGACCTTTCCGATGATGGTTGGATTCATCAATAGCGCGGAACCGATATTGAACAAAGCCGGCTATGTCTTAGTGTTTGCCAACGGCAATGACTCGGTCGAGCATGAATTGATGATCATCGAGATGTTCCTGCGGCGCCGCATGGACGGGCTGTTGATGACCCTATGCGACGAGGGCTCACCGAAACTCCGAAAAGCCCTGAAGGCCGTCAACGTACCCATGATCCTGCTGGACCGGGAACTTGATCTCGACACCGACACGGTATGGATAGATCATCGCGGCGGCAGCGCCTTGGCCACCGACTATTTGCTGGAACTCGGCCACCGACGCATCGCTCTGCTGGCCGGTAGCATGGTGGTCCGGCCGGCTCGCGAAACCGAGGCCGGATTCCGCGGCGCTTATGCCGCCCGCGGATTGATCCCCGCAGAGCAGCTGATCGTTCGCAGCGATTTCATGGTCGCTTCAGCCTATCGAAGCACGACGGACCTGCTGGCGATGGAGTCCCCCCCCTCCGCCATCATCATCGGCGGCACGATGATGCTGCCCGGCGTGCTGCGCGCCATCAATGAAGCCCATCTCCGCATTCCGGAGGATATTTCCATCATCAACGGCTGTGATTCAGACCTCGCCGAATTCGCCACGCCATCCATCACGGTGATCCGGAAAGATTTCGCGGGAATGGGCACGGTAGCGGCCCAACTCCTGCTGGAGCGGCTGGGAGAGACGCAACCCAAGAAAAGTAAGCCCCATCGGATCATTTTGCCCACGGAACTCATTGTTCGCCAGTCTTGCGCCGCCCCTCCGACCGTTGCGGGCAATAAAACCGCAACCCGCCGCGCAGCCGTTCGCCGCCGGTAATCCGACCCCTTCCGCAACCCCCAAGAATATCCGGAGCCGGGCTCTGCCTGCTTGCTGACGATCAAATTGAAACGATTCATTGACATCGGCCGATCCGTGTATAAAAATGATGCCCATTAAATGCAGCGAACCCGAAGGCCCATAACAGGGTGTTGAAAAACGCCCACGGCGCTCTTCGACTTCGCTCAGGACAGGCTTTGATACGGCGGCCAAGCCGCCGACTCAGGACGAACGGAATTAGTACCTTGCCGTTCGTCCTGAGTAGCGCGAAGCGCGTATCGAAGGGAATTTCGGGCGTTTTTCAACACCCTGATAAGTTGCCAAGGATGCCGGCGGAAGCTGTGAATCAATCGGGAAGGGGGAGCCATGCAGGATAAGTACGAAACCATCATTGTGGAGCACTGCGACAATGGGCTGATGATCGTAACGCTCAACCGGCCGGAAGTCTACAACGCCATGAACACCCAAATGATGCGCGAGCTGGGAGATATATTTGTCCCGCTCACCCAAAGGCCGGGGGATATCCGCTGCATCGTGCTGACCGGGGCCGGTGAAAAAGCGTTTTGCTCCGGAGGGGATCTGAAGCAACGCAACCACATGACCAACGAGGAATGGCTGGACCAGCATTTGGACGGCCAGCGGGGACTTTTCGCCATGGCCGACTGCCCGGTACCGATCATCGTGGCCGTCAACGGCGTCGCCTACGCGGGGGGATTGGAAATAACGCTGGGCTGCGACTTCAGCTATTGCGCTCCCCATGCCAAGTTCGCCATCACCGAAGTGAGCCGCGGCATCATGCCGGGAGGCGGCGGAGTTTCCGTTTTACCGCGGATCATCGGCGAGCGGCGGGCAAAAGAGTTTGTGCTGTCCGCGCGCCCCATCAACGCCGAGACCGCCCTCGAATGGGGCCTGGTCAATCGAATATGCGCGCCGGGGAAACTGATGGAAGAAGTGCTCGACGTCGCCAATGCAATCTGCGCCAACGCCCCGCTGGCGGTGAAGCAGGCCAAAAAGTCGATGAACGTAAGCTTGGACGTGGACCGCAAGACGTCTCACCGTTTTGCCCTGGAAGCCTATTACCGTCTGGTGACTTCCGAGGATCGCCACGAGGGCATTCGCGCCTTCAACGAAAAACGCCCGCCCGTTTTCAAGGGACGCTAGACAACGGGCATTGCCGGCGCCGCTGGTTTGCTTAGACGAAATGGAGTAGAGATATGACAGCGACGGAACAAACCCATGACGGGAGCGCAGTCCGGATCGACCGGGATTATCCGGAGCTGCGCGACAGCGTCCGCAAGCTCTGTGCGGCCTTTCCCGGAAAGTACTGGCGGGATCTGGACGTAAAGGGAGACTATCCTGACGCCTTCGTCAACGCCATGGCCAGCGGGGGATATCTGGCGGCTCTCATTCCGGAGCAATATGGCGGCTCCGGCCTGCCGTTCCGCGCCGCTCAAGTCATTCTGCAAACCGTTCACGAGGAGGGCTGCAACGCCGGGGCCTGCATCGCCCAGATGTACACCATGGGCACGGTGCTCAAGCACGGCAACGAAAGCCAGAAGGAACATTACCTACCCAAGATCGCGACCGGGGAGCTGCGCCTGCAGTCCTTCGGCGTTACCGAACCCGGCGCCGGCACCGATACCCTAAGACTCAAGACGCGGGCAGTGCGCGATGGCAACCGCTATGTGATAAACGGGCAGAAGATCTGGATTTCCCGCACCGGCCACACCGACCTCATGCTGCTGCTCGCCCGCACCACCCCGGTAGAGGAAATGAAGCACAAAAAGCATGGGCTTTCGGTATTTCTGGTCGATGTGAAACAGGGGCTGCGTGACAAAACGATCGAGATCCGCCCAATCGACATCATGACCAACCACCTTACCTACGAAGTGTTCTTCAACGATGCCATCGTGCCGGCGGAAAACCGCATCGGCGAGGAAGGCGAAGGATTTACCTACATCCTATCCAGCATGAATGCCGAGCGCACCCTCGCTTGCGGCGCCATCCTCGGCAACGGCAACTGGTTCATTCGCAAGGCGGTGGACTATGCTAACCAGCGGGTCGTCTTCGGCCGCCCGATCAGCGCCAATCAGGGCATCCAGTTTCCCATCGCCGACACCTATGCCCAACTCGACGCCGCCGACCTCATGGCGCGCCGTGCCGCCATGCTGCTGGACGCCGGCAAGCCCTGCGGCTACGAGGCAAACGCGGCCAAGCATCTGGCGGCGGAAGCCGCATGGAAAGCGGCCGATGTGTGCATGCAAACCTACGGCGGATTCGGCGTTGCCCGCGAGTTCGACGTGGAACGGGTCTGGCGGGAGAGCCGCCATTTCCGCGTCGCCCCCATCTCGACCAACCTGATCCTGGCGTTCATCGGCCAGAATGTCCTTGGCATGCCCCGATCTTATTGAATGCCAGCCTATTGGGGGAGATGGCTATCGTTGGCCCCAATCAAGGGCGTGACCAAGCAGGCGCCTGGCGCTACCGCCGGGATTGGAGGAAGAAATGAACGCTGAGCTGGCCTTCGAGCGGCTCCTGAAACCTGGGCGGATTGGACGGCTGGAGTTGCGCAACCGGATGGTCATGGCCCCCATGGGCACCGGCTTCGCCTCGGCCGAGGGCCTGATCACCGAGCGGCAAGTGGCCTACTACGCCGAGCGGGCGCGGGGCGGCGCCGGACTGGTCATCGTCGAGGGCAGTTGCGTCGATTTTCCAGAGGGCATGGGCATGCTCAACCAGCCCAGAGTTGACGACGATCGCTGCCTCGCCGGGCTGTCGCGCCTGGCCGACGCCATCCACGAGGCCGGCGCGGCGGCGGCAATTCAGTTATTCCATGCCGGCCGGGTCGCCAAATCGCGGCTGGCCGGCGCCCAGCCCGTCGGGCCTTCGCCCCTCGCCCCCGGCGGCGGCGAGGCGCCCCGCGAGCTGAGCCGGGACGAGATTGGCGCCGTCGTGCAGCGCTTCGCCGGCGCCGCGCGACGGGCACGGGAGGCCGGCTTCGACGGCGTCGAAATTCACGGCGCCCACTCTTATCTCATCGCCAACTTCCTCTCCCGCGCCACCAACAAGCGAACCGACGAATATGGCGGCGACCTGCCCGGCCGCGCCCGGTTCCTGCTTGAGATCATCCGTGCCAGCCGCGATGCGGTGGGTCCCGATTTCCCGGTCTGGGTGCGCCTCAACGGCCAGGAAATCGGCATGCCGGAGGGCATCCCTGCCGAGGAGGCAGCGGCCGTCGCGGCGATGGCCGCGGTCGCCGGCGCCGCTGCCGCGCATGTCTCCGCCTTCGGCTATGGGCATCCGGTGATGTGGGCGTCCACCCCGCGTACGCCGGGCTTTTTGCTGCCGCTCGCCACCGCCGTGAAGCAGGCCGTCGCCGTGCCGGTGATCGCCGTCGGCCGCATGACCCCGGCGCTCGGCGAGCAGGCGCTCGCCGCCGGCCAGGCCGACTTCATCGCCTTCGGCCGCGCGCTGATCGCCGATGCCGAGCTGCCGCGCAAGGTGATCGATGGCGCGCTGGACGAGATTCGCCCCTGCCTTGGCTGCGTGAAGTGTCGTGATGGCCTCCTTGCCACCGGCGCGCCCATCATTTGCCCCGTGAATCCGGCGCTGGGCCGGGAGCGCGAGTCCCGGCCGCGCCCGGCCGCGCCGTCGAAGCGGGTGGTGGTGGTCGGCGGCGGCCCGGCAGGCATGGAAGCGGCCCGCGTCGCCGCCCTCCGCGGCCATCGCGTGGTGCTCTTCGAGAAAGAACCCGAGCTTGGCGGACAGTTGGTCCCGGGCGCCAAGCCACCCGAGAAAGAGGAGATCGCCGACCTGCGGCGGTACCTGGTGGGGCAACTGGCCAAGCTGGGGGTGCAGGTCGAGCTCGGCCGACCCGCCACTCCGGCGCTCGTCGCCGAGCAGCAGCCCGATGCGGTGGTCCTTGCCAGCGGCACGCTGCCCGCGATCCCCGATTTACCCGGCCTGGCTAAAGCCCGGGGGGTCACCGCGCTCGCTGTCCTCGCCGGCGAGGCCGCGGTCGGTGCCCGCGTCGCCGTGATCGGCGGCGAACTCGTCGGCTGCGAGACGGCCGAGTTTCTCGCCGAGGCAGGCAAGCAGGTGACGGTCCTGCGCCGCGGTCCGGCCCTCGCCACCAAGATCAATCCCAGCCCGCGCATCGCCTTGCTCCGTCGCCTCGCCGCCAAGGGGGTGCGCACGCTTACCGGCGTCCACTACGAGGCGATCGCGCCCGAGGGGGTGGTGATTACCAACGCCGAGGGCCTGCGCGAGGTGATCACGGCAGACACCATCGTGCTCGCCACGGGGGGCACGCCAGAGCGCAGCCTGCAGCAGGAACTGGCGGAGAAAGGGGCTGAGGTATACCTCATCGGCGACTGCGTCACGCCGCAAGGCATCCTCGAGGCCATGGCGGACGGCCAGCGCGTCGGGCTGCGGCTCTAGCGCGCCTGTCCACAAGCGGCACGGGGAGACGCTCGCGGAGCGTCAACGCCAAATGGAAATGTCTCCGCTTTCCCGCTTATAATCCCGACCAGTCCCGCCAGCCGGCATGCCAGAACCCGGCAACGAAGATCAAGACCGCGGACGCTGAAATTTCTCAGGGGGAAATACCGTGATCTTACTGCTGAAATTGAGCCAGTTGATCGATGGCCTCACCGAGCGCATCGGCCGGCTCACCTACTGGCTGATACTGGTGGCCGTGCTGGTGAGCGCCGGCAACGCGGTTATCCGCTACGCTTTCAACATGAGTTCCAACGCCTGGCTGGAGCTCCAGTGGTACCTGTTTTCGGCCGTGTTCCTGTTCTGCGCCGGCTACGCCCTGCTGCACAATCAGCATGTGCGCATCGACGTCATCTCCGGGCGCCTGTCGAAGCGGGTGCAGATAGGGATCGACATCCTCGGCACCGTCTTTTTTCTGTTGCCGATGGCAATCGCCATCATGTGGCTGTCCTGGCCGGTGTTCGTCGATGCCTACCGGCACAATGAGGTTTCGACCAACGTCGGCGGTCTGATCATCTGGCCGGCCCGGCTGATGGTGCCGGTCGGCTTTTTCCTGCTGGTGCTGCAGGGCCTCTCCGAGTTGATCAAGCGCATCGCGTTCCTGCGCGGGCTGATCCCCGACCCGACCGAAAAACAGGAGGAGTCGAGCCCCGAGGAACAACTCGCCGAGGAGATACGGAAGCAGCGGGGACAGGCCGCGTGATCGAATTGCTGACCCACAACCTGGCGCCGCTGATGTTCGCGGCGCTAGTGGTCTTTCTGCTCCTCGGCTACCCGGTGGCCTTTGCGCTCGCCGCCAACGGCATTTTCTTCGGGCTGATCGGGATCCAACTGGGCCTGCTGGAACCTTCGCTGTTCCAGGCGCTGCCGCAGCGCGTCTGGGGCGTGATGTCCAACGATACCCTGCTGGCGGTGCCGTTCTTCACTTTCATGGGCCTGATCCTGGAGCGCAGCGGCATGGCCGAGGACCTGCTCGACACCATCGGCCAACTGTTCGGCCCGCTGCGGGGCGGCCTCGCTTTCGCCGTGATCGTTGTAGGCGCGCTGCTGGCGGCGACCACCGGCGTGGTGGCGGCCTCGGTGATCTCCATGGGCCTGATCTCGCTGCCGATCATGCTGCGCTACGGCTACGACCGGCGCCTCGCCTCCGGCGTCATCGCCGCCTCCGGCACGCTGGCGCAGATCATCCCGCCTTCGCTAGTGCTGATCGTCATGGCCGATCAGCTCGGCAAGTCGGTGGGCGACATGTACGCGGGAGCCTTTGTTCCTGGCCTGGCGCTGACCGGTCTGTACGTGCTGTACGCGGCAGGCATCGCCATTTTCAAGCCGTCGTGGGCGCCGGCATTGCCGCTGGAGGCGCGCACCTTCCGCGAGGACAACGGCAGCAGCGGCACGCCGTCACTGATCGCGCTGGCACTCGTCGCCACAGGAGCATCCGTCGCGTTCGCCAAGCTCTACTACCCTCCCGACGCGCCCACGGACATGCTGCTGGTGGTATCCACCTCCGTGGGGGTTGGGGTGGCCTTCCTGGCTTCGGTGATCAACCATTTCCTCGAGCTCGGCCTGCTGTCCCGGATCGCCGAGCGCGTGACCTTCGTGCTGATCCCGCCGCTGGCGCTGATCTTCCTGGTGCTCGGCACGATTTTCCTCGGCGTGGCGACGCCGACCGAGGGCGGGGCGATGGGCGCCACCGGCGCCCTGGCGATGGCGCTGGGGCGGCGGCGACTGTCGCTGAAGCTGCT
>JAHFQX010000056.1 GCA_023259135.1 Betaproteobacteria bacterium | reverse complement strand
CGATCAGCCACACAAAGCCTTGGGGGTCGACGCTTGCTCCGGACATCCCGAGCCTCCCTGACAGTTACCAACGCAAGTTTTTCTTGTTGCCCCGGATTATTATGCAAATGGGTTCGCCATTGTTTAGCATGGCCCGGGAGAAATAACAACTCTTGGCCGTGCTTTTGCCCGAATCCGGTTGCGGCTATAATCCCGCGGTCCAAACGTCACCCGCGAGCCACCGAGGATATTCATGAACAGCGATCACGAAAAACACAGATCTTTCATCAAGACCCCCAAGCAGTTGATCATCATCGTGGCGTTCAGCTTCCTCGTTCCCATCTTCGGCGCCTTGTTGCTGGCCCAATTGATCACCACGGGGACATCGGACAGCCCGGAAAGCTCCGCCATGTCGGAGCAGGCGGTGGCCGAGCGCCTCAAGCCCGTGGGGGAAGTGGCCGTCGTTGACTCCAACGCTCCCAAGGTGGAAAGGAGCGGCGAAGACATCGTCAAAGCGTCCTGCGCTGCCTGCCATGCCACCGGCGCCCTCAATGCTCCCAAGATCGGCGACAAGGCTGCCTGGGCCAAGCGCATCGCCAACGGATTGGATGCCTTGGCCACCAATGCCATTAAAGGCATCCGCCAGATGCCGGCGCGGGGCGGCAATCCCGATCTCAGCGACGAGGATATGCGGCGGGCGGTGATCGCCATGGCCAACCAGTCCGGCGCCAGCTTCAAGGAGCCGGCGCCCAAAACCGCCGCCGGCAAGTAACCGGCCTATCTTCGGGTCCGCCTCCGGCGGGCCGTCCTTTCGCCGATCCCCTCATGAGCACCTACGCCGTCGGGGATATTCAAGGCTGTTTCGGTCCCTTCCGCGCCCTGCTGGAGGCCTGCGGCTTCGATCCGCGGCAGGATCGGCTCTGGCTGGTCGGGGATCTGGTGAATCGGGGACCCCAATCGCTGGACGTGCTGCGCTTTGTCCGAGGTCTGGGAGAGCGGGCGACGACGGTGCTGGGCAATCACGATCTGCATCTGTTGGCGGTGGCCGAAGGCCTTTCACCTCCTCACCCTAGCGATACTTTCGGCGATGTGCTGGCGGCGCCGGATCGGGAGGAACTGCTGCACTGGCTGCGCCATCGTCCCTTGCTCCACCGGGAGGCGGAATACGCCATGGTCCACGCCGGGTTGCTGCCCCAATGGAGCGTCGCCGAAGCCGCGGCCTTGGCCGAAGAAGTGGAGGCCGCTCTGCGGAGGCCGAGTTACCGGGACACCCTGGCCCACATGCGGGGCAACAACCCGCGCCGCTGGCATCCGGATTTGACCGGCGATGCCCGCTTGCGGGCGATCACCAACGCCATGACCCGCATGCGGTTCTGCACGGTCGACGGGGCCATGGAGTTTGCCCACAAGGGCGCGCTCGATTCCGCGCCGGCGGGCTATTTCCCTTGGTTCGACGCCCCCGGCCGAAAAAGCGCCGGCACGACCATCCTATTCGGCCATTGGTCGGCGCTGGGGCTTATGGTACGGGAACGGGAACTGGGCTTGGACAGCGGCTGTCTGTGGGGGCGGCAACTATCGGCGGTGCGTCTTGAGGATCGGCAGGTGTTCCAGGCAAGTTGTCATCAACGTTGATTCCCAGGGCGCCGGCAATCGCCTCCCGCGTCAACTGGGCAATTTCCCGGCGATGCCGATCCGCCGCCATAATGGGGGGCAGCAATGTCACCCGCACCCGCATCTCGGATTCCCGCAACACCTGGGCCAGGGAGCCGAGAAATCCGATGTCGCCGACAAAAGCCGCCGCCCGGCAGAGTTCCCCGGAAGCGCGGTGAAACCGGATGGCCGCCGGCCGCACCGGAACCCGGGCATGAATCGCCGGCGCCAGCAAGGCGGGGCGAAACGGCCGCAACTGATCCCCTTCGCTGGTGGTTCCCTCTGGAAACACCGCCACCGCCTCGCCTCGGATCAGCACTTCGAGAATCCGCCCATTGAGCCGCGCCGCGTGCCGGGCGGCGCCCCGCTCTATAAACAAAGTCCCCACCTTGGCCGCCAGCCACCCCACCACGGGCCAGGAGCGGACTTCGGCCTTGGCGACGAAGCGGGCCGGAAACACCGCGTTGAGCACCACGATGTCCAACCAGGATACGTGGTTGGCCAACAGAACGCCGGGGATTTCCCGGTGGTCGGGAATTTCGCCGTGGACTTCCAGCCGGATATTCAGAATCCGCAGCACATGCCGCGACCAGCGGCGGGAGACCGTCCGGCGGTGGCGGGAGGAAACCCAGGGGAACACCCAGCCGGCGATGGCCATTCCGCCAGCCAAATGGAGGCCCAGGCGGACGAAGCGCCAGAGCCGAATCACCGGCGAGCTTGGGCGTGAAGTCATGGCGGGCTTGCCGGTTCCGTTATTTCATGAAATGCCGGGCATAGCGCTGATTCAGCCGCGCCATGGGCAAGAGCAGCAGCAAATCCGCGGTATTGAAATCCGGATCCCAGGCCGGCTCTCCGCACACATAAGCCCCCAAGCGCAGGTAGCCTTTGAGAAGGGGCGGCACCGCCAACTGCCGATCATGATCCAAAGCCTCCAGGGGCAAGCGACAGCGGGGGAACACCCGGTACTCGATGGGGGACAGATGATGCTGCGCCACCCGCGCATACAGGCTGGCGGCGCCGTGGCCGCCGTCCGCCATGCTCATGCTGGCGCAGCCCATCAGATATTGGTAGCCGTGAGTCATCATGTATTGGGCCAGCCCGGACCATAGCAAGGCGATCACCGCCCCGCCCCGGTAATCGGGATGCACGCAGGAGCGGCCCACTTCGGCCACTTGCATCCGCAGATGCTGAATCCGGGTGAGATCGAACTCGTCGTCCGAATAAAATCCTCCGAGGCGCTTGGCTTGGGCGCTGGGCAAGATACGGTAGGTGCCGACCACCTCGTTGCTCTCCCCATCCAGCACCAGCAGGTGATCGCAATAAGGGTCGTAGATATCCTGATCCACCCCCTGATGCCGGACAGGAAGGCGGGCGCCCATTTCCTCGACGAACACCTTGTAACGCAGCCGCTGAGCATCGAGAATCTCCTCGGGAGCCTGAGCCAGCCGCACCGTCAGTTTGCCGCTGCCGGTCCGTTCCGCCGCGATAGGGCTGATCTGCATGTTTCACCTCCACAAATTGGGTCCGGTGAAACACTAAATCCCTTCCATGACTTGGGGGTGACGCGGCAGTGAAAGTTCGATGACAGCCGGAAGCCAAAGATCGGCCGGTCAGTGGGTCACCCGGGTCACGCCGCCCCCCGACAGCACCCGCACCCGTTCGCCGGGCCGGAAAGCCTCGTCCGCCTCCTGCACCACCGCGAGGGTGCGCCCGCCCTCCAGCTTCACGGTGATTTCCAGCCCGCCCTTGCGGGTGGTGGCCTCCTCGATGGCGTGGCCGGCAACGGCGCCGCCCACCGCGCCGAGCACCGTGCCCACCGCGCTGCCCTTGCCTTGGCCGATCTCGCTGCCGGCGATGCCGCCCACCACCGCCCCGGCGGCGGAACCCACCCGGCTCTTCGTGCCCTCGATCTGCACTTGCCGGACGCTCTCCACCACGCCGAAACGCACATTCTGCTCGGTGCGGGCCTGCTCCCGGGAATAACTGCTACCCGACAAGCTGGAAGCGCAACCCTGCAGCAGCGCCGCCGCCAACAATACCGATATCGCCAGTCTGCTCATTTTCTATCCTCTTGATTCAAATGTCTTTCACCAAACCCGGTGGCCAAAATGGCTGAAGTAGCCCTCCCCGATTTCTGCTCGGCTCGGACGGTGGTTCTGCCCCCCCCGCCGGGCGATCTTGATGGCTCCCATCACCGAGGCCAGGCGTCCGCAGGTGGGCCAGTCGTAGCCTTGAGCGATGCCGTAAAGCAAGCCGGCCCGGTAAGCATCGCCGCAACCGGTGGGATCCACCACCGCCTCGGGTTTAACGCTGGGGATATCCCAGCGTTGACCCTCGGCGTAGATAACAGACCCTCGCTCCCCCAAAGTGACCACCAGGGCTTGCACCCGCCCGGCCAGTTTTTCCAGGGATTGGCCGGTACGTTCCTGCAGCAGCTTTGCCTCGTAATCGTTGAGGGCGGCGTAATCCGCCAGATCCATAAATTCCAGCAACTCCTTGCCGTCGAACATCGGCAAGCCCTGGCCCGGATCGAACATAAAAGGGATGCCTGCCTCGTGAAACCCCCTGGCGTGCCGCACCATCCCTTCCCGTCCGTCGGGGGCGACGATCCCCAGCTCGACGTCCCGAGCCTGTTCGACCCGATTGCGATGCGCATGGTTCATGGCTCCGGGATGGAAAGCGGTGATTTGATTGTCGTCCAGGTCGGTGGTGATGAACGCCTGGGCCGTGAAAGTGCCCGCCACTTGAAGCACGTGGCTGGCGGGCAGTCCCAGCTCCCCCAGCCGCCGCAAATAAGGCCCCCCATCGTCTCCCAGCGTGGCCATGATCAGCGGCGAGCCTCCCAGCAGTTGCAGATTGTAGGCGATATTGCCGGCGCAGCCGCCGAATTCGCGCCGCATCTCCGGCACCAGGAACGCCACGTTCAGAATGTGGATCTGCTCCGGCAGGATGTGGTTTTTGAAGCGGTCGCCGAACACCATGATGGTGTCGTAGGCCATGGAACCGCAGATCAGCGTGTGCATGGATGGACATCCGACAATAGAAGAACCGCCGGATTATATCAGCCGGCATCTTGCCTCTACTGTCAAATGAATATGATCCGCCGGTCATGAAAGCGTCGCACCCTGGGAGGATCATCGCGGCCCGTGGGAACCGCGCCGCTTCGACCGCTGATCTGGGCCTTGCCGCTGCTGCTTTTCAGCCATGATGCCTGGGCCTGGGGACTCTATACCCATGTGCATTTTACGCAATTGCTGATCTGCACCGTGCCCCTGCTGGACTCCCGTTTTCGCAAAGCGGCACAGCGCTTCCCGGAGCTGGCCCTGGCCGGAGCCTGCCTGCCGGACTTGGCCCTGATGGGAGTGCCGGCCCGCACCACCGCGTTCAAAAACAACCATGAGTGGGAAACGGCGCGGCGCTTGTTGGCCGACGCCGATAGTCCGGAGCACCGGGCGCTGGCCCTGGGGTATGCCAGCCACCTCATGGTGGACATCGTCGCCCACCACCACTTCGTGCCCGCCCACGAAACCCGCTGGGGCCGGGTTTCCATGCTGACCCATGCCCTGTCGGAATGGGCCATGGATGCCCATATCGCCCCCCATTTGCGGACGCGTCCGATCCAGTTGCTGGCCGAACCAAGGCTGGCGGAATTCGTCGCCGCCCATTTCGACTGCTCACGGCAAATCGCCGGGCGTGCGTTGGGCCTGCTGATAACGGGGGAGACGGCGCTACGCCGCAGTCGCTTCCCGCAAGGCTTTTACCGAACAGTGAGAAATTGGGACGAGGGGATGTGCCGGCGCTTCGACCGTTATTTGGTCCATACCCAGCGGCAGCTTCCTCAGATCAATCGGATTTTGGAAGGAGAAACTCCGACGTGGCATGCGGAGCCGTGCAACCCGTCGACAACCTCGAAACCCGGCAGGCCGCTGCCCCGGGATTTTTTTCATCCGTGGCCGAAAGAAAAAATCAGCCACCAGAAGGAAAGCTTGGCCAGGCCGAAGCCGATGACCGCCCCCGCCAGCACATCGCTGGGGTAATGCAGGCCCAGCACCATGCGGGACAAGGCCACCAGCACGGTAAAGGGCGCCAGCAGCCATGCCAGGGCTGGATAATAGGCCACCGCCACCAGGCTGAAAGCCACGGCATGCAAGGTATGGCCGGAGGGAAAACTGAATTCGTCCAACGGCAGCGCCCCGCAGCGGATCCCCGGATCCTTGCGGTACGGCCGCGGCCGGGAAGTCCGGGTTTTCAGCATTTTGTAGATCCCAGCTCCCGCCACCCCGACCATGCCCATATGAAAAGCGGCGGCCAGTCCGCCGGGCCGATCCCAAACGACGCACAGCAGCATCAGCCCATACCAGAACACCCCGTCCCCCAGCCGGCTCGCCCACCAAAAAAACCGGTGCAGCCAAGCCCACCGGCTGGCCCGGTTCAGGCGCAGGCACAGCGCCCGATCCCAGCTATCGATCCGGCTGAGCGGCGGCAGAGTCAGCCAGGAAATGGTGGGCCTCCTGTTTGCGTATCTGTTCCAGCAGCACTCGTTCAAAGGACTCCATAATCCGTTCCCAGGTCAATCCCTGGGCGGTTTGCCTGGACCGCGCTCCAAGCTCGGCGGGCCTTCGCCCGTCGCCGGCCAAGCCCGCGGCCAAGCCGACGAAAGCCGCCCCATCATCGTAAGGAGCCAGCAAGCCGTTGACTCCGTGGCGGATGTATTCCGCCGCCGCCGCGTAGTCGTAGGCCACCACCGGCAGGCCGCTGGCCATGGCCTCCAGCGTCACGTTGCCGTAGGTTTCGGTCAAGCTGGGAAACAAAAACAAATCTCCGGAAGCATAATGAGCCGCCAAGTCTTCGCCCTGCCGCATTCCGGCAAACACATGGCGAGGATGACGGCCCCGCAACGCGGAGCCGTCCGGACCGTCCCCCACCAGTACCAGCCGGGCACCAGGCCGGCGGGCCGCCAGCGCATCGAAGGCCTGGAACAGCAACGGCAGATTCTTCTCGGGGGCCAGACGGCCGACGTGGATCACCACCCAATCCTCGGGGCCCGCGCCCCACTGACACCGCAACTCCTCGCTGCGCTTGGCGGGATGGAACAAGGTCGTGTCCACCCCCCGGGCCACCACTTCGACGTTCCGATAACCGTGCCGCCGCAAATCAGCCCGTACCGCTTCGGTGGGCACCATGGTGCAGCCGGCCCGGTTGTGGAATTTGCGCAGGTAAAGGGCGATAGGCTTCTCCAGCCAGCCCACGCCGTAGTGCCGGCTATAGCGATGGAAATTGGTGTGAAAATCGGTGCTGACCGGCAGCTTGAGCTTGCGAGCCGCCGCCAGGGCGGACCAGCCCAGGGGGCCTTCGGTGACCACATGGACGATGTCCGGCCGCCGCAAGGACCACAACCGGACCAGCGCCGATTTGGCCGGCAATCCCACCTTCAAGCTGTCATAGCGGGGAATGGGCAGTCCTCGGGCCAACACCTCCTCCAGGGACTCTCCCTGGGCGGCTTGATCCGAGCGGCTTTGGCGCGGCCGGATCAACTGAATCCGGTGCTGCCGCTGCTGCAAGCCCTGCACCACGCGGCCGATGGTCATGGCCACGCCGTTGATTTCCGGTGGATAGGTTTCCGTCACCACCGCGATGCGCAATCGCGGACGGTCGGTGGGCAATTCCTGCAACAGAATGGGTGGGCTCTCCATGGCTCGTCAGTCTGCCCTCCGTCCAAGACCGCCGGATGACAGGAGAATGTCAATCGGGTGACACCGCGCCCCACCCCCGAATGGTAGAATTTCCCCGGATCAATCCCCAGGACCGTCGCAAGGAGCACCCATGATTCAAGCCCAGCAAGTCGCCGAATATCTTCGGGAGCACCCGGAATTTTTCCAGGAACACGCCGATGTTCTGGCGGATCTCTCCTTGCCTCATCCCCACGGAACACACGCCGTCTCGCTGGGTGAACGCCAGGTGCTGGCGCTGCGGGAAAAAAACCGGCTGCTGGAGCGCAAGCTCAAGGAGATGGTGCAATTCGGCGAGGAAAACGACGTCACCGGCGAGCGGCTGCACCGTCTGACCTTGTCGATGCTGGCGGCCGGAACGGCTGCCGACCTGATCGAAACCCTCTACAAACAACTGCGGGAGGGCTTCGGCATTCCTCACGCAAGGCTGCGACTGTGGCCCGGGGCGAACTCCCATCCCGACCTGCCCGAGTTCCTGCCTCTCTCCGAGGAATCCCGGCTGTTCGCCGAAAGCCTGGATCTGCCCCGCTGCGCCCAGCAAGCGCTGCTGGACACCGGGGCCTGGTTCGGCGCCGCCGGCGACTCGGCCCGCTCTTTTGCCTATGTGCCGCTGCGGGCATGGCAGCCCATCGGCCTGCTATGCCTCGCCAGCGAGGATCCCCAGCGCTTTCTTCCGGAAGCGGGGACGCTTTATCTCCAGCGCCTCGGCGAATTGGCCAGCGTCTTGCTGACCCGCTTGTTGTAACCCCCCACCCCAGCGACATGGACGCGGCGCAAAACCAGGATCCACAAGCGCCGCTTCAGCGTTATCTGGCCCATCTGAGCGCGGAGCGGCGCTTGAGCCCCCACACCGTGGCGGCCTATCAGCGGGATATCGGGCTGCTGCTGGAACTGGCCGCGGCCGCTCCCCTCGACACCCTGCAAAGCCACCAGATCCGCCGCTTCGTCGCGACGCTGCATGCCCGGGGACTGAGCGGGCGCTCCCTGGCGCGAGTGCTGTCGGCTTGGCGCGGATTTTTCGGCTTCCTGGGCCGGCAGGAAAAAATGGGCCATAACCCCTGCGCCGGCATCCGTCCGCCGAAAGCTCCCCCGACCCTGCCCCACGCCCTGTCGCCCGACGATGCCGGCCGACTGGTCGAGATTCCCGGCGACGAGCCGCTGGCGGTGCGGGACCGAGCGATTTGCGAGCTGTTTTACTCTTCCGGGCTGCGGCTTTCCGAGTTGGCCGGCCTCGATCCGGCGGCGCTGGATTTGCGGGAAAAAACGCTGCGGGTCACCGGCAAGGGCAACCGGACCCGCGTCGTTCCGGTGGGCCGCCATGCCGTCGCCGCGCTGCAAGACTGGCTGACGCTGCGGGAGCGCCTGGCGCGACCCGGAGAATCGGCGCTGTTCCTCAACCATCGGGGGGAGCGCCTCGGAGTGCGAGGCATCCAGCAGCGCATCGCTCTGCGGGCCCGGCAGCAGGGCCTGTCGGCGCATGTCCACCCCCATGTCCTGCGGCACTCCTTCGCCAGCCATTTGCTGCAATCCAGCGGCGATTTGCGGGCGGTCCAAGAATTGCTGGGCCACGCCCATCTGTCCACCACCCAGGTCTACACTCACCTGGATCACCAGTACTTGACCCGTATCTACGACCAGGCCCACCCTCGGGCGAAACGCAACAAAAAAACGGACTGAGCGTTTGTCGGTCAAGCGGCGCGGCTGGCGTTTCAGCTCCGCTCGATCAGCATGGCGTCGCCATAGCTGAAGAATCGGTAGCGCTCCGCCACGGCATGACGATAGGCCTTCCGCACCGCCTCGCTGCCGCCGAACGCGCAGACCAGCATGAGCAGCGTGGAGCGGGGCAAATGAAAGTTGGTCAGCAGCCGGTCCACCACCCGGAAGCGGTAGCCGGGGGTGATGAACAGCCGGGTTTCTCCCTCCCCGGCTTGTACTCCCCGACCGTCCGCCGCCGATTCCAAGGCCCGCAACACGGTCGTGCCCACCGCTAAAATCCGGCCGCCTTGGGTTTGGGTTTGTTGGATGCGGCGGGCGGTATCCGGCGGAATGCAATAGCGTTCGGTATGCATGCGATGCCGTCGCAGATCCTCCGCCCGCACCGGCTGGAAAGTTCCCGCGCCCACGTGCAGCGTCAGATAGGCCAAGTCCGCGCCGGCGGCGCGAACGCGATCCAACATGGACGAATCGAAATGCAGCCCGGCGGTGGGCGCCGCCACCGCCCCCGGATGCTTGGCATACACGGTCTGATAGCGGAACGCATCCCCGGCATCGGCGGGACGCCGAATATAAGGCGGCAGCGGCACGCTGCCGTGGCGCTCCAGGTAGGTTTCCGCGGCTTCTTCCAGATCCCACGCCAGCCGATGGAATTCTCCTTGGCGCTCCACCACCCGCGCTTCCCCGCCCCCCGGCAACCGCAAGCGGCTGCCGGGACGCGGCTGATGGCTGGCTCGCAACTGAGCCAGCACCTGTCCTTCGTTCAGGATGCGCTCCACCAGCATTTCCACCTTGCCCCCGGTTTCCTTCGCCGCCATCAAGCGGGCTTTGATCACCCGGGTGTCGTTGAACACGAGCAGATCGCCGGGACCGACGAAAGAGCAGAAGGCGTCGAACCCGGCATCCCGCAGCTCCCCCGCCGGGGCGTTCAGATACAGCAGCCGCGACGCCCCCCGCCGCTCGGGAGGAAACTGGGCGATCAATGCCTCGGGCAATTCGAAATCGAAATCACTGGCTCGCATGGGCCGGGATTATACGGTCAGCTCACAGCGAAACACCGAAGCCGCGTTGCCCGGAAAGAAGCTTTATCGCATAATGGCGCCCTTTACCGGGATGGCGGAATTGGTAGACGCACGGGACTCAAAATCCCGCGGTGGTGACACCATGGGGGTTCGATTCCCCCTCCCGGTACCAACCGCACCGCCGGAAGCGGCCGGGATCCCCCTACTCCCGATCATCGGCTAGGCATGTCGGTGCAGGGACCAGAAGAGCGCTTGCCTGAAACCGCCCGCTCCCCCATAATGCGCGGCTATTTGGAACCTATTCAAGATCGCCATGAAGCCCGATATCCACCCCGACTACGCGGAAGTCGCCGTCAATTGCAGTTGCGGCAACAGCTTCGCCACCCGCTCCACCCTCGGAAAACCCACTCTGCACGTGGAAGTGTGTTCCGCCTGCCACCCTTTCTATACCGGCAAGCAGAAGATCGTCGATACCGCGGGCCGGGTCGAGAAATTCCGGCAGAAATACGCCAGCAAGGGTTTCGCCGCCAAAAGCTAGGCGCCGGCCGCGAGCCTGTCCTTCTTGGCCTTAAACCAAGGCCCTTCGGTTTTTTGTTTTTTCTTGCCGCAACCGTTGTTGGGCGATGCGCCCCCAGCCGGAACGGCCGCCTTGCCCTCCCTGGTTTCCGGAACGTCCGGGGGCTTGTAGAATTCACCGCATCGCTCCCGTTCCGCGCAAGCCATGAGAAATAGACCCGGAAAATCCCTGCTCCGCATCCTATCGGCCTTGGGGCTGGGCCTGCTGCTGGTCCAATGCGCCGAAAATCCGGTCACCGGACGCCAGCAGTTCGTGATGATGTCCGAGCCCGACGAACTGCGGGTCGGCCGCGAAGGGGATGCGGAAGTCCGCAAGGAATACCAAACCTACCCCGCCCCCGATCTGCAGAAATACGTGGATCAAATCGGCCAGCGGCTGGCCCGCAACAGCCATCGAGCCGGCCTCGCCTACCGTTTCACGGTACTGGATTCCCCCGAAGTGAACGCCTTCGCCCTGCCAGGCGGCTATGTCTACATCACCCGGGGCATCATGGCTTATCTCAATTCCGAAGCCGAGCTGGCCGCGGTGCTGGGCCACGAACTCGGGCATATCACCGCCCGGCATGGCGTGCAGCAATACACCGCGGCCCAGGCCGCCAACATCGGGGTGGCCATCGGCTCGATTTTCTTGCCGGAACTGGCCTCCGGCGCAGGACAATCCATCGTCAACCTGCTGGGCAATGCCTTGCTCTCCGGCTACGGACGGGAGCACGAACTGGAAGCGGATCGTTTGGGAGCGGAATATCTTTCCCGTGCCGGCTACGACTCCCAGGCCATGATCCGGGTGATCGGCGTTCTCAAGAATCAGGAGCTGTTCGACGCCGAGGTCGCCCGGCAGGAAGGCCGGGAACCCCGCGCCTACCACGGACTGTTCGCCAGCCACCCGGACAACGATACCCGGCTGCAGCAGGTGGTGGCGGAGGCCGGCCGGCTAGGCGGGCGCGGCGGAACCGACTCACCGGCCGCGCTGCTGGCCCAGCTCGACGGCTTGGTGTTCGGCGACAGCCCCAGCCAAGGCTTGATCCGCAACAATACTTTTCTCCACCCCGAGCTGGGTTTCGCGGCGCGCTTTCCGCAAAACTGGCGGATTCGCAATCTGGCCGACCGGCTGGTGGCTTCCGCCCCCGACGAATCGGCCGGCGTGGAATTGCGGGTCCAAGAGGCCAAGGGCGCCCCCGCCGATACCCTGCGGCGAGTGTTTCGCCTCGGCGGCGGGGTGCCGATCCAAAACCAAAGCGTGGGCGGATTGCCTGCCGCCACGAGCACCTTATCCATGCAGGGCCGCCCTGTGCGGGTGGCCGCCATCCACCTGGAAAACAAAGCCTTCTTGATGCTTGGATCGGCGGCGTCCCCTGCAACCTTTCAGCAGCGCCTGGCGGACATCAACGGCATCATTCAAGGATTTCATCCCATCACCGCCGCCGAACGCGCTCAAGCTCGGCCTTATACCCTACGTCTGACAAAGGCCCAGCCCAACGCCACCTATGCCAGCCTGGCGCGGGAATCCCCCCTGGGCCGTCATGCGGAAGGGTACTTGCGACTGCTGAACGCCGCCTACCCCCGGGGAGAGCCGGCGGCCGGGCAAAGCCTCAAGATCGTTCGGTGATGGGTTTGCCGATTCCCGATGCTGCGCTGAATCTCCCCCACCGGCGGCGCTGATTCGGGGCCAGTTGCGATTGCGCGCCCCGGACAGCCCCCGACAACACCCCCAATAAGCGAGACGCCGTGCCAGAGCACTCCACCCGGCCCGCGATGGGCGCCCCCATAAACGCCGGCTTTTCGCAAACCCCGACGTTCTACGCGCTGCTCCTCGCCGCCTGGATTTTTCCCGGCCTGCTCGGACACGACCCCTGGAAGCCCGACGAGGCCTATACCTTCGGACTGACCTATTCGATGGCCCGGCACGGCGATTGGGTGGTGCCGATGCTGGCCGGGGAGCCCTTCATGGAAAAACCCCCGCTTTACACCTGGACCGCCACCCTGTTCGGCAATGCCTTGCAAGCCTGGCTGCCGCTGCATGAGGGCGCCCGGCTCGCCACCGCTTTTTACATGGCCCTGGTTTTTCTGTTCACCGGCCTGGCCGGCCGGGAACTCTACGGCCGCGGCTATGGATGGTGGAGCGTGCTGGCGCTGCTGGGCTGCCTGGGCATCGTGGTCCGCACTCACCAGATGATTCCGGATGTGGCCTTGCTGGCGGGCTTTGCCCTGGCCCTTTATGGCTTGGCGTTGGCGCCGCGGAAGTCCGTGGCGGGAGGAATAGTCCTCGGCCTGGGCGCCGGCATCGGCTTTCTGTCCAAGGGCCTGCTAGCCCCCGGCGTCCTGGCCATCGTGGCTTTGACGCTGCCCATCGCCTCCGGCTGCTGGCGCCGCCCCCAATATGGCAAAACCTTGGCGGCCGCCCTGCTCGCCGCCCTGCCCGGACTGCTGATTTGGCCTGCGTTGTTGTATCACCGTTCCCCGGCGCTGTTCCGGGAATGGTTGGTGGACAACAATCTGGGGCGCTATCTGGGCTGGGTGGATCTGGGCCCCCCGGCGGATCCGGGCTTTTATTTCCTGATCCTGCCCTGGTACGCCTGGCCGGCGCTGCCGTTGGCGGCATGGACTCTCTGGAAAACCCGCGGCGAGCGATGGCGGGAACCCGGCATCCATCTGCCGCTGGTTTACATCGCGACGCTGCTGGCGGTGCTGAGCCTGTCCTCCAACGCCCGGGAACTCTACGCCCTGCCCCTGCTGCCGCCCTTCGCCTTATTGGCGGCCGCGGCCCTGCCTGTCCTGCGCCGCGGCGCCGCCCACGCCTTCTACTGGTTCAGCATCATGGGCTTCACCTTCTTCGCCGGGGTGGCGTGGTTCTATTGGGCCGCTCTGGAATTGGGGGTTCCCGAACGCCTGCATGCCCATCTTCACACCCTGCAACCCGGCTATGCGCCGGGCTTCCGCCCATGGCCGTTCATCTTCGGGCTGCTCTACAGCGCCGCCTGGATCGCTATGCTGGTTTGGCGCGATAGGACTCCGCAACGCCCGCTGCTGGCCTGGTCCGCCGGACTGACCTTGATCTGGGGCTTGGTGATGACGCTGCTGGTGGGTTGGCTGGATACCGGAAAAACCTACCGGGCCGTGGCGGTATCGCTCAAGCAAGCCTTGCCCGCCGGCTCCCGATGCGTCTCCAGCCTGCATTTGGGGGAACCCCAAAGAGCCTCTCTGGATTACTTCAGCGGAATCGTCACCTACCGGGAAGAAGTGCCCTCTCGGCGCCGATCCTGTGACCTGCTGTTGGTTCAGGGGGAAGCGAAAATCGAACGAGGCCCGGGCC
>JAHFQX010000017.1 GCA_023259135.1 Betaproteobacteria bacterium | reverse complement strand
ATGCCGCTGCCGCGCCGCCGATCAGGGCATGCCGGGATTTATTCGAAAGCCTTGTCGTTGGGGTTCTTGAACAGCGCCCGCAGCTCGTCGCTCATGGGGAAGTTGAGATTCAGCCCCTTGGGGGGCACCGGGCTCATGAACCACTTGTTGTAGATGCGTTCGATCTCGCCGCTTTTCATGATGCCCGCTAAAGTGTCGTCCACCAGCTTCTTGAACTGGGGGTCGTCCTTGCGCAGCATGCAGCCATAGGCTTCGAAGGAGGCCGGCTTGCCGGTGACCACCCACTCCCCCGGATTCTTGGCCTTGGCCAATTCCCCGTAGAGCAGCGCGTCGTCCATCATGAAGGCCGCCGCCCGGCCGCTTTCCACGACGAGGAACGCTTCGCCGTGATCCTTGGCGCTGATGATGTTCATGTTCATCTTTTTCTCTTCGTTCATTTTGCGCAGCAGGCGCTCGGAAGTGGTGCCGGCGGTGGTGACTACGGTCTTCCCGGAAAGGTCGGGAAAATCCCGGATGCCGGAATTCTTGCGGGCCAGCAACCGGGTGCCGATGAGGAAGAGAGTGTTGGAAAAGGCCACCTGTCTTTGCCGTTCGGTATTGTTGGTGGTGGAGCCGCACTCCAGGTCGATGGTGCCGTTGGTCATGAGGGGGATGCGGGTCTGGGAGGTGACGGGGTTGAGTTTCACCCGCAAATCGGGGAGATTGATCCGCCGCTTGACCGCTTCGACGATTTTCAGGGCCAGTTCATGGGAGTAGCCTACGACCTGCTGCCGATCGTCATAGTAGGAAAACGGGATGGACGATTCCCGGTGGGCCAGAACGATGGTCTTGGCGTCCTTGATTTTTTTCAGCGTCCCGGAAAGTTCCTGGGCGGCGGCGGGCGGCGCGGCATAAGCCGCCATGGCCGGAAGGCAGCAAAACAACAGGCGCAGGATTGGAGATGGTTTCATGATGTTTCTCCCAAAGGGTGGACGATACCGGCAGGATTGTAACTCCGGCGGCGGGCGGTTTGCTTACCGGGGAGCGTCGGTTTCGGAGCGGGAGGCCTCCGCCTGCTCCCGCGACAGGATGACGGTGCGGGCCAGTTCCGCGTCTTTCGGCTGCGCATCATCCTCGCCGAAGCGCATGAGCTTTTGCAGCAGATTCCGCGAGGCGGGATCGGGGAAGCGCACGGCGAACTGTTCGGCGGTGTTGTCGAAGGATCTCCGCATGCCTCCTTGAGTGCGATACAGCAACAGCAGCTTGGCCCACGCCAGCCGGTCCTGGGGGTCTTTCTCGATTTGGCTCTTGAGCAGGCTGATGGCGCTCTGGGGGCGGCCCAGGGCGATGTAGCGGTCGACGTCGCCGATGATGGAGCGGGTGGGGTTGAGCAGCTCCTCCAGATCGATGTCCTGTTCCGTGGCCGGCGGTTTGGCGGAAGGGAGAGCCGAGGCGGGGCCGGCCGCCGGACCGTGGTCGGGGGCATTGTCTGGTTCCAGGGAAAAATCCGGAGCGGCGGTGGTTGCCGCAGGAGGGAGAGCGGCGGGGAAAAGTTCCGCGTCCCACAGGGCGGCCTGTCGGTGGCGCCGGCGCAGCCAGAGGGCCGCCGCGGCCAAAATCAATGCCGCCAGTCCGCCTGTTCCCAGCAGCAGCCCATCCCGCCAGGGCGGGGCCGTGGCGGGAAGCGGGGGGGCGGCAGGCAGCCGGGCGATGCTTTGCCGCACGCTATCCACCAAGGTTTCCAGCCGGGCGATGCGGCTTTGCAGATCCAGAATCGCGCCATTTTGATCCTCCGCCGTCAGGCGTTGGCGAATCTGCCGGTATCCCAGGCGCTGTTCCTCGGTGGCGCGGCGGGCAAAGCTCAGGTCCAATTCCCCCGCCGAAAGTTTTAGCATCAGGCCTTCTCCCGCGCTGAACAAGCGCGCCAGCGGGGCCGGGGCAACCGCCACGAACCGCTCGCGAAGCCCCGAAGCGGCCGGGGGAGTGCCGCGGGGGCGCGGAGCGGGAGCCTCGATGGGCAGGACTTCCCGGTAGGCGTCCCGCAGGTCGGGAAGCCGGAACGGGGTTCCGGGCGGCAAGGGCAGCGCGGGATCCTCCAGGGCCAGGTCGGGATTGGCCCGTCTCATGCCCTGCAGCAACTTGCGCTGCAAGGTGGGGTTCTTCGGGAACAGGGTGGCGGCGAGGCCGGCCGGCGTTTCGCCGGGCAACGCTTGCCAGCGGAAGCCTCGCGGCGTTGGGCGGGTTTCGGTGGGAAGAGCGGTGGGGTCGGGGACAGTGCCGGATTCGACGGCGAGAGCGGCGCTCCAAACCAGGGCCAGAACCCCGGTCCCCGCCGCGATCCAGGCCCGGGTGAAATTCACCGGGCGACCTTGCTCCGGAGCCATGCCCGCATCATAGCGCATCCGCGGCGTAATCGGCGAGCCGGGAGCGCTCCCCGCGTTGCAGGGTGACGTGGCCGCTGTGGCTCCAGCCCTTGAAGCGGTCCACCACGTAGGTGAGGCCGGAGCTGCCCTCGGTGAGATAAGGGGTGTCGATCTGGGAGATGTTGCCCAGGCAGACCACCTTGGTGCCGGGTCCGGCGCGGGTGATAAGAGTCTTCATCTGCTTGGGCGTCAGGTTTTGCGCCTCGTCGATGATCAGATACTTGTTGATGAAGGTGCGGCCCCGCATGAAGTTGAGGGATTTTACCTTGATGCGGGAGCGGATCAGGTCGCGGGTGGCGGCCCGGCCCCATTCCCCGGCTTCCTCGTCGGTGTTGTTGAGGATGTCGAGATTGTCGTCCAGGGCTCCCATCCAAGGAGTCATTTTTTCTTCCTCGGTGCCGGGCAGAAAGCCGATGTCCTCGCCCACCGGCACCGTGACCCGGGTCATGATGATTTCGGTGTAGAGCTTGTGCTCCAGGGTTTGCATGAGCCCGGTGGCCAGGGTCAGCAGAGTCTTGCCGGTGCCGGCTTGACCCACCAGGGTGACGAAATCGATGTCCGGATTCATGAGCAGGTTGAGAGCGAAATTCTGCTCTCGGTTGCGCGCCGTGATGCCCCACACGTTGCTCTTGGGTTGGGTGTAATCGCGGATGGTGGCCAGCACCGAGGTCCGGCCGTTTTGTTCCTTGACGGTGGCGAAGAACGGCCTGTCGCCCGCTTCCAGATAGACGAACTCATTCACAAACAAGCTTTCGCACAGCGGTCCCGTCAGGCGATAGTAGGTATGCCCGCCGTGCTGCCAGGATTCCATGGCCGCGCCGTGGTTTTCCCAAAAATCAGCGGGAAGTGCCCGAAGCCCGGTATAGAGCAGGTCGGTATCCTCCAGCGCCTTGTCGCTGAAATAGTCCTCGGCGGGGAGCCCCAAAGCCCGCGCCTTGATGCGCATGTTGATGTCCTTGCTCACCAGGATCACTTGCCGGCCGGACCGGGCTTCCTGCAAATGCTTCACCACCCCGATGATCTGGTTGTCGGCGCGGCCGACAGCCAAGCTGGCGGGCAGTTCGCTGTTGATGGTTTTGGTCTGGAGGAACAGCCGGCCGGTGGCCTCCCGGGTCCCGTGGCTGGTCAGGGAGATGCCGTCCTCGATGCCGTTGGGGGCGTGGCTGACGATCTCGTCGAGGAAGCGGCTGGCCTGCCGGGCGTTGCGGGCCACCTCCGACATGCCTTTCTTGTTGTTGTCCAATTCCTCGAGGATGACCATGGGCAGGTAGATGTCGTGCTCCTGGAAGCGGAACAGACTGATGGGGTCGTGCATCAGCACATTGGTGTCCAGCACGAACAACTTCGTCGGAGACGGTGGCGCGGCGGTTTTCTTGGCGTTCAACGAGGGCTCCTGGGGTTACAGTGTTTTCACGAACTCCAGCCCGCCGACGGCGTGGCCTGGAACCTTGACTCCTCGCCACTCTTTGCGGAGCATGCCTTTAGCATCGGGGAATTGCGGGGGAAGCTGGGGAGGGGCCGTGGCAAGCGGCCTGGGGAGGAGTTGGATGAAGACGCCCATCAAGGGGTGAGATTGTAATACTGGCGGTGGATTGCGGCTATGCCTTGCAGGGTTTCCGGAGACAGTTTGACGTGGGCGCTGGACAGGTTTTCCCGCAATTGCTCCAGGGTGGTGGCGCCGATGAGGGTGCTGGCGACGAACCAGCGGGAGCGCGCGAAAGCCAAGGCCATCACCGCCGGGCTCAATCCGTGGACGCGGGCCAGATCGCGGTAGGCCCGCACCGCCTCCGGTACCCCCGACTTGCGGTAGCGGGCGCCGAACTCGGGAAACGCCACCAGCCGAGCGCCAGAGGGGCGGGCGTCATCCAGATATTTTCCCGACAGCAGGCCGAACGCCAGGGGGCTGTAGGCCAGCAGTCCGACTTGCTCGCGGAAGCCCACTTCCGCGAGGCCGTTCTCATAAGTGCGATTGAGCAGGCTGTAGGCGTTCTGGATCGAAACGATTCGGGGCAGGCCGTAAATCTCGGCGGCCTTGACGAAGGCGCAGACTCCCCATGGGGTTTCGTTGCTTAAACCGACGTAACGGATTTTCCCCTCTTTCACCAGCTCCGCCAGGGCCTCCAATTGGTCGCGGATGGGGGTGGCGGGATATTCCCTGACGGGCTCGAAATCCGCTCGGCCGAACATCGGCACGTTGCGTTCCGGCCAATGGATTTGGTAGAGGTCGATAGAGTCGGTTTGCAGCCGTTGCAGGCTGCCTTCGACGGCGGCCCGGATATTGGCCCGGTCCACCTTGCGCTGTTCGCCGCGCAGCCAGGGCATGCCGCGCTGGCGACCGGTGACCTTGGTGGCGAGGATGAAGCGGTCCCGGGGCTGGCGCTTGAGCCATTGGCCGATGATGGACTCGGTGCGCCCCTGGGTTTCGGCCCGGGCCGGCACCGGGTACATCTCGGCGGCGTCGATGAAGTTGACGCCGTGCTCCACGGCGCAGTCCAGCAGAGCGTGGGCTTGGTCTTGGGTATTCTGCTGGCCGAAGGTCATGGTTCCCAGGCACAGCTCAGATACCTGAAGCTCGCTGCCGCCCAACTGTCTTTTGTTCATCGTCCCCGTCTCCGGTTCAGGGGCCGTATTCGGCCAGGAATTCTTCCCCCTGGGTGGCTAGTATGCCAGATCGGCCGGCAATTTCGGCCATGACGATTTCGTGACGGGGCAACCGGCCCCGGTCCAAGGTCTCGAACAGGTCTTGCATCGCCACCAGCCGATAGCCTTGGGCCCGCCAGCCTTCCAGCAGCCGCTCGAATACCGGCGCCAGCGCCATGCCCTCCAGCTCCGCGTGGAGGGTGTAGACATGGCCGGTGGCGGGCGGCTCGCAGGTGAGCTCCAGGAGCCGCAGATGGACGTTGTCCTCGGTGAGGCCGTCGGTGCCGATGAGTTCATCCAAGGTGGGCAAGGTGGTGGGGAGCTGCGGACAAGCGATGATTTCGCCTCGCATGATCGGCATGAAAGGATAGGCGCCGCGACTGTCGGAGCAGTAATCGAAGCCGAGCCGCTGGGCAAGCCGCAGCGCATGGATGTTGGTTTGCCAGCCGGCGGCGCCGTGCACCCGCGGCGCTTCGCCGAAGATGCCGGTATAGCGATCCACGGCGAGCATGAGTTGCTTTTCGGTCCAGGCGGCGTTTTGCCGCTCGACATAATCCTGCCATTTGACGTGGTCGTAGGCATGGACCCCGGTTTCGAAACCGGCCGCCCGCACCGAGCGCAATACTTCCCGGCAGGTTTCGCCGATGTCGGGGCCGGGCAGCAGGGTGCCGTAGAGAAGAGTCTTGAGCCCGTAGTGCCTCAGCACCGAGGTGCGGGATACTTTCTTCATGAAGCCGCGCCGGAATGCCCGACGCATGGCCCGGCCGGTATGGTCCGGCCCCAGGCTGAACAAAAAGCTGGCGCCGGCATCGTGGGCCCGCAACCGCTCCACCAGGCGCGGCACGCCTTGCCGGGTGCCGCGGTAGGTGTCCACGTCCACCTTGAGGGCGAGCAAGCTCACCGGTGGCCCCGCCGCTTGTCGAGCGACGCTGGCTTGCGGCGCATCACTCCGTCAACCTGCGGGCGTCGGCCACATGGTGCCGGTAGGACTCGAAAATCTGCACCAGGGCCTCTTCCATGTTCACCCGGGGCGCCCAGTCCAGCTCGCGGCAGGTATTGTCGATCTTCGGCACCCGGTTCTGCACGTCCTGGTAGCCGGAGCCGTAGTAGTCCTGGGCCGAAACTTCGACGAGCCGAACTTGTTGGGCCGCCTCCCGGTATTCGGGATAGCTTAGCGCCAGCTTCAGCATCCTCTCGGCCAGTTCCCGCACCGAGAAATTGTTGTCGGGGTTGCCGATGTTGTAAATCTTGCCGGTAGCGATGCCGTCCCGGTTGTCGATGATTTTGAGCAGGGCATCGATACCGTCGTCCACGTAAGTAAAAGAACGCTTCTGACGGCCGCCGTCCACCAGTTGGATGTCTTCCCCCCGGACGATGTGGCCCAGGAACTGGGTGATGACCCGGGAGCTGCCTTCCTTTGGCGTGTGGATCGAATCGAGCCCCGCGCCGATCCAGTTGAAGGGCCGGAACAGCGTGAAATCCAGTTGCCCCTGGCTGCCGTAGGCCCAGATCACCCGATCCATCAGTTGCTTGCTGCACGCGTAGATCCAGCGTTGCTTGGCGATGGGGCCCAGTACCAGGTCGGAGCGCTCCGGATCGAATTGCTCGTCGCGGCACATGCCGTAGACCTCGGAGGTGCTCGGGAACACCACGCGCTTGCGGTACTTGACGCAGGACCGCACGATGGGCAGGTTGGCCTCGAAATCCAGCTCGAAGACCCGCAGGGGTTCTTTCACGTAAGTGGCGGGGGTGGCGATGGCTACCAGGGGCAGCACCGTATCGCATTTGCGGATGTGATACTCGATCCATTCCTTGTTGATGGTGATGTCGCCTTCGAAGAAATGGAAGCGCGGTTCCTCCAGCAGATCCGCCACCCGCTCGTTTTGCATGTCCATGCCGTGGACCTCCCAATCGGTGGCCTGGATGATGCGCTGGGACAGATGGTGGCCGATGAAGCCGTTGACGCCGAGGATCAGGATCTTCTTCATGGGGACTTCCAGTCAGCAGAGGGGTTCCGGGCGGCCTTCCAGGAACGCGCCCAAGGCGGCGGCGTCCACGGGGACGCCGTCCAATTCCAATTCCAACAGCCGCAACGCGGCTCCATCGCCGCATTCCGCGTAACAACCGGATGCTTCGCAGGATAGGGTGGGGCGGCCGAAACGGGGCGGGCGGCCGGGGGCCGGCAGGGTGCTGAAGATTTTCAGGAGCTTGCCGCGCAGCCGCGTGAACGCTCCGGGATAAGGAGGCGCGACGCCTCGCACCAGGTTGTGGATGTGGCGGGCCGGATCGTTCCAACGGATTAATCCGTCCTCGGGCCGGCGTCCGCCAAAATAGCTTCCCGCCGCAAGGTCTTGGGGCAGGCGGGGCGCGGTGCCGTTCAGCAGGTCGGGAAGCGAGCGGTGCAGGACGAGTTCCGCGGCCCAGGTGACCTTGTGAAACACTTCGCCCGCCGTGTCGTTGGGCAGGATGGGCACCGCCTGCCGGTCCACGATATCGCCGGCGTCGGGCTTGACCGTCATATAGTGCAGCGTGGCGCCGGTTTCGGTTTCGCCGTGAATGACCGCCCAGTTCACCGGCACTCGGCCCCGGTAGCGGGGCAGCAGCGAGCCATGCATGTTGAGCGCGCCGGCCCCCGGCAGCGCCAGCAACTCGGGCTTGAGCATGTGCCGGTAGTAGAAGGAAAACAGAAAATCGGGCCGTTCGCCGCGCACCCGCTCCAGCACCTCCGGGGTATTGGGGTTCGCCGGGGTGATGACCGGGATGTCGTGCAGTTGCGCCAGCCGGGCCACGCTGTCGAACCAGATGCGTTCGCGGGGGTCATCCGGGTGGGTCAGCACCAGGGGCACGTCCACTCCGCCGGCCAGCAGCACCGACAGGCAGCGCACCCCGACGTTGTGATAGGCGAACACCACCGCCCGGCTCATGAAGCTTGCTCCAGCACGGCTTGCACGACATAGCGGGGCCGCTGGCGTACTTGCTGATAGATGCGGCCCACGTATTCCCCCAACAGTCCGATGCCGAACAGCATGATGCCGATGAGCAGAAAGATAATGGCGAATAGGGTGAATACCCCTTCCGCTTCCGGTCCCACCGCCAGGCGCCGGTAGACCAGATAGATCACGAACAAGGTCGAGAGGAGAGAGACGACGATGCCGACGAAGGAAAACATTTGCAGCGGCGCCACCGAGAATCCCGTCACCAGATCGAAGTTGAGCCGGATCAGCTTGTAGAGGGAATACTTGGATTCCCCCGCCGCCCGCTCCTCATGGCGCACCGGAACTTCGGTGGGGTTGCGGGCATAGAGATAGGCCAGAGCCGGGATGAAGGTGTTGACCTCCCGGCTCTGGGTAATGGCTTCCACCACGTCCCGGTCGTAGGCCCGCAGCATGCAACCCTGGTCGGTCATGCGGATATGGGTGATGCGTTCGCGCAAGCGGTTCATGGCGCGGGATGCCCAACGCCGCCACCAGTTGTCCCGGCGGCCCTGCCGAATCGTGCCGACATAATCGTGGCCTCGATCCATGGCCTCCAGCAGCTTGCCGATCTCTTCCGGCGGGTTTTGCAGATCGGCGTCCAGGGTGACGATGCGCTGTCCCCGGCAATGTTCGAAGCCCGCCATGATGGCCATGTGCTGGCCGAAGTTGCCCTTGAAGAAAACCACCCGGGTGCATTCCGGCCGGGCCTGGAACTGCCGCCGCAGGAGCGCGGCGGAACGGTCGCCGCTGCCGTCGTCCACGAACACCACTTCATAGGACACACCCAAGGCATCCAGGGCGGGATAGAGCCGGGCGAACAAGGCGGCCAGCCCGGCTTCCTCGTTGTACACGGGGACGATCACGGAAAGCCGGGGTGGGTTCATCCTTGGGCCTCTCGCAAAATTTCCGCCGCCGCGACGCATACCCGGTCCACGTCGGCATCCTGCATGGCGGGAAACAGCGGCAGGGTGACGATCTCCCGGCCGATTTTTTCGGCGTGGGGAAAATCCCCTTGTTTGTAGCCCATGGCCCGATACAGGCTGAACAAGTGCATGGCGGGATAGTGGACGCCTACGCCGATCTCCCGTGCGCGCATGCGCTCCAGGAATTCGCCCCGGGAAATCCGCAGCCGCCCCAGCGGCAGCAGGATCTGGAACATGTGCCAGTTGCTGTCGGTGAAGTTTGCAACCGGCAGGCCGCAGCCCAGGGTCCGGTCGAAGCGCTCGAAGTAGCGCCGCGCCAGTTCCCGGCGGCGGGCGGTGAAGCTCTCCAGTTGCCGCAGTTGGCCCAGGCCGATGGCGGCGGCGATGTCGGTGAGATTGAATTTGCCCCCGGCCACGTCCACTTCCATGCCGCCGTCCGGGGAGCGCACCACGCCTTGCAGCCGCAGCTTTTCCGCCAGCGGAATCTGGCTCTCGTCGGCCAGCACCAGGCAGCCGCCCTCGCCGGTGGTCATGTTCTTGTTGGCATGGAAGCTGATGCAGATCAGATCGCCGAAAGAGCCGATCCTTTGGCCGCGCCAGCAAGCCCCCATGGATTGAGCCGCATCCTCGATGACCCGCAGACCGGAAGACCGGGCGATGGCGTAGAGCTGGTCGCGATCCACCGGCAGACCCGCCAGGTCCACCGGGATGATCGCTCGGGTGGCGGGAGTGATGGCGGCTTGCAGCCGCTCCGGATCGATGTTGCGGGTGGCCGGATCGACATCGACGAACACCGGCTTGGCCCCGACGTTCAGAATCACGTTGGCGGTGGCCACCCAGGACAGCGGCGTGGTGATGACCTCGTCGCCGGCGCCGATGCCGCACAACCGCAACGCCACCTCCAGGGCGGCGGTGCCGGAATTGAAGCTGCGCACCGGCCGTCCCCCCAGGTAGGCGGAAAGCGCCGCCTCGAATTCCCGTACCTTGGGCCCGCCGGTCAGCCAGCCCGAGCGCAGCACCGCCGCCACCGACTGAATGGTGTCCTCGTCGATGCTGGGGCGGGTGAAGGGGAGGGGGGTCACTTTTGAGTTTCGGGTTTTGAGTCCAGAGTTTCCAGTTTTGAGTTTGAAACTAGCTTCTCGCCACGATGTAAACGCCGACGACGATGATGCCGATGCCGGTCAGCCGCAGGGGGGATACCGCCTCGCCGAACAGATACCAGGCGGCGACGGCGTTCACCACGTAGCCGATGGAGAGCATCGGGTAGGCGATGCTGACCTCCACCCGTGACAGCGCCATGATCCACACCACCACGCTCACCACGTAGCACGCCAACCCGCCCAGGATGGCGGGTTCGGTGGCCAACTGCCAGCCCACCGGCCCGGCGTTGCTCCAAGCGAATTCAAAATGCCCCACCCGGCCGGCGCCTGCCTTTAAAAGCAGTTGGGCGGCGGCGTTGAGCAGCACTCCCGTCAACACCAGAGCAAAACTGAGGGAATTCATCGGCTCAGCTCCGGATTGCCGGCGGCAGGGTTTTGACCACCACCCGGCGGGTGTCCCGGGCCACCACCGCCATGGGCAGCCCCTCGGCCGCCAATTGCGCATAGGTCTGCGGGCTCATCAGCGCCAGGGCCTCGGGCTGTTCCCGCCAGGCGCGCCGGAAGGCCGCCAAGTCGGGCAGCCCCAAGCCGGGCTCCTGGTCCAAACCGAAACTCAACTCGTCGCGGTAGGCCACCAGGGTGACGGTTCGTTCGATGTAAAACGGCAAGGTCTGCTCATAGGTGGCCACGCTGTAAAACGGGATCCCCGGCTTGAGGTGGGGACGAATTTGCTGGGCCAAGTGGTAGGCCGAACTCGCCGGCGACAAGGCGTCGTGGCCAGTGAGTCCCAGTTGCGCCGCTCCCAGCCCGCCCGCCGCCAGCGCCAGCACCGCCGCGGCGCAGCGCCTTTGGCGAGCCAGCACGAACGCCGCGCCGCCCGTCGCCAGCGCGGTCAGGGCCGCCGCCGTGAGCCAAGGCCGATAAGCCTGGTAAAGGGGCTCCGGGACCTCGATGCTGGCCAACCGGGTGACCTGGGGAACCAAGGCCAGCCCCACCGCCCCGGCGGCGATGGCGGGCAGCGCATGCCAGGACAATTGCCGGCCGGACAATTGGGTCAGATGCCAGCCCATCAGCAGCGCGGCGGCGGGGAATAGCGGCAGGATGTAGGACGGCAGCTTGGAGCCCGAGGCGCTGAAGAACGCGAAAGTGAACCCGACCCATGCCAGCAGGAAGCGCTGTGGGTGGAATCCGCTTTTCTTGTCTTGCCAAGCTTGGCGGAGGGCGCTCAACAGGGTAACCAGCCAGGGCAGGATCCCCAGCAACAAAATGGGGACGAAATACCACCCGGGCTGATAGCGGCCGTGGGCCCGGGTGAGGAAGCGTTCGAAATGCTCGTGGATGAAGAAGAAGCGGGGAAATTCGGGGTTGGCGAGGGAAACCGTCACGAACCACGGCACCGTGAGCAGCAGCAACAGCGGCAGGCCGAGGCCGAGGCGCAAGCGCCGCCACACCCCGAAATCCCGGGCCAGCAGGCTGTAGGTCAGCAGCGCTCCTCCCGGCACCGCCAGGCCCATCAGCCCCTTGGAGAGTACCGATCCGCCGAGAGCGGCCCAGGCCCAGGCCATGCCGTACCGCTGCTGCGCCGGGGTGGCTTCGGGCCGCTGGGCGTAGAGAAAACCCGCCAGGGCGGCGGTGAGAAAAAACGTCACCCCCATGTCCAGGGTATTGATGTGGGCGATGAGGGTGTACAGCACGCTGCTGCCCAGCGCCAAGGCGGCGTACGGCCCGGCGCCGGGGCCGAACAGCAGGCCGCCGATCCAGCCCACCAGCAGCACGCCCAACAGGCCCGTCAGCGCCGGCCACAGCCGGGCGGTCCAGTGATGCTGGCCGAAGGCCGTGTAGGCAACGGCGGTGGCCCAATACTGCAAGGGGGGTTTTTCGAAATACTTGATGCCGTTTAGACGCGGGGTGACCCAATCGCCGCCGGCCGTCATCTCCCGGGGGATCTCGGCGTAGCGGCCTTCGTCGGGGCGCACCAGCTTGCGGAACTCCAGGTTGCCGAACCACACCGCCAGCGCCGCGGTGAAAAACACGAACAGAACGGTGCGGGAAAGGGGCAAGGAGGGCAAGGTCGCTGGCCGTTTTCAGGGGGTCGGGGATGCGTGAAACGGTCGGAAGTATAGCATGGCCCCAGGGTCAGCCGACTTCCAGCAGCCGCCGCGCCAGGGGGTCGAAGGCGTTGGCGCCGGGCGCCTCCAGGGCCAGTACGGGGGCCCCCGCCAGCCGGGGATAGTGGCTTACCGTGGAGCGGAGATAGGCCGGGTCGTAATGGCGGATCAGCAACTCCGCCACCAGTTCGTCCCAGGCGCCGCGTTGCGCCAGATCTTTCCACTCGGCGATCACGGCGGCGCCGTGGAAGCGCCGCAAGCAATCCAGGCGATCCCCCAGGGCATCGAGGTTTTCCAGAAAATGGCGGTATTCGTCCTTGAGCAGGGCGATGCGGGTGGCCAGGTTGGCTTCCAGCCGAACGCATGCTCCTTGCCGCATGGCCGCCGCCAGCGCCTCGGGCAGACGCACCGCGCCGATTTTCTTGCTTTCCGCCTCGACGAACACCGGCTGTTCCGCATCGATCCGGCGCAGGGCATCCCACAGGCGGGTCTCGAAAGCCTTTTGGCTGGGCTGCGGCGCATCGGGCAAGGCCCCCAGCACCGAGCCCCGGTGGGCCGCCAGCCCCTCCAGGTCCAGGGTCTGGGCGCCGGCCCGCGCCAGCGCTTCCAAGAGGCGACTCTTGCCGGAACCGGTGGGGCCGCAGATCACCCGCCAGCGCAAGCCCTCGGGCCAGACCGCCAGATCCGCCGCCACCCGCCGGCGGTAAGCCTTGTAGCCGCCTTCCAGCCGGTGGGCATCCCAGCCGACTTCCCGCAGCACATGGGTCATGGCGCCGCTGCGCTGGCCGCCTCGCCAACAATAGACTAAGGGGCGCCAATCCCGGGGTTTGTCGCGGAACAGCGTCTCCAGATGCCCGGCGATGTTGCGCGAGACCAGGGCCGCTCCCAGCTTGCGGGCCTCGAAGGGGGAGACTTGCTTGTAAAGGGTGCCGACCCGGGCCCATTCTTCGTCGGACAGCACCGGGCAGTTCATGGCGCCGGGAATGTGGTCCTCCCGGTATTCTGCGGGGGAGCGCGTGTCGATGAGGGCATCAAAGGTAAAAAGCTGGGCGACGGCGGCTTTTTTTTCCAAGGCCAGAACTATTCTCCGGGTCATTGTTGAGACGACAACGAATCTTTCCTTAGCCCATCGCGACGGCATGAACGGTTCGCGAATACAGCCCTCGACTTTGGAATCGCAGGGCAAACGGCGGCATCCACTTGGGTCATGCTCAATAAGGAATGGGGACTTCCTTGATCAATTCCGCCGCCAGTGCGGCCCCCGCGGCGCCGGTTGCCGAGTCGGCGGCACTCAGGCGGTGGCCCGCCACCGCCGGCAGAATGGCTTGCACGTCTTCCGGCAGCACTTGGTGACGGCCTTCCAGCATGGCCCAGGCGCGAGCCGCCCCCAGCAATCCCAGCCCCGCCCGCGGGCTCAACCCGGCGGCGTAGCGCGGCGCTTGGCGGCTATGGTTGACCAGCGCTTGCAGGTAATCCAGCAAGGCGGCGGAGGCATGGACCTCCCTGGCCTGGCGTTGCATCATGGGCAGTTCCTCCGGAGCGATGCAGGCGCTCAGCGCGGCGATCATGTCCCGCCGGTCGGAGCCTTGCAGCAGCTCCCGCTCGGCCGCCCGGTCCGGGTAGCCGAGCTCGATGCGCATCAGAAAGCGGTCCATTTGGGACTCGGGCAGGGGAAAAGTCCCTATTTGATTGGAGGGATTCTGGGTGGCGACGACGAAGAACGGCTGGGGCAGCTTGCGGGTTTCGCCCTCGATGGTGACTTGGCGTTCCTCCATGGCTTCCAGCAGGGCGCTCTGGGTCTTGGGGGTGGCGCGGTTAATCTCGTCGGCCAGGATCAACTGATGAAAAATCGGTCCGGGATGAAATTTGAACAGCCCGGTGTCGCGGTCGTATATGGACACCCCCAACACGTCGGCGGGCAGCAGGTCGCTGGTGAACTGGATGCGCTGGAATTCCAGGCCCAGGCTGGTGGCCAAGGCATGGGCCAGGGTGGTCTTGCCCACGCCTGGCTGATCCTCGATGAGCAAATGCCCGCGGGCCAGCAGGCAGGCCAGGGCCAGCCGGATCTGGTGCTGCTTGCCCAGAATGACTTGGCCGACTTGGCGGACGACCTGTTCGATGGGGTGGGACATGGTGGGCGCGGAACGGTTGCGGGCGGCCATTCTACAGTATTTTCAGGACCTGCCCGAGGGTCGGATTCCCAGCCACCGGGTCCACCGCGGCGTGCCGTCGGGCAGCCGCCGGGAATCCGCCAAGTCATCCGGATCGCCGCCGGATATCATGAGCGAGGCGGGCGAATGGACTTAAAGCGAAGCAGGCTATAACATTCCGGCGCCCTTGCCCATTCGATGAGTCGTGAGATTGCCCGTGCGGACTGCTTTCATTTCCCATCCCGATTGCCTGCTGCATGACATGGGGGAACATCACCCCGAGTGCCCGGATCGGCTGCGAGCCATTCACGACCGGCTGGTGGCGGCCCGCTTGGTGGATTTTCTGTGGGAGTTGGAGGCCCCGGAAGTCACTCGGGAGCAGTTGCGGCGCGTGCATGCCGCAGCTTATCTGGATTCCTTGGAGCAACTTGCCCCCATCTCCGGAATCCGCCATCTGGACCCCGATACCGTGATGAATCCCCACACCCTGGCCGCGGCCCGGCGGGCGGCGGGGGCGGCGGCGCTGGCTGTGGATCTGGTGGTCGGCGGCCAGGCTCGCACGGCATTTTGCTCGGTGCGTCCGCCGGGGCACCATGCCGAATCGAATCGAGCCATGGGCTTTTGTTTCTACAACAACTTGGTGGTGGGGGTGGCCCACGCCCTGGCCCAGCATGGCCTGAAGCGGGTGGCGGTGGTGGATTTCGACGTGCACCACGGCAACGGCACCGAGGAAATCTTCCGCGACGATCCTCGGGTCACGATGGTCTCCGTCTTTCAGCATCCCTTCTATCCTTACATGGGCATCGAGGGCCGCTCCGAGCGCATGGTGAACATTCCGTTGCGGGCCTACAGCGGGGGCGCCGAATTGCGCGCCGCGGTGGAGCGGCATTGGCTGCCGGCCCTGGAGGCGTTCCGGCCGGAACTGATTTTCGTCTCCGCCGGTTTCGACGCCCACCGGGCGGACGATATGGCCTCCCTGAACTTCACCGAGGCCGATTATGCTTGGGTCACCGAGCGCATTCGGGAAGTCGCCGACCGGCATGCCGGCGGGCGCGTGATTTCGTTGTTGGAAGGCGGCTACGAGTTGGATGCCACGGCCCGTTCGGTGGAGGCTCATTTGCGGGCGCTGATGGGGCTTTGAGGTCGGGGCCAGCCCAGCGAAAAGACCGGGGGCGCGGGTGAATCCACCCGCGCCCCCGGTCCGTTGAGCAGGAGAACTTCCTGGCTTTACGAGGCCTTGGCTTCCTTCTCTTCCGCCTGCTGCGGGGCCGGGTTGGGGATGCCGGCCATCAGGGAGGCCGGGACGGCCTTGATCAGTTCATCCACGGAGAACATGCCGTCGTTGTCGAACTTGCACAGCGCCCGCGCCTCCACCGGTTCGGCGTAGGTATTGATCTTGCCCTTCTCTACGTGGAACACCTGGCTGTTGACGTCCTTGGCGGCGTCGGTGGCCAGATAGGCGACCATGGGAGCGATGAACTCGGGCCCGGGCATGGCCATGATGGTGTTGTACATCTCCTGGGTGACCAGGCCCATTTCCAGCCGCTTCTTCATGCCCTCGATGACTTTGTCGTTCATGGTCATGCGGGTGGCGGCCATGGGGCAAATGGCATTGGCGGTGATGCCGAAACGCCCCAGTTCCTTGGCCAGGGAGCGGGTCAGGCTGATGATGCCCCCCTTGGCGGCGGCGTAGTTGCATTGGCCCACCGAGCCCTTGAAGGCATCCGAGGAGAAGTTGATGATGCGGCCGGAGCGTTGGCCGCGCATGACTTTCGAGGCATGGTGGCACATGTTCCAGTGGCCCTTGAGATGGACTTGGATGACGGAGTCCCAGTCGTCCTCGGTCATGTTCCAGATCATGCGCTCGCGCAGGAAGCCGGCGACGTTGACCAGGATATCGAGCTTGCCGAAATTATCGGTGCATTGCTTGATGATCTGTTCCGCCTGGCTGTAGTCGGTGACCGAGTTGAAGTTGGGCCGGGCCTTGCCGCCGGCATCGACGATTTCCTTCACCACCGCTTCCGCCACTCCCCGGTCTTCGCCGGCGCCGCTGCGATCCCCGCCGGGATCGTTGACGATGACGCTGGCGCCTTCCTTGGCCAGCAGCAGGGCGACTTCGCGCCCGATGCCGCGCCCCGCGCCCGTGACGATTGCCGATTTACCTTGCAGATTCATTTCGATCTCCTTGAAACGTTGTTGGAATAAGCGAATCACCTCGGCGAACCGCCGGGGCTTGGCCGGTTGTCCGAACCTGGAACTCTCCCGGATATTACCTCAGACCGAGGGACGGGTTCAAAAATTAGGAGCGTGGTGCTCAGAGGGCGCCCGAAACGCCACCATGTGATCGGCCTCGAGGCGGATGCCGATTTTCTCGCCGATAGCGTGGTTGTGGTGGCTGGGCACCAGGGATAACGCAGTGGCGCCGCTGGGGAGCTTCAGGGTGTAGAGGATTTCCGCGCCGCGGAAGGCCTTGGCGGCGACTTCCGCCAGCAAAGGACTGGCATCGTCGTGGATCACGTCGTCGGGCCGCAGCAGCACCTCCACATGGCAGCCCCGGCCGCAGGCGGCGCAGCCTTGCAGGCACTCGTGGGGCACTTCCCCTTCCAGCGCGCCGAGTTCTATTTGCACGGTATGGGAATTCAGTACCGCTCCGGGCAGCAGCACTCCCTCGCCGATGAAGTCGGCGACAAAACGGTCGGCCGGACGATGGTAGAGGTTGTAAGGGGTGTCCCATTGCAGCAAGCGCCCCCCATGGAGGATACCTACCTCGTCGGCGATGGCGAAGGCTTCCCGCTGATCGTGAGTGACCAGCACCGCCGTGGCGTTCTGCTGCTTCAGGATATCCCGGACTTCCCGTCCCAGGCGCTCCTTGAGGTCTACGTCCAGGTTGGAGAAAGGCTCGTCCAACAGCAGCAGTTCCGGCCGCGGCGCCAGCGCCCGGGCCAGCGCCACCCGCTGCTGCTGGCCGCCGGATAACTCGTGGGGAAACTTCTCCGGGAGTCCGGCAAGACCCACCACCTCCAGCAGTTCGGCGACCCGCCGGCGGCGGATGGCGCGATCCAGGCGGCGCAACCCGAAACCCACGTTGTCCGCCACCGACAGGTGGGGGAACAGGGCGTAATCCTGGAATACCATGCCGACTCGGCGCCGCTCGGCGGGCAGATGGACCGCGGGGCCGCTCACCACCTGGCCGCCGATGCGGATTTCGCCCGCCATGACCGGCTCGAAGCCGGCGATGAGACGCAACGCGGTGGTTTTGCCGCAGCCGCTGGGCCCCAGCAGACAACCCACCCGGCCGCGCTCCAGCCGGAAGGAGAGTCCCTCCAGCACCGTGCGGCCGGCGTAGGCGAAGCCGACGTTTTGCAATTCCAGCAGCGTATTCATGGCGGGGTTATAACATCGCCCCGGCAGAAAGTTAAGCTTCGGTGCGGCGAATCAGGTGGGCGATGGGCAGCAGGCCCACCAGCACCAGGGCCAGGGCGGGCAGCGCGGCGCGTTCCCATTCGCCTTCCGAGGTCATCTCGAAGATGCGGATTGCCAGCGTGTCCCAGCCGAAGGGCCGGGTCATGAGCGTGATGGGCATTTCCTTCATCACGTCCACGAACACCAGCACCGCGCCGGTGAGCAGGCCGCCCCGCAGCATGGGCAGATGCACGCGGGCCAGCACCGCGCCACCGGACAGCCCCAGGGTGGTGGCGGCGGCGTCCAGGTTGGGGGTGATGCGCTGCATGGCGCTGTCCACCGGGCCGTGGGCCACCGCCAGGAAACGGCAGACATAGGCCACCAGCATGGCGGCCAGGGTACCTTGGATCAGCAGTCCGGGCCGCGCTTGCAGAAAATGCTGGGCCACTTCGCTCAAATGCCGGTCGAGCCACGCCAGGGGAATGACGATGCCCACCGCCAACACCGCCCCCGGCAGGGCGTAGCCCATGGTGGCCAGCCGCACCGCAGCCCGAGTGAGGAGGTCGCCGTGGCGGCGGCTGGCATAGGCCACCAGCAGCCCGGCCGTGACCGTCAATCCCGCCGCCAGTGCCGACAACAGCACCGAGTGCCAGACGAAATCCAGGTAGCGCCGGTCCAGGTCCCGTGCCCACACGGTTGCCGCCCAGGCGGTGAGTTTGGCCACCGGGATCAGGAAGCCGGCGCTCCACACCGTCAGGGCAAAACCCAAAGCCAGCCAGCGGCGGGCGCCGGTCAAGGGGATGCGGCCCAGCCCCGGACCCGGCCGCGTATCGCCGTAGCGCATGCGGGAGCGGGACTGCTGTTCGGCCAGCAGCGCGGCGAAAGCCACCAGCACCAGCAATGAGGCCATCTGGGCCGCCGCCGGCAGGGAAAATAGAGCGAACCACGCTTTGTATATGGCGGTGGTGAGGGTATCGACGTTGAACACCGAGACGGTGCCGAAATCGGCGAGGGTTTCCATCAGCGCCAGCATGGCCCCCGCCGCGATCCAGGGGCGGGCCAGCGGCAGGGCGACCCGGAAGAAGCCCTGGGTGCGGGACAGTCCCAGCGTCTGGGCGGCTTCCAGGGCGCGGCGCCCCTGGGTGAGAAAAGCGTTGCGAGCCAGGATGTAAACGTAAGGATAAAGGGCCAGGGTCATCACCGCGATGGCTCCACCCCGGCCGCGGATGGCGGGAAACCACCCCAGCGGTCCCCCCAGCCAACCGCGCAGCGCGGTCTGCACCGGTCCGGCGTAGTCCAGCAGGCCCACGGCGACGAAAGCCGTGACATAGGCGGGCACCGCCAGCGGCAGCAGCAGCGCCCAGGAAAAAAACCGCCTGCCCGGAAACTCGCAGCAGGCGGTGAGCCAGGCCAAGCCCGTCCCGATCAGGGTGGCGCCGGTCCCCACTCCCAGGGCGAGCCATAGGGTGTTGAGCAGGGTTTCCGTCAGAGTGGTCTGAGCGAGGTGGCGCCACACGTCCCCGGCGGGAGTGAAAAACGCCGAGGCCACCACCGCCACCGGCGCCAGCACCATGCCCGCGAACAGCCAGGGCAGTGCCCGCCACGGGTCGATTGCCGGCAGCCGGCGAGGAGAGGGGAAAAAGGGCAGGGCGGCCGCTTTCACGAGGCGATTATTTGTACCCGGCCCGGTCCATCAGTTTCACCGCCGCGACCTGCAATTCTCCGGCCTTGGCGAGATTGAGGGTGCTTTGCCGGAATTTGCCCCAAGCCGCCACTGCGGCGGCAGGCCGCACCTTCCGATTGACCGGGAATTCCAGGTTCGCGTCGGCGAACAGATTTTGGGCTTTTTCCGAGGATAGCCATTCCAGCAGCTTCACCGCCGCTTCCGGATGCTTGGCGTGAAGCGTGATCCCGGCGCCGGACACGTTGACATGGACGCCGCCTTGTCCTTTGGCCTGATTGGCCCAGAACAGCGCCAAGGGAAGCTGGGGGAATTTTTCCATGAGCCGGCCATAATAATAAGTGTTGGCGAGGCCCACGTCGCATTGCCCGGCGGCGATGGCTTCCAGCATTTTAGTGTCGTCGGAGAACGGATCGGTGGCCAGGTTCGCCACCCAGGAGCGGACGATTTTTTCGGTTTGGGCTTCGCCGTGCTGAGCGATCAGCATGGCGACCAAGGATTGGTTGTAGACCTTCTTGGAAGTCCGCAGGCATAGCCGGCCCTGCCATTTGGGGTTGCCTAGATCCTCGTAGCTGGAAAGATCGGCGGGCTTCACTTTTCGGGTATTGTAGAACAGCGTGCGGGAGCGCAGCGACAGCCCGAACCAGCGGTTCAGGGGATCCCGCAGATGGACGGGCACGTTGGCGGCCAGCGTTTTGGAGGAGACCGGTTTGAGCAAGCCTTCTTGAGCGGCCTGCCAGAGATTGCCGGCATCCACGGTGATGAGCATATCCGCTGGGGTGTTGGCGCCTTCGGCCTTGAGGCGCTCCAGCAGCGCGCCTTCCTTGTCGGTGACGAACTTGACGGCCACCCCCGTTGCCTGGGTGTAGGCGTCGAACAGCGGCTTGATGAGCTGCTCGTTGCGGGCCGAGTAAACCACCACTTCGTCGGCGTGGGCGATGATTGCGGCCAAGCCCAGCAGCAGGGCGGGGAATAGTCGAAACATGGGCTGCGCTCCTTGAGTTAAAAAATCATATAGTGCCATGAAGCTTAACAGATATGAGAATAGTTATCAATAATAAAAAGATGGGGAGGGAGAGGGTCCTGCAGCATTTCGGTAACCGGGCCCAGGTAAATTCAAGAGGTAATCCGTAACCCTAAAACCGAGGAGCGATTGTGGGATATCCGTACGACGAGCCTTGCTGCAACGCTTCTTCCAATCCGCGACTGGAGGATTGGCTGGGCGCCGCCTCCTTGACGCGCCGCCAGGCTCTGCAGGGTGGGTTGTCGGTGGCCTTGACCGCCTTGTTCGGCTGCGCCGGGACGGTGCCCCGATCAGGGAGCACCGGGCCGCTGCTGGGTTTTCCCGGTATTCCTGCCCATACCGAGGACGCACTACGGGTGCCCGTCGGGTACGTGGCCCAGGTGCTGTATGCCTGGGGAGACCCGGTGTCGGCGGGGCCGGCCTTTCGCCCCGATGCCGGCAACAGCGCCGAGGAGCAGGCTCTGCAAGCCGGGATGCATCACGACGGCTTGCATTTCTTTCCGTTCCGGGACGGCGCCGGGGGCTGGGTTGGGGATGCCGGCCTGCTGGTTGTCAATCATGAATACACCGACGACGGTCTGCTGCATCCCGACGGCATGGCGAGCTGGAACGCCGAGAAGGTCCGCAAATCCCAAGCGGCCCACGGCGTATCCGTCATCGAAGTGCGCCGCCGCGGCAACCGTTGGGAGGTGGTGCGCCCCTCCCGCTATGCCCGCCGCGTCACGGCGGCCAGCCCCATGCGGCTTTCCGGTCCGGCGTCAGGAGATGCCCTGCTCAAGACCGCCGCCGATCCTTCGGGCCTGTCGGTCCTGGGGACCCTCAACAATTGCGCCAACGGATTTACGCCTTGGGGCACTTATCTGACCTGCGAGGAAAACTGGAACGGCTATTTCGTCAACCGTTCCGGGGCGATTCCCGAAGCGCAGCGGCGCTACGGCATCAGCGCCAAGGGGGCCGGATACCGCTGGCACGAGTTCGATCTGCGCTTCGATGCCGCGACCCAGCCCAACGAGCCCCACCGTTTCGGCTGGGTGGTGGTGATCGACCCGTTCGATCCCGGCAGCGCGCCGGTGAAGCGCACCGCCCTGGGCCGCATCAAGCACGAGGGCGCGATGGCGGTGCTGGCTGCCGACGGCCGGGTGGTGGTGTACATGGGGGACGACGAGCGCTTCGAATACATTTACAAATTCGTCAGCCGCGACCGCTACGATCCCACCTTGCCCCGCAAGGATTTGTTGGACCACGGCATCCTGTACGTGGCCCGCTTCGAGCCGACTGGCGCCGGCCGCTGGATTCCCCTGGTCCATGGCGCCAATGGCCTGATCGCCGAGCACGGTTTCGCCAGCCAAGCCGAAGTGCTGGTGAAAACCCGTCAGGCGGCGGACCGGGTGGGAGCCACCCCGATGGACCGTCCCGAATGGATCGCCGTCCATCCCCAAAGCCGGGATGTCTACTGCACGCTGACCAACAACAGCCAGCGGGGCGCCGCCGGCAAGCCCGGCGCGGACCCGGCCAACCCCCGTCCCGGCAACGTCTACGGCCACATCCTGCGCTGGTCCGAGCAAAACGCCGACGCCGCGGCTACGGCATTCCGCTGGGAAGCGTTCCTGCTGTGCGGCGACCCCGAGCATGCAGACCAAAACAAGCGCGGCAGCCTGCGGGGCGACCTATTCGGCAGTCCCGACGGCTTGTGGTTCGATGCCCGGGGGGTGCTGTGGATCCAGACCGACGTGTCCACCTCTGCCCTCAACAAGGGCGATTACGCCAGGTTCGGCAACAACCAGATGCTGGCTTGCGACCCGGCCAGCGGCGAGGCCCGCAGATTCCTCGCCGGCCCCCGCGGCTGCGAGGTGACCGGCGTGACCGCCAGCCCCGACGGCCGAACCTTGTTTGTCAACATTCAGCATCCCGGCGAAACGGCCGGAGAACGCTCCGACCCCGCCGCTCCCCAGGCCGTCAGCACCTGGCCCGACGGTCCGGCGGGCGGACGGCCGCGTTCCGCCACGGTGGCGATATTCAGGAGCGACGGCGGGGCGGTGGGGGCTTAACCCGGAGATTGCCGATGATCGCGCCGGGCATCTTCGGCGCGGCATGGCGACTTGTTAAACGGGAGGGGCGGCTGGTTTCATCCCGCCTGCCTTCAATTTGAATCGGCGTATTGTTCTTCCAGCAGCTTGGCCTGGGCCGCCGCCAGCCGGGCGATCGGCACCCGGGGGCCGGAGCAGGACACGTAGTTGAGGCCGATGTGGTGGAAGAAACGGATTGATGCCGGATGGCCGCCGTGCTCGCCGCAGATGCCTATCTTGAGGTCGGGGCGGGTATTGCGGCCGTTTTCCACGGCGATTCTCATGACCTGGCCGACACCCTTGACATCCAGCACCTCGAAGGGATTGTCCTCCAGGATGCCGGTCGCATTGTAGGCGGGCAGGAACTTGTTCTCCGCATCCTCGCGGCTGAAGGAGAAGGTCGCCTGGGTCAGATCGTTGGTGCCGAACGAGAAGAATTCGGCGATTTCCGCCATGCGGCCGGCGCGGATACAGGCGCGCACTACTTCCAGCATCGAGCCGAATTTGTAGCGGACGTTGATGCCGTGGGTGAGCTCGACCTTCTTGTGGATGCCCAGCACATAGCCGTGGATGCGGCGCAGCTCCTCGACCGTGGCGACCTGGGGCACCATGATCTCGGGATAGATTTCCAATCCTTCCCTGGCGCACAGGGCGGCGGCTTCCAGAATCGCCTGAATCTGCATCGAATAGATCTCGGGGTAAGTCACGCCCAGGCGCACGCCGCGGTGACCCAGCATCGGGTTGACCTCCGCCAGCGCCCGCACCTTCTTGAGCATTTTCTCCTTCTTGGCGATGACATCTTCCTCCAAGTGGGATTCCTTGAAGACATGCAGGCCATCCATCAGTTTCACCAGGCCGTCGGCGTATTGCTGGTAAAGCTTGGGGTTGAGCAGCTTCAGGGTTTCCGGAAGCTCTTCCAACCCATTGATGGTGTCGCGCATGTGGTGCAGGTGGGCGATTTCCAGTTCCAGTTGCGCGGTGGTGGGAAGAAATTCGTGGACGGGCGGATCCAGCAGGCGCACCGTCACCGGCAATCCCTTCATCGCCTTGAAGATACCCTTGAAATCGGCCCGCTGGATAGGCAGCAGGCGGTCCAGCGCGGCCTGGCGCTCTTCCACCGTTTCCGCCAGGATCATTTCCTGCACGATAGGCAAGCGATCGGTACTGTTGAACATGCGTTCGGTGCGGCACAGGCCGATGCCGGTGGCGCCGAAAGCGCGTGCTCGGGCAGCGTCCTCGGGGGTGTCGGCGTTGGCCATGACTTGCAGGCGGGAAACTCCGTCGGCCCAGGCGAGCAGGGTGGTCATTTCGTCGCTGACCTGAGCTTCCACGGTGGGCACTTCTCCGGCATAGACGTGGCCGCTGCCGCCGTCGATGGTGATGACATCGCCTTCGTGCAGGGTGGCTTCGCCGATTACGGCGCGGCGGGCGATGACGTCGATGGTGATCTGCTCGCAGCCGGAGACGCAGGGTTTGCCCATGCCCCGCGCCACCACCGCGGCATGGGAGGTCTTGCCGCCGCGGCTGGTGAGAATACCTTGCGCCTGGAAGAAGCCGTGAATGTCCTCGGGCTTGGTTTCCTCGCGCACCAGGATAATTCTTTCGCCTGTTCTGCCGCGGGCCTCGGCGGTGTCGGCATCGAATACGATCTTGCCGGATGCGGCGCCGGGGGAGGCCGGTAGTCCCTGGGCCAGCGACTTGCCGCGGAACGACGGAGCAAGTTGCGGCACCAGCAGTTGCTCCAGCATGCCGGGCTCGATGCGCAGCAGGGCGCGCTCCTTGCTGATCAAGCCTTCGCGGAACATTTCCACCGAGGTGCGCACCATGGCCCGCGCGTTCATCTTGCCGTTGCGCGTTTGCAGGCAGTAGAGCCGCCCCTTCTCGATGGTGAATTCGAAATCCTGGACTTCGCCGTAGTGGGATTCGAGCCGGCTGTGCAATTCCGTCAATTGGCGATAGATCTCCGGCATTTCCTTTTCCATCTCGGCGATGGGTTTCGGCGTGCGTATGCCGGCCACCACATCCTCGCCTTGGGCATTGGTGAGGTATTCGCCGTAGATGAGATTTTCTCCGGTGCCGGGATTGCGCGTGAAGCCGACGCCGGTTCCGGAATCGTTGCCCATGTTGCCGAACACCATGGCGCAGACGTTTACCGCGGTGCCGTTCGCCACGTCTCGAGTGATCTTGAACTGCTTGCGGTAATCCACCGCGCGTTTGCCCATCCAGGAGCGGAACACCGCGCCCACGGCGATTTCCAGTTGCTCAAGGGGATCCTGGGGGAGCGGCTTGCCGGTGTGGCGCTGGATGATGGCGGAAAATTCAGTGCAGAGTTCCCGCAGGTGTTCGACGGTCAGGTCCACGTCCTGCAGGGCCCCGTATTGCTTCTTGATGGCGTGCATTTTTTCGTCGAACGCTTCATCGGGGATGCCCAGCGCGATTTTGCCGAACAGTTGGATGAAACGGCGGTAGGCGTCGTAAGCGAAGCGCGCATTTCCGGTTTGGGCGATCAGGCCCGCCAGGGAATTTTCATTGAGCCCCAGATTGAGGATGGTATCCATCATGCCCGGCATGGAGACCGCCGAGCCCGAGCGCACCGAAACCAGCAAGGGATTGTCGGTGCTGCCGAAGCCCTTGCCGGTTTTCTGCTCCAGCGCCTGCATGTGGGATTGGATCTCCGCCATCAGGCCGTCCGGCAGCCGGTTCCGCTCCAAATAGGCAAGGCAGGCCTCGGTGGTCACGGTGAAGCCGGGCGGCACATTCAGGCCGATCTGGGTCATCTCGCACAAATTGGCGCCCTTGCCTCCCAGCAGCATCTTGTTCTTGCCATCACCTTCCTCGAAATCGAAAACGAATTTTCCAGTATTCATGATGAGTCTCTAAATGAAACGGGCCTTGGATAACCGGCGACAAGCTCCAGTTTGCCATGGACCGGCATGGAAAATCCACAACGCGTCATGACGAATAATAGGACCGCCCATTTTCCGGAATCTGCCGGGCGGTGGCGAGGCGCCCTACGGCGCCCCTTCGATCCGGGCGCACAGGGTCTTCAGGACCCATCCCCCACCATCCTTTCGCGCCCTTTTCCGTAGCGTGCAAAGCTGGCATCCTGTCGACAGGCGGCTGATGCGCGGTTGGCCGCGGATGGATGTCTCGATGGGATTCGCGAATGAATCAAGGAAATCGGCTATTTCACTGGCTGCTCGGCGGGGTAGTGGTATTTCTCGCCGGCGCGATCGCGTTTGCTCTGCGGCAGGACGGGGAATTACCCATCAACCCGGCCGACGCCAAGCAGGTGGGACTGGGCCGGGAGGTCTATGACCGTTACTGCGCCGCTTGTCATGGCGCGAAACTCGAAGGTCAAGCCCATTGGCGGGAACGCCTCCCCAATGGGCGCATGCCCGCGCCGCCCCACGATCAGACGGGCCACACCTGGCATCATCCGGACGGCATTCTGTTGGGGATCATCAAGGAGGGATTGGTCCCGGGAAAATATGCGCCGCCGGGCTACCGGAGCGATATGCCGGCCTTCGGCGGCGCCCTTACCGACGAGGAAATCCGGGCGGTGCTGGCTTACGTCAAGAGTGCTTGGCCGCCGGACATCCAAAAACTACAGTCGGAAGTAAACCGCCGCAGCCGCGAGGGATCATCAGGATAGCGCGGCGACTTAGCAAGAGCCCGGGTCAGCGCGGTTTGTCGCCGGCCAGGGTGATGCGGTGCATGACGCGGCGATAGCCGTGGTAGTCGTTGACTTGGATTGTACAGGGCGCAGCGGTTGTCCCAAGAAGGCCAGGGAGCCGGCAAGTGAACGCGGGCCGGATTTGGTGCTGGAACAAATAATTGAGCAGCGGGGCGCTTTCCTCTTCGCTCATATCCTTGAACCGAATCGTATGGACGTAATTGACGAACAGGGATTTGCGGCCGGTTTCAGGGTGGGTGCGGACCGCGGGATGTTCGGTGAGGTATTCCTGCTGCGCCTCTTCACGGCCGTCGGATTTGATCCGATCCTCCCGGGATTTGGTGACGTCGGCCCGGGCCGAGCTGCTGACTCCCGTCAACCCCGCTAGCATGCGTTGCATGCCTGGCGAGAGCGCTTCGTAGGCCAGGTACTGATTGGCGAATAGTGTAATCCCTGCCGGCCGGCAGGCACCTCACGGGCCAGCAGCATGGAGCCCATGGGCGGAATTTCCAGGTAAGTGGTGTCGGAATGCCAAACCCCGCCGAAGTTGGCCCGCTCGCGCTCGAATTTGGCCACTTGGGTGATCTCGGGATGCCCCGGCAATCCCTTCAGGAAGGGATATTCCATGGGCTCGCCCATGGTCCGGGCTAAGGCCATGTATGGGTCGGAATGCCGGGACAGATCCACTCCATGGATTTCGGCGCCCAGGGCGCCGGCTATTTTTTGGGCCTCGATCATTTACTCTTTCTCATCAATCGAGGCGGGCCCCGGAAGCTTTGACCACTTTCTCCCACTTGGCGATTTCCGCCTTGATATGGGTGGCGAATTGCTCGGGAGTGGAGGGAGCCGCTTCGAATCCGAGGGCCAGCAGCCGGTCCTTGATTTCCGGGAGGTTAAGGATACGGGTTATCTCGGTGTTTAGCCGGGCCACGATTTCCCGGGGTATTCCGGCCGGCGCCATGATGCCCACCCAAGCGGTATATTCGAATCCCGGCACGCCGGATTCGGCGATGGTGGGAAGCTCGGGAGCCGCTGAAATACGCTTGGGGCTGGTAACCGCCAAGCCCCGCACTTTGCCGGAGCGGATAAAGGGCAGGGCGGCCGGCACTCCATCGAACTGGATGGAAACGTGTCCCGCCAGGAGATCCTGGTTGGCCGGGGCAGTGCCCTTGTAGGGGATGTGGATGAGGTCGATGCCCGCCATGGTCTTGAGCATTTCCATCCCCAGGTGGGATGAAGTGCCATTGCCCGACGAGGCGTAATTGATCTGGCCCGGCTTGGATTTCGCCAGCGCGATAAGTTCTTTAACGGACGTCACCCCGAGGGAGGGGTGGACCATCATAATGAAAGGCACGTAGCCTACCAGGGTGATGGGGGTGAAATCGTTGACTGCGTCGTACGGCATCTTGCTGTAGAGGGTGACGTTGGTGCCGTGGCTGCTGCTGGTGCCCATCAGCAGTGTATAGCCATCGGGCGCGGCCTTGGCCACCACGTTGGCTCCGATGTTGCCGCCGGCGCCGGGCCGGTTATCGATGACGACTTGCTGGCCGAGGCTTTCCGAGAGCTTCGGTGAGATCAGCCGCATGACCACATCGGTGGTGCCTCCGGCAGACAAGGGCACGACAATCCGGATAGGTTTGGTTGGGTAAGCCTGGGGAAACGCACTGGAACTTGCGGCAAGCAGCAGGGCGGACAGTACGAGTTGAGAAGAGATCTTCATTGGGAGCTCCCTTATCGGTGTGTTTTTCCAAGAGATGGTTTTCGAGGGGCCATGATCAGGATACGGCCTGTTCATGGAGCAGGGTTTTCAGGCGGTTTTTAATGACCCGTCCGGTGACGGTACGGGGCAAGGCATCCAGCAACGCGAAGCGCGCCGGGCGCTTGTGGACGGGCAGCCGTTGTGCGCAGTGGGTTTGCAGATCCGCTTCGGTGCAGCCGGGCTTGGGGACCACGGCGGCCCACAGAACCGTCACGCCGCCGGTATCGGGAAGATCCACGCAGGCCACTTCGGCGACGCCGGGATGGGCCATCAGGGTTTCCTCGATCTCGGTGGCGAAGATGGGCGTGCCGCCGATCCGAATGACATCCCCCTTGCGGCCGACGAAATAAAGATAGCCGTCGGCATCGAAGCGTCCTAGATCCCCCACGGTGTAATAGTCGCCGCGGCGGGTTTCCTCGGTGAGTTCCGGATCGCCGTAGTAGCCTTCGTATTGGGTATGGCTGCGGGCGCAGATTTCTCCCACTTCCCCGACCGGCACTTCCTTGAGATCATCGTCCAGCAGTTTGACCTCCACGCCGAAGAAAGGCCGGCCGACGCAATTGCCTTCGGCGTAGCGCACCACGTCTTCTCCCTTGAGATTGGCGATGGGGCCCACTTCGGTGGAGGCGGCGTAGATGCTCAACACCGGTCCGGTCTTGGCATGAAAGGCGTGACGTATGTCGGCTTCCACCACCCCGGCCCCGGATTGGATCAGCTTCAGGGATCTTCCGGAAAAGCTCTGAAATTGCGGCGCCTCCATCATCTTGCGCAGCATGAAGGGCAGCAGGGTAGTGGCGGTGATAGCCTCCCGGTCGATGATGTCCATGGCCGCCGCGGGATCGAAGGATGGCATGAGGCGCACCGTGGCTCCCAGGTAAAGGGACTGCAAGGTATAGGTCAGGCCGATCCCCACGCACAGGGGAATGGCCGATAGGGCGTAATCGTCCGAGGAAAAACCTTGCTCGATGGCCCGCTCCTCAAAGGCCCATTCTCCCCGCAGCGGGCATTTGGGGCGGCCGGTGGTGCCGGAGGTATGGGACAGGACTCGTTGATGGGCGTGTTCCAGGGAGGGCTCTTCATCTCCCGCCCGCTCCATCAGGGGATCGAGCCAGGTGACTCCCGTCGCGCCGGGATCGGGCTCTCCCAGAAAATAGAGCCGGCCGGTTACGCCGCGCATCGTCCCCAGCTTGTCCGCCGTTTCCGGCAGGAGGATTGCCGCGGTGGTGTCGGCCTTGCGGGCGATGTAAACGAGGTCTTCGTCGTCCAACTGGTGGTTGATGGGAACCGGAATGGCGCCTATGCCGGTCAGAGCGAAATAGGCCACTAGAGTATCGGGGTGGTTGGGAGGCAACAGTGCCACGTGATCCCGGGGGCCCAGGCCTTGGGCCATCAGCGCATTCATGAGCCGGCACACCTTGGCGTAGAGCTCGGCGTAGCCCCACTCCCATTGCCCGAAACGCAATGCGGGCCTGCGTGGGAAGCGGCGCGCATTGAGTCGCAGCGCTACGGCAAGGGGGAGGGACATGTTACGCCTTGCTCGCTCAGTCGGCCTTGGCGCCGGAGGCTTTCACGACCTTGGTCCACTTGGGAATCTCGGCCTTGATGTATCCGGCGTACTCCTCGGGGCTGCTGTGAACGACATCGGCGGCCTGGGCGGCGAAGCGCTGGCCGAAAGCCGGATCCTTGAGCACTTTGATTATTTCGGTGTTTAGCCGAGTGACGATGTCCTTGGGGGTGCCGGCCGGGGCCAGGAAACCAAACACGATATTGGGCTCGAATCCGGTAAGGCCGGCCTCGGTGACGGTCGGGATATCGGGAATCATCGGGCTGCGTTTGGGCGACGTAATGGCGAAGGCATGGACCCTGTTGGCTTTGATATAGCCCAGGGAACCGGGCACATCGGCAAACATGAGCTGCACTTGGCCCGCCAGTAGATCGGTATAGGCCGGAGCATTGCCTTTGTAAGGCACGTGGGTGAAATCGGCTCCGGTCAAGGTTTTGAACAATTCCATCGCCAAATGCCCGGTGGCCCCGATGCCCGCCGTGCCATAGTTGAGTTGGCCGGGCTTGGCCTTGCCCAGAGCGATCAATTCTTTGAGATTCTTGGCGGGGACCGAAGGGTGGGCAATCAATACCAAGGAAAGAGAGAGGGCCGGAGTGATGGGGGCGAAATCCTTGACCGGATCGTAAGGGAGTTTACTGTAGAGGCCGGGGTTGATGGCCAGGGTGGCGGTGTAACCCACGACCAAGGTGTGGCCGTCCGGGGCCGCCTTGGCGGCGGCCTCCATGCCGATGATGCCGTTGGCCCCCGGTTTGTTATCGATCACCACCGGCTGGCCAATTTGTTCGGAAAGCTTTTGGCCCACGGCCCGTCCGAGAATGTCGGTGATGCCCCCGGCCGCCGCCGGGACGATGATGCGGATGGGCTTGCTGGGATAGGCCTGGGCCCAGGCGGCGGGTGAAGAGACCGTTCCCAGCAGGATCGTCCCGGTTGCGGCAATGATGAATCGGATCAGTCGCGAATGCATAATGTACTCCTCCTTGAGAATCGCCTAACAGCGGTTTTTGACATGCCAAACCCGGCGGCGTTATTTGCCTCCGGCTGCTTGAACGATACGCAGGGCGAAATTCGCCATGTGTTCGCAGATTTCCTCGGTACCCAGGCGACCATGGCTTCGGTACCAAGTATAGACCCAACTGATCATGCCGGTGATGGCCAGGGCCGCCAGGCGGGGATCATCGGCTCGGAATACGCCTTGGGCATTGCCTTCCCGGATCAGGTCAGCGAGCTGGTCGTCGAATTGCTTTTTCAGGCGGTTGATGGCGTTCAGGTGATCGGTCGGGATGTTGCTGACTTCCTGGAAGAACACGGCCACCACCGCTTGTTGCTGGATGGTGAGACGGGCGAAGTGGCGGGCGAAACTGCTCATCATATCCACCGGAGAGCCTCCGGCTTGCCGAGCCAGCCGGAGGCAGTCCAGGGAGTAATCCACCACCCGGCTATAGATTTCCGTCAGCAATTCGGTTTTGTTGTGGTAGTGATAGTAGATGAAGGGCTTGGTCACTCCCAGCCGTTCGGCGATGGCGTCCAGGCTGGTGCCGTGGTAGCCCCGCTCGTAGAACAAGCGGCCGGCTTCTTCCAGGATGCGCTCGCGCTTGAAGGAGCGCAGTTCCTCCCGCATGGAGGAGGGAGTGTCTGGAGCGGTTTTCCTGGGCGGACGGAGACGGGGCTTGCCGGTGGGCATGATGGCTTAACCCGTTTTGCGGGTGGGGGCGGTTTGCAGTGTCGGGTTGTCGGCAGCGGGTTCGGCCAATCGGCGCCACTGGCTGTCCGCGTAGAGTAGCGGACTGGCCTGGGCGTTGACAAGGACTCGTTTGACCAGGCCGATGAGCAAGGCGTGGGTTCCGCAATCGACGGTCTCCGACAGATCGCAATCGAAGTTGGTGACGGCCCCTTCAAGCACTGGGGATCCCGTTTCCAGGATGCCCCAGTGCCCGAGGGCAAACCGCTCCTCCCCCTTCACATCGCCGGCGAATCGCCGGGCAATATCCACTTGTTCCGCTGCCAGCACGTTGACGCAGAAGCTGCCGCTGCCCACGATGACCGCATAGGCGCTGGCATCCTTGTTGATCGCGATGACCAGGCGCGGCGGCTTGGCGGTCAAGGACATGACCGCCGTGGCCGTGAGTCCGTTGCGGCGCCCCCCGCTGTCGGCCGTGATGATCGACACGGCGGCGGCCAGCTTGCGCATGCCGGCCCGGAATTCGCCGGGGGTGCAAAGGGGATTTTTCAAGGCCGGGGTCGCATCAGGGTCGATCAACCGATATGCATAAAGGCTCAACGGGAAATCGCCTTGCGGACGGCGGGCATGACGTCGCCGCTGATCAGTTCCATGGCGCGCAGCACGTTCTTGGTGTCGAGGCCGCCCAGCCGGGTCCATACCAGCAATTCGTTGAAGCCATATTCCCTGACCAGGCGCAGCAGCTTCTCGACGCAGTACTCCGAATCGCCGCACACCACCGCGTTGGTGTCCACCAGGGCTTCGAAGGTGACTTCCTCGGCGAACTGCTGGGATTTCTTGTAGTTTTCGTAGCCTTTCACCGCCTCGCCCTTGGGGGCGACGTATTTGGCGATGGTGCGGAAATACCATTCCACCGGGTCCTTGAATTCCTTGCGGGCCTTCTCCATGGTGTCGCCGGGGTACATCATGAACAGGCAGGCGATGCGGCCGCCCTCGGGGTCCAGGCCCACTCGTTTACGGCCTTCCTTGTAAGCGGCGACTCCCTTGCGGGCGTTTTCGGCGGATAGGCCGAAGGCGGCGGACATCATCAGGTGCATGCCGGATTCTCCGGCCAGGGTAAAGGATTCCGGGGACAGCACCGCCATGTACATGGGCGGAGTGGGTTTTTGGTAGGGATGTGGGCGGACTTCCAGATCCCGCACTTGATAATGCTTGCCCTCGAAATTGACGCGATCCTCGGTCCACGCCTTGCGAATAATCTCGACGCCTTCCCGGAAAATCTCCCGGGATTGGGTTTGGTCGATGTTGAAGCCCTGGTATTCGATGGGTTGATAACCGCGCCCGAGGCCGAGACTGATGCGGCCTTCGCTCAGATGATCGAGGAAAGCGAAGTCCTCGGCGACCCGCACCGGATGGTGGAAGGGCAGCACCACCACGCCCGTGGCCAGCCGGATTTTTTGGGTTTTGACCGCCACCGCTGCCAAGGAAACCTGGGGAGAAGCGCAAAAACCATATTCGCTGAAATGATGCTCTGCCGGCCAAGTGGAATCGAATCCCAGAGATTCCGCGGCCATCATCAATTCCATCTGTTCCTTGATAACTTGCCCTTCGGTTTTGCCGACGGGGTTCTCGAATAAATGCAGCATGCCGAATTCCACGGTGATGACTCCTCTGGGTGGGTTAATAGTGGGTTAGCGGTCGAATGTTCCGGCGGCGGGTTGGGAAGCGCGGTCGTGTTGCCGGACGAGGTAGTCGTCCAAGTTTAAGTGCCCGGTCATTTTCCAATAGTCGACCAGCCGCCAGGGGGAGTTGGTGATGACGCGGCCGTTTTTGTTCCTGTACCAGGTATTCATTCCCGGATGGGACCAAACCATGCGCCGATGGGCTTCGTCGACCCGCTGATTGTAGCTGTCGTGAACATCCTGACGGCATTCAAGGGAGGCCCAGCCATTTTCGAACAAGGCCCGCAGGCATTGGATGGTGTATTTGACTTGGCACTCGGCATGGAAAATCGCGCTGCCTCCATGGCCGAGGTTGGTGTTGGGGCCGTAAAGGATAAAAAAATTCGGGAATCCCGGGACCGTAATGCCCATGTAAGCTCGAGGATCGTCGTCGCCCCAGAGGTCGCGCAGGCTGTGGCCGTCCCGCCCGCGAATATCCATCGGCCATAGCATGCGCCCGGCTTGGAAGCCGGTGGCAAGCACGACCAAGTCCGCCGCATGGGATTGGCCGTCCCGGGTAACGATGGCGCCGGCTTCGACGTGATCGATGTCGGCGGTGATCAAATTCACATTGTCGCGCTTCAACGTCCGATACCAATGGTTGTCGATCAGAATGCGCTTGCCGTAGGGAGGGTAGGTCGGAATCACTTTTTGTAGCAGTTCCGGATCGTCGCCGATTTCCCGCTTAATGTGGCGAATCATGTTTTGCCGATAGCGCTCGTTGATAGCATTCAGCGAAACGTCGGACATGGGCCAATCCGGATCGATTTGCAGCGCCGGATACAGGCCGTCGGCAAAACCCCAGAAAAGCTGAAACCGGTACCACTGTGCATAGAACGGAATGTTCTTCAGCACCCAGCGCTTCGCATCGCTGACCGAGCGGTGATAATTCGGGTTCGGCACCACCCAATGGGGCGAGCGCTGGAAGATCAGCAGCCGCTCGACGTCCGCGGCAATGGTCGGGGCGACCTGCATGCCGCTGGCGCCGGTGCCGATCATCGCCACGCGGCGTCCCTTGATATCCTGCTCGGTGTCCCATTGGGCGGTATGGAACACCGGGCCGTAGAAGGATTCCAGCCCGGGGATTTTCGGGATAGAGGGGCGGTTGAGCTGGCCCACCGCGGAAATGACGGCATGGGCCTGGATGGCCTCTTCGCGGCCCTCCTTGGAGCGGGCGGTGATCCGCCAGCATTCGCGGGATGCGTCATAGTGCGCCGCGGTGACTTCGGTATTGAAGCGAATCGAGGGGCGGATGCCGTACTTGTCCGCGCAGCGCTCGAAATAGGCCCACAGCTCCTCGCGCTTGGAGAAATAGTGGGACCAATCGTGGTTGGGCTCGAAGGAATAGGAGTAGAAGTGGTTGGGGGTATCGACCCCGCACCCGGGGTAAGGGTTCTCGTGCCAGGTGCCGCCGACGGTGTCGTTCTTCTCGAATATCACGAAGGGGATGCTGGCTTCCTTGAGCTTGATCGCGGCGCACAGGCCGGACATGCCGCTGCCGATAATGGCTACTTTGAACTGGTTCGGCGCCGTGGCGGCGGGTTTTTTTTGCCACCCGGAAACGCCATGGGCGGGACCGTCGAGGGCCATCTGCTCCAGCATCATGGGGGCATATTCGTCGGGGATAGGCTGCCCGGCGGCGAGGCGCATCATTTTTCGCAGCACTTCCGGCGGGGGCGCGGGGGGCTCGGGGCGATCGGCGGCGGCATACTCCTTGAGCGCCGCAGCCAGCCGCTCGCGCACTTCCCGTTTGAGCTCGGCAGGGATGGATTCGGAATAATCCCAGGGGCCGTGGACATGGGGCTGCAGCGTATCGAGGATTTCCGGTTGTCCGGTCAAGTGGACCAGGGCGATGGCGAGGGGCACGATGTCGGCTGCCTCCAGCGCATCCCGCAGCAGGACCTCGTCAGCGACGGTTTTTTTGAAATCGACCATGATTTTTGGAAATTATTTGGAAAGGCGAAGAATATATACTGATAAGTATCATAGTCAAACCCTAAGGTATATCAATCGCGGAGTTGATTCCTGAACCCAAGCGCACGGTCCGCCTATGACCGACCGCGCTAACCTTATATAATCCGAAACTTTTCCGGAGCAGGCTGTCGAAGCCGTGCCGGTCCGAACAGATTCGCAGGGAGGTGGAAGTGCGTATAGGCATTCCGGCGGAAACCCGCCCCGGAGAGCGGCGGGTCGCCGCTACGCCGGAGACTGTCAAGAAGCTTTGCGCCGGCGGCAACACGGTGCTGGTGCAAAAGGGCGCCGGGGCCGGAGCGTTTTTTTCTGATTCGGATTTCGCGGCAGCCGGCGCCCAGTTGGCGGAAACCGCGGCCGATGTTTACGCGGCAGCCGACATGACCCTGAAAGTTCGCGGTCCGGAGCCCGAGGAAATCCGGGCGCTGCGCTCCGGAACCGTGCTGGTGGGGTTGCTGACTCCCCATCGTCAGGATCTCATGCAGGCTTACGCCCAGCACGGCTTGACCGCCTTCGCCATGGAGCGCTTGCCCCGCATCTCCCGCGCCCAAGGCATGGACGCGCTCTCGTCCCAGGCCAACATCGGCGGCTACAAGGCGGTGCTGTTGGCCGCCCATTATTACCGGCGCTTCTTCCCCATGCTGATGACCGCCGCCGGCACGGTCAAGGCGGCTCGGGTGCTGGTGTTGGGGGCCGGGGTCGCCGGCTTGCAGGCCATCGCCACCGCCAAGCGGCTGGGGTCGGTGGTGGAAGCTTTCGACGTGCGGGCCGCGGTGAAGGAGCAGGTCGAGAGCCTGGGAGCCAAATTCGTCGAAGTCCCGGCGGCGCCCGGGGATTCAGGCGAAACGGCCGGGGGTTATGCCAAGGAGATGTCGGAGGATTATCAGCGGCGGCAGGCCGAGTTGATTCACCAGCGAGCGCAGGCGGCCGACGTGGTGATCACCACCGCCTTGATTCCCGGCAAACCCGCCCCGGCGCTGATTTCCGAGGATACCGTGAAAGCCATGAAGCTCGGTTCGGTGATCGTCGACTTGGCGGTGGAGGCGGGGGGCAATTGTCCCTTGACGGAGACCGACCAGGTGGTGGAGCGGCACGGCGTGACCTTGGTGGGATTTTCCAACCTGCCTTCCATGGTGGCGGCGGACGCCAGCGCCCTGTATGCCCGGAATCTGCTGAATTTCCTGGGCCTGCTGCTGGACCCCAAGACTGGGGCCCTCAACATCCCCATGGAAGACGAGATCATTCGGGGCGCCCTGGTTTGCCATCAGGGAACCATCCAGCCGAGCGGAGCATGAGTTTCCCTCGGCACGGCAAGCAGTTACTTTCGGGAGCACGCTAAAATGGGCGGGACGGTCGATCCTTTCATCATCAATCTGACGGTGTTCGTGCTGGCGATTTTCGTCGGCTACCACGTGGTCTGGAACGTCACGCCGGCATTGCATACGCCGCTGATGTCGGTGACCAACGCCATCTCCGGCATCATCATCGTCGGCGCCATGCTGGCGGCGGCGCCGGCGGAGATGGATTTCGGCTCCCTGTCGGGGTTCGTCGCCGTGGTCCTGGCGGCGGTCAACGTATTCGGAGGGTTCCTGGTGACCCAGCGCATGCTAGACATGTTCAAGAAGAAAAAATAAATTAAATAGGGAGTCCGCCATGTCCATGAATCAGGTCGCCCTGGCCTATCTCGTCGCCTCGGTGTTTTTCATCCTGTCCCTGAAGGGGCTGAGCTCTCCGGTCTCCGCCCGGCGCGGCAATCTGTTCGGCATTCTGGGGATGACGATCGCGGTGTTGACTACTTTATCCCTGACCCGCAACTGGATGCTGATCGTGCTGGGCATCGCCGCCGGCGGCAGCATCGGCGCCGTGGTGGCGCGCCGCATCGAGATGACCTCGATGCCGGAACTGGTGGCCGCCATGCACTCGCTGGTGGGGCTGGCGGCGGTGCTGATCGCCATTTCGGCGGTGCATAACCCGGTGGCCTACGGCATCGCCGCCGCCGACGGAACGCTGCACGGCGGCAGCCGGGTCGAATTATTCATCGGCACTTTTGTGGGAGCCATCACCTTCAGCGGCTCGGTGGTGGCCTTCGGCAAGCTGTCGGGCAGGATCGGCGCGGCGCCCCTGGTGTTCCGCGGGCAGCATGGGGTGAATCTGATCCTCGCCCTGGCGATGCTGGGCTTCGGCGTGGCGTTCTTCGTCACCCAGGATTGGACGCCGTTCCTGGTGATGGCCGGCATGGCCCTGCTGCTGGGGGTGCTCATTATCGTTCCCATTGGCGGCGCCGACATGCCGGTGGTGGTATCCATGCTCAATTCCTATTCCGGTTGGGCGGCGGCGGGGATCGGATTTTCCCTCAACAACGCCATGCTGATCATCGCCGGCTCCCTGGTGGGCAGTTCCGGCGCGATTCTGAGCTATGTGATGTGCAAGGCCATGAACCGCTCCATTATCAATGTGCTGCTGGGCGGATTTGGCGGGGACAGCGCGGCAGCCGGGGGAGCCGCCGGCGCCCAGCGCAACGTCAAGAGCGGCAGCCCGGAGGACGCCGCCTTCCTGATGGGCAATGCCGAGAGCGTGGTGATCGTTCCCGGCTACGGCTTGGCGGTGGCCCGGGCGCAACACGCCCTGAAGGAGATGGCCGACCTGCTGCATGAGAAGGGGGTCAAGGTGCGTTACGCCATCCATCCGGTGGCGGGACGCATGCCTGGCCATATGAACGTGCTGCTGGCGGAGGCCGAGGTGCCTTATGACCAAGTGTTCGAGATGGAGGAGATCAACAACGAATTCTCCAGCACCGACGTGGTGCTGGTGATCGGCGCCAACGACGTGGTGAACCCCGCCGCCAAGGTCCCCGGCAGCCCCATCTACGGCATGCCGATTCTCGAAGTCCAAAAAGCCCGCACCGTGATCGTGGTCAAGCGCAGCATGGCCGCCGGCTACGCCGGCCTGGATAACGAGTTGTTCTACATGGGCAAGACCATGATGGTGTTCGGCGACGCCAAGAAGGTGGTGGAGGGGTTGGTCAAGGCGCTCTGAGCCTGCTCCTCCGGCCGGGGGCGGAGCGTCCTGCCCGCTTCCTGCCCGTTGTTCTCTCGCTGATTTTTCCGTCTCGCATGAAGGCGGTCTCCTGAACAAGGAGACCGCCGACGCTCGCCTGTTTGTCCGAAGTAAGTTTGTCCATACTTGCGGCTAGGGGGCTTTGGAGATAGCATGCCCCGATGAAGCTCGGCTGAGGAAACTGGGGGCCAGCGGGCTGCTGCAGCCCGTCAAAACCTCCTGTTTGAATCACGAAGGGGGGGGCGGTGAAGTTCCAGCAGTGGGACGGCCAGAAGTGGGTGGTGATTAGCGACTGGGTCCCTTCCGACCAATCCATCGTGCGCCCCTGATCGAGGAATCCGCGGCGAAGTATGCCAAAGAAAAAGGAATTACGCCCCGGGACTGCTCCAAGGAATCGTGAAGGCCCCGGGACGTGAAACGGGCGGGGTGTGCGATAGGCGCTGGTTTTAGGTTCGATGGTGTTCCCCGCGAAGATTCGCGGGGCGTGACGTTACGCCATTTCGGCGTGGGCTTAACTTGGAGGAGCGGTGATGATATTTCGAAATTTGCGATCCGGAATTTGCATGGCGGTAGGGGGCGCGGTCACGGCCCTGCTGGGAATGGCTGCTCCGGCCAGTGGGGCGACGGGAGAGCAATTCATCCCCCTGCCGGCCATTCGGACGGGACCGATCGCCCCTATCGGAACGGGGATCTTCGGGGGCTTCATAGACTATATGACTCTGCTGAACCAGCGGGATGGGGGCATCAACGGGGTGAAGCTGGTCTGGGAGGAATGCGAGACCGCCTACCAAGTTGACCGGGGCGTGGAGTGCTACGAGCGGTTTAAGGCCAAGGGTGGCGCCACCGTATTAAGCAATTACCACACCGGTGTCACCTATGCCCTGACCGAGCGGGCCAGGGCGGACAAATTTCCCTTGGTGGCGGTCGGTTCCGGGCGCACCGATTCTTCCGACGGCCGGGTTTTTCCCTATGTATTTCCCTTGGCCACCAACTACTTGAGCGAGCATGTCGCCATCGTCAACTACATTGCTCAGCGGGAAGGCGGCTTCGATAAGCTGAAGGGCAAAAAGATCGCCCACGTTTATCTCGGCATTGCCGCCGCCAAGGAATCCATCCCGCTGATGGACAAACAGGCCAAGCAATACGGTTTTGAGATCCACAATATCGAGCTTGCCCTTCCCGGGGTGGAGCAGCAATCCCAATGGCTGCAAGTGCGGCAGATTCGGCCCGATTGGGTGGTTTTGCGTACCGCCGGGGTGGCGGGGCCGGCAGCCTTGAAAACCGCCCAGAAAGTGGGTTACCCCATGGATAGGATAGTGGGATGGTGGTTCGCCGGAGCCGAAGAGGACGTGGTCGGAGTAGGAGAAGGCGCCAAGGGCTACATCAGCACCACTTTGGGACCCAGCGAGACCGGTTTTCCGGTGATTCAGGACATCTGGAAGCGGTTTTACGCTGGCGGGAAAAAGGGCAATATGGAGGATCCCAAGCGCGTCGGCAGTTCCTATTACAACCGGGGCATCGTCCACGCCATCATCGTGACGGAGGCAATCCGCGCGGCCCAGGGGAAATTCGGCAAGAAGCCCCTTAACGGCGAGCAGATCCAGTGGGGGTTGGAACATGTGACCCTCGACAACGCTAGGCTTCGGCAGTTGGGAGCCTTCGGCTTGGCCCAGCCGATGAAGCTCTCGTGCCAGAACCATGAGGGCGGGGGCGCGGTGAAGTTCCAGCAATGGGATGGCAAGAAGTGGATCGTCATCACCGACTGGATTCCCAGTGATCCGGCTGTGGTGCGGCCCATCGTCGAAGAGCAGTCTCTCAAGTATGCCAAGGAGAAAAACATGGCGCTGCGGGATTGCTCCAAGGAGAAATAGCAGGGTAGAGCAAGACACGCCGGCCTGGCTGGGGCGACCCGCCAGGCCGTTTTTGGATCATGACTTCCGAGAGCGGCGGGGCCGGCCCTTGGACCGTACAGCTCAGGACGAGCGGCGGGCTTGTTCGGAACTTCCTTGATAGAGGGACTCTTGCAAATGGCGGAAGATCATCTGTTGACCGGTATCACGGTCGTCGATTTCACCCAATTTCTTGCCGGCCCGGTGGTGACGCAAAGCATGGCGGAAATGGGGGCCGAGGTCATCAAGGTGGAGCTGGCGCCCCTCGGCGATCAAGGGCGCTACCTGCCGATGATCAAGCAAAACAGAAGCGGCTATTTCATCCAGCAAAATACCGCCAAGAAAAGCCTGTGCCTGGACATCAACCGGCCGGAGGGCAAGAGCCTGGTCGCGGAGCTGCTCAAGAAAGCCGACGTCATGGTGGAGAATTTTTCTCCCGGCGTCATCGCCAAGCTCGGCTTTGGCTGGGAAGCGGCTCACCAGCTCAACCCCAGGCTGGTGATGTGTTCGGTCTCCGCCTTCGGCCAGACCGGCCCCCTGTCCCGGCTGCCGGGTTTCGATTTCACCGGACAAGCCTACGCCGGTGTCGCCAGCATGGTGGGGGATCCGGATGGGGCGCCGGCGCTGATGGGGGTGGCCTTGGGGGACGTGGGGGCCGGCATGTCGGCGCTGGCGGCCATCAACGCCGCCCTGTTCCGCCGCGAGCGGACCGGGGTGGGAACCCGCGTCGAATCCTCCTTGCTGGATTTTCTGTTCCGCGGCCACGAAGTCAACGTCGAGATGCACAGCATCAGCGGCGGAACCTTCAAGCCCAACCGCTGTGGTTCTCACTCCGGAGCCTACGCCCCGGTGGGATACTTCAAGGCGCAGGACGGCTACGTCGGATTGACCGTTCCCAGCGGCCTATGGCCCCGCTTGTGCGAGGCGATGGGCAGGCCGGAACTGGAACACGATCCCCGCTTTGCCGATAACGAGATGCGAGTGAAAAACGTCAAGGCGCTGGTCCAAGAAATAGAAAATTGGATGCAATCGGTGGGTACCGTGGAGGAGGTGGTCGCGCTTCTGACAAAACAGCGTATTCCGGGGGCGCCGGTGCTTAGTGTGGAGCAGGCGATGAAGCATCCCCACCTGGTGGAGCGGCAGACGCTTCGGAGCGTCAAGGATCCCATCATCGGGGATGTGCAGATCGCCGGCATGCCCATCAGCACGGCGCAGTTTCCCAGGCATACCGGCAGGCCGGCGCCGCTGCTGGGCGAGCACAATCTGGATATATTAAGCCGGCATCTGGGCTACACCGCGGAACGGGTCGAAAGCCTGTCCCGTTCAGGGGTGCTGTTCTCGAAAGAGATCTAGCTTGTGGTTTCAATATTGCCGTAGACTGGATCCTTTCCGATTAACAGAAGACCGGCATTTCCCAATCACAACCCGGACGGTTGCCGGGCGATGCCCGAATCCGCCTCATTGAGGAGAACTTAAATGGCCAAGGGTCAACAACGCAGCAATCGTGAACAGAAGAAGCCCAAGCAAGCGAAAAAGGGCGCTGCTTTACCGGCATCATCTATAGTGACGCAGACCAAAGCATCTGCTCCCGCGCCCGTTCCCGGTAAAAAGAAATAGCGGTCTGTCCATGGTTATTTCTTGCAGGCCAAGCTCGGCACGCCTGCTCGTGCTGAGCGTGGCTGGGTATCCCCTGCGGATATGGCTTAAGGGGCTTGCAACAGCGGAGCCAGGGCGGCTTCCAGTTGCGGGGTTTTGAAGATGCCCAGGTGAGTGACGGCCACCTTGCCGGCGCGGTCCAGCACCACGGTGTAGGGCAGCGCCCCGTGGCTGTTTCCGGCTTGCCGGGCGAGTTCCATGGCTTCTATTTCCCCGATCAGGATCGGATAGTTGATGCCCATTTGCTTGGCATAAGGGGCGACCCTGTCCGGGGTGTCGATGGCGAGTCCGACGAAGGTCACGCCCGAGGCCCGGTATTTTTCCTGGAGCCGGATGAATTCGGGAATCTCTTCCCGGCAGGGCGGGCACCAGGTGGCCCAGAAATTCACCACCCGCACTTGGCCCGGCCAAGCGCCGAGAGTGGTCGGCCGGCCATCGAGGTCGGGCAGAGAGGCCGCCAGCAGCGGGGCGGAATCGAAATTCTCGCCGGACCGGGGCTGCGTCTGCCGATCACGCGCCAAATAGCCGGCGGCCAATGCCGCCAGGGCGATTGCCGTGATAATCAAGCTGGTTTTGGGGCGGCTCACGAGGTTCCCATGACCGAGTCGAGGACTTTCAGAAACCGCTCCGCCGGCAGGTAGCCGATTACCCGCGGTTCCCGTAGCTCCTTGCCTTGGGCATCGAAAAACAAAATCCCCGGAGGGCCAAAGAAGCCGAAGCGCTTCATGAGAGCCACGTCTTCCGGGGTATTGGCGGTGACGTCGGCTTGCAGCAGCAGCATGCCGGCCAAGCGTTCCCGCACCCGGGGATCACTGAAGGTAAAGCGCTCCATTTCCTTGCAGGAAACGCACCAGTCGGCATAGAAATCCAGCATCGCCGGCCGGCCGGCGGAACGCAGCCGCTCATCCAATTCGGCGCTGTTTCGCACTCGCTGAAAACCGATGGACGCGGCCTGGGCGGGGGCTGCCGCCCTACGCAAGCCCGACAGCGGCTGCAGGATATCCCGCGATCCGCTAAGCGCGCCCACCAGCAAAGCCGCTCCCAGCAGCAGGGCGATGATCCCCATGCCTTTCCAAAGCTTGCGCCAACCCGAGACGCCGTGGGGCAAGGGATCGAGGGCATGCAGATAGATCGCCGAGATGATCAGCAGCGTTGCCCAGGACAGCATTTGCGCCGCTATCGGCAGCAGCGGAGCGACCATCCAGATGGCGGCCCCCAGCAGCAAGACGCCGAAGAAGCGCTGCACCGATTCCATCCACGGCCCGGCCTTGGGCAAGAGCGCTCCGGCCGACAGCGCCACGGCGATGAGGGGCAGTCCCATACCCCATCCCATGGCGAATAAGGCGGTCCCGCCCAATATCCCGTTTCCGCTGCGGCCGATGTAGAGCAGCGCCCCGGCCAGGGGCGCGGCGACGCAGGAGCCGACGATGAGGGCCGACAGCGCGCCCATGCCGAAGGACCCGGCGATATGTCCCTTGTGCAGGCGGTTGCTGGCGTCCGACAGCCGGCTCTGGATGAAGCCGGGGGGCTGCAATTCGTACAGGCCGAACAAGGAGAGCGCCAGCATCACGAACAGCGCCGCGAATCCTCCCAGCACCCAGGGGTTTTGCAGCGCCCCGGCCAGCATGCTGCCGGTGAAGCCCGCGGCTACGCCGGCAATAGCGTAGGCCATGGACATCCCCAGCACATAGCTGGAGGACAGGATCAAGGCGCGCCGCTTGTCGCCATGCTTTCCTTGCCCCGCCACGATGCCGGAAACGATGGGGAGCATGGGGAGCATGCAGGGGGTGAGGGACAGCAGCAGCCCGAAACCGAAGAAACTGGCGACGATCCACCAGAATTTGCCCTGCTGGAGCAGGCGCGCCACTTGGCCCGAGTCGTAGAAAGCATTGTCCACGGCGGCATTCGGTGTCTCCTGGCCCAGCAACGCGGCGAGTCCGCCGGCGGGCGCTTCGGAAAACGGGGCAGAGGCCAAGGTCAAGGCAGCCTGCTGCTGCTGGGGGGGGTAGCAGATTCCTATGTCGGCGCAGCCTTGGGAGGTGGCTTTGAGGGTCAGCGGGCGAGCGTTGGTCAAGGGCGGGCTCACCGGAATCCGGATGGACAATTCGCCTCGGTGGATTTCCACGTCGCCGAAAAATTCGTCGCGCTTGCGTTGGCCCGGAGGCAGTTCCGCGGCCCCCAGGACATGCTCGGCGGGCTGGATCTGGAAATCGAATTTGTCCCGATACAGGTAATAGCCCGGCGCGATGCGATAGCGCACTTCGATATGGCTGGGATCGGCGACGCGGGCGGCGAAGCGGAAAGCCTCCTCGGCCGGCAATAGGCTGGGGGCGGCCTGGGCCAGCAGCGGCAGCCAGCCCAGCAACAGCCAGAACAGGCGCGAAGTCATGGGGCGGAGGGGCGCGTTTCCGCCGCCACCCAGTCCAGATATTCGGCGAATCCGGCCACGAGGGGCCAGGCGATGATTTCCGGAACCTCGTAGGGATGCCGTTGCCGGATAGCTTGTTCCAGGGCGGGATAAAGATCGGCGCGGGTTTTGATGAGCATGGGCACTTCGGCGGCATTCTCCAGCCGGCCTTGCCAGCGGTAGACCGAAGCGCACCCTTCCAGGATATTGACGCAGGCAGCCAGCCGCTGTTCCACCAGATCTTGGGCCAAGCGGGCGGCGCTGTCCCGGTCCGGCAGGTTGGTGAGGACGAGCAAAATATCCATGGCGGGATTCTACCTCTGGACCGGGGGCTAAGAAACGGCGGCGGGGTCGAGCCGTTCGGCGCCGCGGGAGGCGCGCTTTCTTTCGTGTTCCTTGAGATGACGCTTGCGGATGCGGATGGACTGGGGGGTGATTTCCACCACCTCGTCGTCAGCGATGAATTCCACCGCGTATTCCAGGGTGAGCTGAATCGGCGGTGTTAGCATGATGGCTTCGTCCTTGCCGGAGGCGCGGACATTGGTGAGCTGCTTGGTCTTCACCGGATTGACAACCAGGTCGTTGTCGCGGGCGTGGATGCCGATGACCATGCCCTCGTAAACCTTGTCCCCCGGCTTGACGAACATGCGGCCCCGCTCCTGGAGCTTCCACAGGGCATAGGCTACCGCCTCGCCGTCTTCGGCGGAGATCAGCACGCCGTTGCGCCGCCCAGGCAGATCGGCCTTCATGGGGCCGTAGCCGTCGAATAGATGGCTCATGACGCCGGTGCCCCGGGTCAGGTTGAGAAATTCGTTCTGAAACCCGATCAGCCCCCGGGCCGGGATGCGGTATTCCAGCCGGGTTCGCCCCCGGCCATCGGAGGCCATGTCCGCCAGCTCGCCGCGGCGCGTTCCCAGGGCTTCCATCACCGCGCCCTGATAATGGGCGTCCATATCGGCAGTGAGGGCTTCGAAGGGCTCCCAAATCGCCCCGTCCTGTTGCCGAGTGATCACTTCCGGGCGCCCCACGGCCATCTCGTAGCCTTCGCGGCGCAGGTTTTCCAAGAGGATGGTCAGATGCAGCTCCCCGCGGCCGGAGACCCGGAAGATATCGGGATCGGCGGTTTCCTCCACCCGCAGGGCGACGTTCACGTGCAGTTCCTTGAAAAGCCGTTCGCGCAACTGGCGGCTGGTGACGAAGCGGCCTTCCCGGCCCGCCAGGGGCGAGGTGTTGACCTGGAAGGTCATGGTCAGGGTGGGCTCGTCCACCGTCAGCATGGGCAGCGCCTCGGGGCGTTCCGGGTCGGCCAAGGTGACGCCGATGGCGACTGCTTCCACCCCGGTGACCTGCACGATGTCTCCGGCCTGGGCGCCTTGCTCCAGGGGAACCCGGCTCAGGCCCCGGAAGCCGAAGACTTGCCCGATCTTGGCCCGGACCGGGGACGGCCCCGCGCCCAGCACCGTGACTTCCTGGCCGGGGCGGACGCGGCCGCGGGCGATGCGGCCCACGCCGATGCGGCCCACATAGCTGGAATAATCCAGCGCGCTGATTTGCAGTTGCAAGGGCCCGTCCGGGTCTCCGGCGGGGGGCGGAACATGGGCCAGGACAGCCTCGAACAGCGGCGTCATGTCGGCGCCCGGCCGGGAGGCATCCAAGGTAGCCCAGCCCAGCAGGGCGGAAGCATACACTACCGGAAAATCCAACTGGGCTTCGCTGGCGCCCAGCCGGTCGAACAGATCGAAGGTGGCGTTCACCACCCAGTCGGGGCGGGCCCCATCCCGGTCTATTTTGTTGATCACCACGATGGGCTGCAAGCCCAGGGCCAGGGCCTTGCCGGTGACGAAACGGGTCTGGGGCATAGGGCCCTCCACCGCGTCCACCAAGAGCAGTACTCCATCCACCATGGACAGCACCCGCTCCACTTCTCCGCCGAAATCCCGGTGGCCGGGGGTATCGACGATATTGATGTGCACTCCGCGATAATCCACCGCGGTGTTCTTGGCCAGGATGGTGATGCCCCGCTCCTGCTCCAGATCGCTGGAGTCCATCACCCGTTCGGTAAGCTGTTGATGGGGAGCGAAAATCCCCGCCTGGCGCAGCAATTGGTCCACCAGCGTGGTTTTGCCGTGGTCCACGTGGGCGATGATGGCGATGTTGCGAATAGCGGGAACGGAAGACATGAGGGACGGCCGGTCAAAAGCGAGGGCGGATTCTATCACACGGGGGAAAACAGGCCGGGACCAGGGCGAGCCGCTGCGCTGGCGAGAATTTGGGAAGGGCGATTGGCGGCTGCGGAATTACCGGGTATTCTTAAAAATGTCGAGGGCGTCAGTGAGACTTACATCTTTTTGGGGCATCTGCCGAGCGATGAGCGCACAAACTCAGCAATACTCATCCGGGGAATTTTGTCCGGTCAACGAGCAGGCTTTGCCGCGTTTCATCAGCCACATCGCCAAGAATACCTTCGCGTTGGTGCTGGCCGGCGGGCGGGGCAGCCGCTTGCGGCATCTCACCGATTGGCGGGCCAAGCCGTCGGTGCCTTTCGGCGGCAAGTTCCGCATCATCGATTTTCCCTTGAGCAATTGCGTCAATTCCGGCATTCGCCGGATCGGCGTGGCGACGCAATACAAGGCCCAGAGCCTGATCCGCCACTTGCAGCGGGGTTGGAGCTTTCTCGACGGCCGACTGGGGGAGTTCGTCGAATTGCTGCCGGCCCAGCAATGGATCAAGGAGGAGTGGTACCAAGGGACCGCCGACGCGGTGTTCCAGAATCTGGACGTGCTGCGCCGCCACGGGACGGAGTTCGTGCTGGTGCTGGCGGGGGACCACGTCTACAAAATGGACTACGGCAGGATGCTGGCGGACCATGTATCGCGCGGCGCCGACATGAGCGTGGCGTGCATCGAGGTGCCCTTGGCGGATGCTCCGGCCTTTGGCGTGATGCAGGTCAACCCTGACGGCCGGGTCACCGGCTTCCAGGAAAAGCCGGCGCATCCCCAGCCGATTCCCGGCCAGCCCGGTCAGGCGCTGGCCAGCATGGGGATTTACGTTTTCAATGCGCCTTTCCTGTACGAGCAACTGATTCGGGATGCCGACCAGCCGGGCTCCAGCCACGATTTCGGCAAGGACATCATTCCCCACGTGCTGGGGCGGTATCGGATATTCGCCCACCGTTTCCATCAAAGCTGCGTCAATACCGTGCGGGGGGTGCCCTATTGGCGGGACGTGGGCACGGTGGATGCCTATTGGGAAGCCAACATGGACCTGACCCATGTGACTCCGGATTTCAACATGTACGACCAGGATTGGCCCATCTGGACCCACCAAGAGCAATTGCCCCCGGCCAAATTCGTCTTCGACCAGGATGGCCGGCGCGGCATGGCGGTGGATTCCCTGGTGGCCGGCGGGTGCATCATCAGCGGCGCGACGGTGGAGCGGTCCTTGCTGTTTTCCAACGTACGGGTCCACAGTTATTGCGCCATCCGCGACTCGGTCATTCTGCCCAGCGCCGAAATCGGCCGCCATGCGGTGCTCAACCGGGTGGTGGTGGACAAGCTGTGCAAGATTCCGCCGGGGCTAGTGGCGGGGATGGACCCCGACCAGGATCGCAAGCGCTTCTTCGTCACCGACAAGGGCGTAACCTTGATCACTCCGGAAATGCTGGGTCAAAAAGTGCATCATGTCCGCTGAGCCTAACGTGGGACCCATCCGGCTTCCAGCCCCGTGCCGCCTCCCATGACCGCGCCGGTTCTGTCGCTGCGGCTGGTGTTGCTGTGGCATATGCACCAGCCCGACTACCGGGATCCGCTGACCCGGGAATTCATTCTGCCCTGGACCTATCTACACGCCATCAAGGATTACGTCGACATGGCGGCCCACCTGGAGGCCCACCCCAGCATGAAGGCGGTGGTCAACTGGGTGCCGGTACTGCTGGACCAATTGGAGGATTATGCCGCCCAGTTCGCCGCCGGCCAGGTGCGGGACCCGCTGTTGGGTTTGCTGGCTCGGGAAAATCTTGATTCCTTGAGCAAGGAACAGCGGCGCCTGGTGGTGGACAGTTGTTTTCGCAGCAACCATCACAAAATGCTGGATCCCTTTTCCTCCTACAAAAAGCTGCACCAGCTTTTCAATGAGGTGGAGCGGCAAGGGGAGGAGGCGCTGGTTTATCTTTCGGGCCAGTACCTGGGGGACTTGCTGACCTGGTATCACTTGGCCTGGACCGGAGAAACCGTGCGCCGGGAGCAGCAGTTGGTGGCCCAGCTCATCGCCAAGGGCAGTCAATTCACTTATAACGAGCGTCAAGCATTGTTCCGACTGATCGGGGAACTGATCCAAGGCATCATTCCCCGCTACCGCCGCTTGATGGAGCGAGGCCAAGTGGAGATTTCCACCACGCCCCACCACCATCCCCTGGCGCCGCTGCTGCTGGATTTCGCCCATGCCCGGGAGGCTCAGCCCGGCGCGGCACTGCCGGAGAATGCGACTTATCCCGGCGGCCGGGACCGGGTCGGGTATCACCTGCGTTCGGCGCGGGTCAGCCACCGACGCCGCTTCGGCGCCGATCCCATGGGTTTGTGGCCCGCCGAAGGCGGGGTATGCGGGACTTTGCTGGATATGGTGGCGGATACCGGCCTGAGCTGGACCGCCAGCGGCGAGGGGGTGCTGGCCGGCAGCCTGCGGTCGGTGGGGGCCCTGCCGGCGGAGCGCGCTCACTACTTGTACCGCCCCTACCGGTGGGCTGGACATCCCTCCTTGACGCTGTTTTTCCGGGACGACCGATTGTCGGATTTGATCGGTTTCGAATACGCCAAATGGAACGGACGGGATGCCGCCCATCATTTCATCGCCGAACTGGAGGGCATCGCCCGAGCGGCGCCGCCGGGAGAGGCCCCTTTGGTGAGCGTGGCTCTCGACGGAGAAAACGCCTGGGAGACCTATCCCTACAACGGATATTACTTTCTGCGGGAACTCTACGGCGCGCTGGAGCGGCATCCCTTCATCCGCACCATGACTTATCACGAGGTTCTGGCCGAGACGGCCGAACAGCCTCCCGCCTCCGTCCTCGGCAAATTGGTGGCGGGCAGTTGGGTGTACGGAAACTTCTCCACCTGGATCGGTTCCCCCGACAAGAATCGGGCTTGGGATTTGTTATGCGCCGCCAAGCAGAGCTTCGATCTGGTCATGGGCGGCGGCCGCCTGACCGAGGAAGAGCGCCGCGCTGCGGCAAGCCATCTGGCGACCTGCGAAAGCTCCGATTGGTTCTGGTGGTTCGGCGATTACAACCCGGCCCACGCGGTGGCCAGTTTCGATGCCTTGTTCCGCCGCAATTTGGAGCATCTTTACCGGCTCCTCAAGCTGGAGCCTCCCAGCATCCTCGGTCAGCCCATCAGCCACGGCCACGGCGACCCCGAGGCAGGCGGGGCCATGCGCCGGGCTTCGTAGGCGGCATGCGGTCCCCCGCTGTTTTGCGCATGGGTCAGGGAAAGTATTCGGCTTGGCTGAAGGGAGTGCCGAGGGCGTCCTTGGCGGAAACCAGGGGTTCGCCTTCCAGGGGCCACTCGATGCCGAGGTCCGGGTCGTCCCAGCGGATGCAGCGTTCGTGCTCCGGAGCCCAGTAGTCGGTGGTTTTGTAGAGAAAGTCCGCCGTTTCCGACAGCACCGCAAAGCCGTGGGCGAAGCCCGGCGGAATCCACAGTTGGCGATGATCCTGTTCCGAGAGCTCGATGCCTGCCCAGCGGCCGAAGGCGGGAGAGGCTTTGCGGAGATCGACCACGACGTCGAATACTCGGCCGCGTACCACACGGACCATCTTGCCCTGGGGCTGGCGGATTTGGTAATGCAGTCCGCGCAGGACGTTTTTTCCCGAACGGCAGTGATTGTCCTGGACGAAATCGGCGTCTATGCCGATGATCTGGGCAAAGACACGGCGATTGAAGCTTTCGAAAAAGAATCCCCGTGCGTCCCCGAACACCTTGGGCTCCAGGAGGAGAACATCGGGGAGGGCGGTCTGGATGGCTTTCATTGCGCGGCTTGCTCGCCGAGCAGCCGCATCAGGTATCGGCCGTAGTCGTTCTTCAGCAGGGGCGCAGCAAGCCGTTGTAGTTGGGCGGCGTCGATGAAACCCTTGCGATAGGCGATTTCTTCCGGGCAGGCGATCTTCAGGCCCTGCCGGCGCTCGATGATTTCGATGAATTGGCTGGCTTCCAAGAGGGATTCATGGGTGCCGGTGTCCAGCCAGGCGTAGCCGCGCCCCATGATCTCGACGGCCAGTTGGCCGCGTTCCAGATAGATGCGGTTCACGTCGGTGATCTCCAGTTCGCCGCGGGCCGAGGGCCGCAAGCCGGCGGCGATGTCGAGGACCGGGTTGTCGTAGAAATAAAGCCCGGTGACGGCATAGCCGGATTTCGGTTGGGCGGGTTTTTCCTCGATGGAAGTGGCGCGCCCCTCGGCATCGAAGGCGACGACTCCATAACGCTTGGGGTCGTGCACGTGATAGGCGAAAACGGTGGCGCCCGCCGGGCGAGCCATGGCGCTTTCCAGTTGGCGCTGCAGGCTATGGCCGTAGAAGATGTTATCGCCGAGGATCAGCGCCGCGGGGTCGTTGCCGACGAATTCCCGGCCGATGATGAAGGCTTGAGCCAGCCCATCGGGGGAGGGCTGGACGGCGTAACGCAGATTCAGCCCCCATTGGCTGCCGCTGCCCAGGAGTTGCTCAAAGCGGGGCGTGTCCTGGGGAGTGGAAATGATCAGGATATCCCGGATCCCCGCCAGCATGAGAGTGCTGAGGGGGTAGTAGATCATCGGCTTGTCGTAGATCGGCAGCAGTTGCTTGGAGACCGCCAGGGTGACGGGATGGAGCCGGGTGCCAGAGCCCCCGGCCAGGATAATGCCCTTGCGTTGGCTTGGATTCATGCCGTGGTCTGGTGGCTTTTGCCGGACGGGCCCGGGGGATGGGCCGGGGAGCTCCCCAGCCGGAAACCGGCTACGACGAAGTTATGCGGCCCAATCAGGCGTAGCAGCGCAGCCGTCGGGAAAAATCTTGCAGAGCGGCAATGCCGCTGGCTTCGGCTCGGTGGCACCAATCGTTGAGTTGCGCCAGCAGTTGCTCCCGGCTTAAATTGGAGCGCTGCCAGATACCTGCCAGATCCTGCCGCATGGCGTAGACCGTGTTCAGCACCCGGCTCATGCCCAGGGCTTTGCTGAACTCGGCCCGCTCTTCGGCTTTCAAGACTTCATGGTCGGCGTGGAGCCAGCGGCGCAGGGCGCTTTTGTTGAGCCGCAGTTGAGCCCGCCCCTTGAGGCTGCGCAGCTCCTCGCCGCAGGTGCGTTTCACCGATTGAGCAAAGCCGCTGAGCACCTGGTAGCGGTGGGTGATGACCGCTTGCAGGGTTTCCAGGTCGCACTGGGTTTTGCCTTTCGCCAGGCGCAGCTTGGGGGCGACTTTACGGACCTTGGCCAAACTCAGCATCTCCATGATGCGGATGTACATCCAGCCGATGTCGAATTCGTACCATTTATTGGAGAGCTTGGCCGAGCTGCCATAGGCGTGGTGGTTGTTGTGGAGCTCCTCGCCGCCGATCAGGATGCCCCAGGGCACGATGTTGGTGCTGTCATCCTCCACCTGAAAGCTCCGATAGCCCCAGTAGTGGCCGATGCCGTTGATGACCCCGGCCGCAAAGATGGGAATCCAGAGCATCTGCACCGCCCAGATGGTGATGCCGATGGCGCCGAACAGGACGACGTTGACGATCAGCATCAGGGCGATACCGAGGGCGCTGTGCGGAGTGTAGAGCTTGCGTTCCAGCCAGTCGTCCGGGGTGGCGTGGCCGTATTTTTCCAGGGTTTCCCGGTTCTTGGATTCCTTGCGGTACAGTTCCGAGCCTTCCAGCAGGACTGTACGGATGCCGACGATGCGGGGACTGTGGGGGTCTTCCTCGGTCTCGCATTTGGCGTGGTGCTTGCGATGGATGGCCGCCCATTCCTTGGTGACCATGCCGGTGGTGAGCCACAGCCAGAAGCGGAAAAAGTGGCTGACCACGGGGTGCAAGTCCAGCGCCCGATGGGCTTGGTGACGATGCAGAAAGATGGTGACGGCGGCGATGGTCACATGGGTGAGCGCCAGGGCCGTCAGCACGTAGCCCCACCAGGGCATTTGAATCAATCCAGAGAGCATCCGGGTTTCCTCGATATTTGAGACTCGGGCATTCTACCCGAACCTTGCCCCGAGGCAAGACTTCTGTTCCAGACCTCTGTTCCGGGGTCTATCCCGGCGGGCTGGCGAGAGGCGGACCGCCGACGATGCGCACATCGCGTTGGGGGTAGGGGATGGACACTCCGGCGGTTTTGAATTCCTTCAGGATCTCCAGGTACAGGTCCGAGACGAGGTTGTTTTTTCCGGCATCGGGGTCTTCGATCACCGCCCATAATTCCAGGTCGATGCCGTTGTCGGCGCAGCGCTTGACGAGGACGGCCGGCGCCGGGTCGGACAAGACCCGCGGATGGCGGGAGGCGGCGGCTTTCATGATCCCCATGGCGGCTGGCAGGTCGCTATCGTAGCCGACCTGGATGGGCAGGCCGATCCGTAGCCGGGCGTCGCTGTAGGTTTCGTTGACCACCGTCGAGGTGATGAGGGTCTCGTTGGGGATGATGGCCTCGGTCCCGTCCATGGCGCGGAGCACCACGTAGCGAGCGCTCATTTTCACCACCTTGCCGTAGCGGTTGTCCACCATGACCATGTCTCCGAGCCCCACGGAGCGGTCCATGAGAATGATGAAACCGGAGATGTAGTTGCTGGCGATCTTTTGCAGCCCGAAGCCCAGCCCTACCCCCAGGGCTCCACCGAACACCGACAGCACCGTGAGATCGATGCCCACCGCCGGCAAGGCGATGATCACCGCCATCACCACCAGCAGGCTGCGCAGCAACTTGGACAGCATGATCCGCAGGTTGAGGTCCACCTGCTCGGTTTTCATGATCCGGGCTTCCAGCATCCGGCCCAGCCACAGCGCCGCCAGCAGGGTGACGAGCACCGAGAGGACGGCTTGCAGGATCAGCAGCAGGGAAATCCGGTATTTGCCCAGCGGCAGGCGGACCTCATTCAGGAACTCGGCGATGTCGGGCAAGAGGCCGGTGATGTGCAGGGCGAAGCCGATCCACACCAGCCCGCCGACGATGCGTTCCGAACCCGACAGCCAACTGGAGGGGGCAAGGGCATGGCGCAGCAGATAGACCGCTACCCGGACGATGGCCAGGGAGACCAGCAGGGGAACCGCGAGATTCAGCAGGTTGACGGAGCTAAGGTCGCGCAGCATGGCCCGCCCCAGCAGCGCCAGCAGCAAGGCGCTCAGGGGAAACAGCACCCGGTTGAGGCCGCCGGCTCCGAACTTCCAGGCCTCGGCTTCGGTGGCAATGCGCGAGCGCAGCCGCCGGCTGATCCACCAGGCGAGCCCCAGGCTGGCCGCTAGCGCCGCCAACTGCCACAGCACGTCGACTTGCCCCAGATCGGAGAGGAGGTCGGCGACGAGCCGCTGGAATTCATTTTTGGCGCGCATGATCTTGTCGTCCGGTGACCGGGGGGCTAGCGCGATGGGACCTTATGGCCTTGGATTGTAAGGCAAAGCATGGAGCCGGTGTCGTTGCCAGTTCCGGACGTAGGCTTCCGTCAAGGGGGGATTGCCTCGGAGGACCAGTAGATTTTCGGCGTTGCGGTACTGGGCGGCGTGGGTGAAATTGTAGCTGCCGGTGACCACCGCGGCCTGGGGGTCGCCGAGGTCCACCACCATGACTTTGTTGTGGGCGGCGCCGTGTTCCCGATCCAGGTAGACCGGAATACGGGCCGCGGCCAGGCGCGGGATTTGGGTGGTGGGGATTTTTTCGGTCTGCTCCGCGTCGGCGATGATTTCCACGGCGACGCCGCGCTGCTTGGCGCGGATCAGGGCGTCGGCGATTTTTTCGTGGGTGAAGCTGAAGGCTTGCACCAGCACTTGCCGGCGGGCGCCGTCGATAGCGCGGATCACCCGGCGATCGGCGGCTTCATCGGGAGTGAAAGCCAGCTCCACGGTGCCGGTGGCGGGCAGGGTGTGCGCGGCATCGAAGCCCCAGGCGGGAAGGGCGAGCAAGCCGGCCGCGATCCAGGGAAGCAGTCGGCGCCCCATGGAGCTACACCAGCACCCGCTCGATGCCGCCGCGGTTGGCCTTGGCGACGTAGTCGGCCATCCAGCTCGGGCCCAGCAGGTGTTTGGCCATTTCCACCACGATGTAGTCGGCGGTGGTGCCGGAATCGTCGTCATAGCGGGACAGCCCTTGCAGGCAGGAGGGGCAGGAGGTGAGCACCTTCACCTCTCCGGCGAAATCGTCCCGGCGCAGCGCCGCGGCGCCTTTCCGCATTGCTTCTTCCTTGCGGAAGCGCACCTGGGTGGAGATATCCGGGCGGGTCACCGCCAGGGTGCCGGATTCGCCGCAGCAGCGGTCGTTGAGGGCCACCGGAGCGCCCATCAGTTGATTGACCACCTTGAGGGGCTGGTGGGTTTTCATGGGGGTGTGGCAGGGGTCGTGGTATAGGTAGCGCACGCCCTCCACGCCTTCCAGCCTGACGCCCCGTTCCAGCAGATATTCGTGGATGTCCAGCAGCCGGCAGCCGGGAAAGATTTTTTCGAAGGCGTATTTTTGCAACTGATCCATGCAGGTGCCGCAGGACACGATGACCGTCTTGATGTCCAGGTAGTTGAGAGTATTGGCCACCCGGTGGAACAGCACCCGGTTGTCGGTGATGATGGCTTGGCCTTTTGCTTCCTCTCCGGCGGCGGTCTGGGGATAGCCGCAGCACAGGTAGCCCGGCGGCAGCACGCATTGCACTCCCAAATCGAACAGCATGGCCTGGGTAGCCAGCCCCACCTGGCCGAACAGCCGCTCCGAGCCGCAGCCGGGGAAATAGAACACCGCGTCGGAGTCTTCGTTGACCTTGGCGGGGTCGCGGATGATGGGGACGTAGCGGCTGTCCTCGATATCCAGCAGCGCCCGGGAGGTTTTCTTGGGCAGTCCCCCCGGCATGGGCTTGTTGATGAAATGGATGACCTGGGCCCGGATCGGGGGGCGGCCCAAGGTGGCCGGCGGGTGCCGAGTCTGCTCCCGCAGCAGACCGAGGCGCTTGGCGGCGCGGTGGGCGAAGCGCTGCAGGCGGTAGCCCGCGCCGATCATGCCCGTCCGGATCGTCTTGATGACGGCGGGGTCGGTGGCGTTGAGGAAGGCCATGGCCGCCGCGGTGCCGGGGTTGAATTTTTTCTTGCCCTGGCGCCGCAGGAAGTTGCGCATGGCGATGGAAACGTCGCCGAAGTCGATGTCCACCGGGCAGGGATTGAGGCACTTGTGGCAGACCGTGCAATGATCCGCGACATCGCCGAACTCGTCGAAATGCTTGATAGAGACGCCGCGCCGGGTCTGCTCCTCGTACAAAAAGGCTTCGATCAGCAGCCCGGTGGCGAGGATCTTGTTGCGCGGGCTGTAGAGCAGGTTGGCGCGGGGCACGTGGGTGCTGCACGCCGGCTTGCATTTGCCGCAGCGCAGGCAGTCTTTGATGGAATCGGAGATGCCGCCGATCTCGCTTTGCTCCAGGATAATGCTTTCGGCTTCCAGCAAGCCAAAGCTGGGGGTATAGGCCCGGGACAGGTCGCCGCCTTGCAGCAGCTTGCCGGCGTTGAAGCGCTGCCGAGGATCGACGCGCTGCTTGTATGCGGCGAAGGCCGACACTTGCCCGGCTTCCAGGAACTGCAGCTTGGTGATGCCGATGCCGTGCTCGCCGGAGATGACGCCTCCCAGCGACTTCGCCAGGGCCATGATGCGGGCCACCGCCCGGTCGGCTTCGCGAAGCATGCCGTAGTCGTCGGAATTCACCGGAATGTTGGTGTGGACGTTGCCGTCCCCGGCATGCATGTGCAGCGCCACGAACACCCGGCTTTTGAGCACCCGCCGCTGGGTGGCCTCGCAGCCTTCCAGCAGGCTGCGGTAGGTCCGGCCGCTGAAGATGTCGCGCAGCGGATCCCGCACCTCCCGTTTCCACGATACCCGCAGGGTATAGTCCTGTAGGGCGTGGAACACCGTGGTGCGGCCGGGGCCGGCCTCGGGTCCCGCATAGGGCTGGTCCAGGCCATCCAGCAGTTCCCTCCAGCGGACACGGGTGGCGCGCAGCAGTTCCAGGGCCTGCTGCGGCCGGCTGCCCAGGATTTCCGCGGCGGGCAGGGGCAGCTCGTCCTGATCCACCGGCAGCTCGCCGGAGAAGTAGGCTTCCAGTTCGTCGAGCAGGCGCAGCTTGTTACCGATGGACAACTCGATGTTGATGCGCTCGATGCCGTCCGAATAATCCCCCAGCCGCTCCAGCGGGATCACCACGTCCTCGTTGATCTTGAAGGCGTTGGTATGCCGAGCGATGGCGGCGGTGCGCCCGCGGTCCAGCCAGAATTGCTTGCGGGCTTCGGCGCTCACCGCCACGAATCCTTCCCCGTGCCGGGAGTTGGCGATGCGCACTACCTGGGAGGCGGCTTCCGCCACCGCGTTCTCGTCTTCGCCGACGATGTCGCCGATCAGCACCATCCTGGGCAGTCCCGCCCGCCGAGCCTTGGTGGCGTAGCCCACGGCCTTGAGATAACGGTGGTCCAGGTGCTCAAGTCCGCCGAGCGAGACTCGGGGTTGCGGGTTTCGGGTTGCGAGTTTCGAGTTTGGAATTGCGAGTTCCGGGTGAGCGGTTTCCGACTCGGAACTCGCAACTCGAAACCCGCAACCGTCGAAATAGTTCACTATTTCGACGATGGAGGGCACCGCTTCCCGCACCTGGCCAAAGAATTCCAGGCAGACGGTGCGGGTGTGGGCCGGCATTTTGTGCAGGATGAAGCGGGCGGAGGTGATGAGACCGTCGCAGCCTTCTTTTTGCACCCCCGGCAATCCGCCCAGCACCTTGTCGGTGACGTCCTTGCCCAGCCCCGTCTTGCGGAACGCGCTGCCGGGGAGCTCCAGGAGCTGCGGCTCGCCCTTGGGGGTGCGGCCGTCGGCGGCGAAGCGGGTGAGGCGGAAGCGAGCGACCGCGGCGTCGTGAATCTTGCCCAGGTTGTGGTCCAGGCGCTCCACTTCCAGCCAGTCGGCATCGGGGGTGACCATCCGCCAGGAGGCCAGGTTGTCCACCGCCGTGCCCCACAGCACCGCCTTCTTGCCGCCGGCGTTCATGGCGATGTTGCCGCCGATGCAGGAGGCGTCGGCCGAGGTGGGG
>JAHFQX010000081.1 GCA_023259135.1 Betaproteobacteria bacterium | reverse complement strand
CAAATTTCTTCGCCAGCACGTGGGTGATCGCCGCCGTCAGCGTCGTCTTCCCATGATCCACGTGTCCAATCGTCCCTACGTTGACGTGCGGCTTCGTCCGCTGAAATTTGCCCTTAGCCATGACGTTTTCCTATTAGATAAAGTTGCCTACAACCCAGCTATTTCTTGTTAATCACCGCTTCCGCGACGTTCCGCGGAGCCTCGGTGTAATGCTTGAATTCCATGGTGTAGGTGGCCCGCCCCTGGCTCAGGGAGCGCATCGCCGTGGAATAACCGAACATCTCCGCCAGCGGCACCTCCGCCCTGACGACTTTGAGACCCGGCAAATCGTCCATTCCCTGGATGACGCCGCGACGGGAACTCAGATCTCCCACCACGTTCCCCATGAAATCGGGAGGGGTCTCCACCTCGACGGTCATGATGGGCTCCAGCAGCACCGGGTTGGCCTTGCGCATGCCGTCCTTGAAGGCGATCGACGCGGCCATGCGGAACGCATTCTCGTTGGAATCGACATCGTGGTAAGAGCCATCGAACAGCGTGACTTTCACATCCACCACCGGGAAACCCGCCAGCACGCCGGCAGGCAAGGTTTCCAAGAGGCCCTTCTGCACGGCGGGAATGAACTCGCGAGGCACGACGCCGCCCTTGATGGCGTCCACGAATTCAAAACCCTTGCCCGCCTCGTTGGGTTCCACCCTCAACCAAACATGCCCGTACTGGCCTCGACCACCGGTCTGTTTGATGAATTTGCCCTCGATCTCAACGCTCTTCTTGATGGCTTCCCGGTAAGCCACTTGGGGCGCCCCGACATTGGCCTCGACACCGAATTCCCGCTTCATCCGGTCGACGATGATCTCCAGATGCAGTTCGCCCATCCCGGAAATGATGGTCTGACCGGATTCTTCGTCGGTACGCACCCGGAAAGAAGGATCCTCCTGGGCCAAACGCCCAAGAGCCACGCCCATCTTTTCCTGGTCCGCCTTGGTTTTGGGCTCCACCGCGACATGGATCACCGGCTCCGGAAATTCCATTCGCTCCAGAGTCACCACCTTATCGGGATCACACAAGGTATCTCCGGTAATGACCTCCTTGAGGCCCACCGCCGCGGCGATATCCCCTGCCCGAACTTCCTTGATTTCCTCGCGCTGGTTGGCATGCATCTGCAGCAACCGGCCGATCCGATCTTTTTTTCCCTTTACCGGGTTATAGACCGTATCCCCGGAAGCAATGACCCCGGAGTACACCCGGAAGAAAGTAAGCTGCCCGACATAGGGGTCGGTGGCTATCTTGAATGCCAGAGCCGAGAAGGGCGCGTCGTCGGCGGCATGACGCTCGATAGGCTGACCATTCTCGGCAAGTCCCTGCACCGAGGGAATATCCACCGGGGATGGCAGGTAATCCACCACCGCGTCGAGCATGGCCTGCACACCCTTGTTTTTGAAAGCGGAACCGCACAGCATCGGAACAATTTCGCCCTGGATGGTGCGGATCCGCAACCCCGCTTTGATATCGTCTATGGAAAGATCGCCTTCCTCGATGTAGCGATTCATCAATTCCTCGCTCGCCTCGGCCGCGGCTTCCACCATCTTCTCCCGCCATTTCCTGCACTCTTCCACCATGGCGGCCGGAATATCCTTGGCATCGAAACGCATGCCCTGGGTGCTATCATCCCAATAGATAGCCTGCATTCTCACCAGATCCGCCACCCCCTCGAATTTATCCTCCGCGCCGATGGGCAACTGGATGGGGATGGGATGAGCCTTCAGCCGGTCGATGATCTGCTCATAGACCCGCAGAAAATTCGCCCCGGCCCGATCCATCTTGTTGACGAAAGCCAGCCGCGGAACGCCGTACTTGTTAGCCTGGCGCCAGACGGTCTCGGTTTGCGGCTGCACCCCGCCCACCGCGCAAAACACCGTGCAAGCGCCGTCCAGCACACGCAAGGAGCGCTCGACTTCGATGGTAAAGTCGACGTGCCCCGGCGTGTCGATAATGTTGACGCGGTGCTCGGGTTTGTTTCCATCCATGCCCCGCCAAAAGCAAGTCGTCGCGGCAGAGGTAATGGTGATCCCCCGTTCCTGCTCCTGCTCCATCCAGTCCATGATGGCCGCGCCATCGTGCACTTCGCCAATCTTGTGCGAAACGCCGGTATAAAACAGCACGCGCTCGGTGGTCGTGGTCTTGCCGGCATCGATATGCGCCATGATGCCGATGTTGCGGTAACGCTCAATGGGGGTTTTTCGGGCCACGATAAAAACAATCTGGAAAGCAAATAAAATCAGAAACGAAAATGGGAGAAAGCCTTGTTGGCCTCCGCCATGCGATGGATTTCTTCTTTCTTCTTAACGGCCCCGCCGCGGCCTTCGGCCGCCTCGGCCAACTCCGCCGCAAGCCGCTCACCCATGGATTTTTCGCTGCGCTTGCGGGCCGCCTCCCGTAGCCAACGCATCGCCAGGGCCATCCTGCGCACGGAGCGGACCTCCACGGGAACCTGGTAGTTGGCACCGCCCACTCGCCGGCTCTTCACTTCAACCAGGGGTTTGACGTTGGTTAATGCCTGGGTAAACACCTCCACCGGATCCTTGCTGGATTTGCGCTCAATCCGCTCCATGGCGCCGTAGATGATGTTCTCGGCAACCGACTTCTTGCCGCGGGTCATCAGCACGTTGATGAACTTCGCCACATCCCGATTCCCGTATTTGGGGTCCGGAAGTATCTCCCGCTTCGGTATTTCTCTGCGTCTTGGCATATATTCCCAATCTCACAAAACCACTTGGACTGCACCGGAACATCACGCGCCCGGCGAACTAAGCCGCCTTGGGCCGCTTGGCGCCGTACTTGGAGCGCCCCTGCTTGCGATCCTTGACCCCGGACGTATCCAGACTACCCCGAACCACGTGGTAGCGCACGCCGGGCAAATCCTTAACTCGCCCCCCGCGGATCAGCACCACCGAGTGTTCCTGTAAATTGTGTCCCTCGCCCCCGATGTAGCTGCTGACCTCAAAGCCGTTGGTCAACCGCACCCGAGCCACCTTACGCAAGGCCGAATTGGGCTTTTTCGGGGTCGTGGTGTACACCCGGGTACAGACCCCCCGCTTTTGCGGGGAGCCGGTCAGGGCCGGCACTTTGCTCTTGGCCCGCTTGGCGGATCGAGGCTTACGCACCAACTGGTTAATCGTCGGCATAGTTTTTTCGATTTCCTAAACGAGAGGACGGCCCAAAAGCCGTCCCCGACATCATCCTGACAGGGTTTTCCCGGCCTCTAAGGACGGGGGAAAAAGACCGAGGATTCTATTAAATAAGCGGCTTTCTGTCAAGCAACTTGCTCTTGTTGCTCCGCATCTCCGGGGCCCTCCTCCAAGCCGGCGCCTTCGGCCAAATCCATCCCCAGACTCTGCTGGCGCCGGATACTGTGGTAGGCCAACCCGGTACCGGCCGGGATCAACCGACCGACGATGACATTCTCCTTCAGCCCCCGCAGGTTGTCCCTCTTACCCATGATGGCCGCCTCGGTCAACACTCGGGTGGTTTCTTGGAAGGATGCGGCGGAAATAAACGAGTCGGTCGACAAAGAGGCCTT
>JAHFQX010000080.1 GCA_023259135.1 Betaproteobacteria bacterium | reverse complement strand
TGACACCAAACCTGAAATCGAAAAAGAGGAACCGGTAATTAAACGTGGTCGAGAGTTTATTTGAAAGGAAAATCCATGAAGTACGCCATTTCAATGTTGATTGCTCTGTTCCTGATCTACCCGGCCTTCGGGTTGGAGATACAACGCCATCGGATTCTCGATGGCAAGTTCTTCCACAGGGAGGGGCACCGGATATTCAAGGGCAAGTTTCGGGAGCGATTGAGGAAGCCGGAAGCCAAGCCCGCTGACAAGGCTCCGCCGAAGGATGCACCGAAACCGGTCCCGGCTCCAAAGGCAAAGACCCTGCGAACGGTTTGCTGAAACCGCTAAGCGGCTCAGTTGAGTTAAGAATGAATCCAAGAAACCTGATTGTAAAATATGGCTCCCATGCCGCTGTTGCCGTGACAGCTCTGGGGCTTGGCGTCGGCGTCGGCAGCCAAACCAACCGTCCGATCATGCCGGCTATCAAGATTCCGGCTGAACAACTCTATCCGTCCGTGCCCTTCGAAAAAATTACTTCCGGCCAGTGGGGGCGACCGCGAGCGAAGATAACCGGAAACGTAACTCTGGTAAAATCGGAAGAGGATGGAGATATCCATTTCCGCGTGGAGAATGGGACCGAGTTTATCGTCTGTGAAATCACTCCGCCGTTGCCTCTGCCGCGCCCCAAGGTTGGGCAGAAAGTAGTCGTGTGGGGGATAGTCCGATATGACGGACAACACAAGCACTGGGAGATCCACCCGACGGAAGGTTGGCAAGAATTTCCATGAGCTGCTGGCTGGGTGCGCGGCCGGAGCGGGTTTATCATCAACGACCGCCAACTAAAGTTGGCGACTTGTAAGCAGCCTCAGCCGCAATTCAGGAGATTTCCTGCTTTGGCTTCAACGACTCCTACTATAGCTGGGTTGATACCGGCCTTGGCCCTCAAGTTAAGGGCCGCGTTGAAATCGGCGTTCGTGGAGTAATTGCAGTGCAGACAACGAAATTCGGCTTGGGTTCGTCGGTTGCCTCGGTCGCAGTGACCGCAGCGCGAGCAGGTCTTGCTTGTGTTGCGCGGGTCCACGAACAGAACCGATACTCCGGCGAGTTTGGCCTTGTATTCCATGAACGTCTGCAATTGCCGAAATGCCCAGCCGGAGTGCTTGGCCCGCTGCCTGCCATGAACCGATACCCGCTCTCGGATGCCCTTGAGGTTTTCGAGGACAATCACGGAAGCGGTTGCCTTGGCCTTGGCAACAAGCCGCTTACTGATCCGGTGGTTCTCGTTCCGGCGGAAGTTTGCCTCTCGCCGCCTGATCTTGTTCAGACGGCGGCGGGCGCTCTTAGTACCACAGCGGTTCAAGACGCGCCGCCGCCACGCATATTGCTGTCGAACTTTTTCGACATTGACACCAGTGAATTCCTCTCCGGTGGAATCGGTAGCCAAATTAATGATACCGCAGTCCACCCCGATAGCGTTCTGAACTTCGATGGGTGTATTTTCGGGCATGTTGATTGTGCAGAGCAAGTAAAACTTCTTGTCTCGGTAAACGAGATCGGCCTGCCCCTTGATGCGTCCTTGCAGAGCCTTCTGATAAGCACCGCAGACAAATGGCATTCGATGTCGTCCAGCCAAGCCCCATAGGCTTACTTCGGTCAGGCTCTTGAAGCTCATCACTCGCTCATCATAGGTTATGGCTCCGTGCAACTTGAATACTGGGCAAATTTTCTTGTAGCGCTGAAAGCATTCGACGGCCTTGGCAATTGCCCGCACGGTCATCTGTGCCGACAAACCGAAGCGGTCACGAATAGCTCGGTAGCAAAGGCGATGGATGCTTACTTGACCAAAGACCTTAGCGGCAAAGCCCTGTTGGGCCGCGAAGTTAGCGGCATCATTGAACCGTATCATCGTGGCCAGAAGGTCGGTCTTCTGTTCCGAAGTCGGAAGGAGTTGCAGTTGCAAGGTCAGCTTCATTCCAACAGTATATCTGGAATCACTCCTGCATTCAAGGCTAATAGTTTCAGAAAAAAGGTGAACATCGTTAATGCCCTCAGATTCATGAGTTGCCCGCTCCGGCTTTTTTATTTCCATTGACACAATTCAAACCCAAGTATAGAATCAAACATGCCTACAAGCAAGCTAACCAAAAAAAAGACCTACGCTAAAGCATTTGCCAGACTGGGCGGCTTGGCACGGGCCGCCGGCATGACTCCGGAAGAGCGGTCGAAAGCGGCCAGGAAAGCGGCCAAGGCACGGTGGGAAAAAAAGAAGAAGCCAACCTAGCTTTTGGAGGGCTAACCCAGTGCCCTACCTCGACAAGGACGGCCAGCCCATGACCAAGGAGGATTGGCAGGCCAAGATCCGCGACTCGGATTACTGCCGCGTTCGGCTGACCCGGCGTGGCGTGTACTTGATAGCGACTACCTGGGTGGGATTCTATTGGGGGAAAAACCGCAAGGTTTTCCTGGTCGAGTTCGAAAAGTTTTGGCGGAGCGGCGTGAACGTCTCTGAGCATCGGGAGCCGATTAGTTGTTGCTGGTGCGAGACGCTGGCCGAGGCTCTTGAGCAACACAAAAAATATGAAGGGGAAGCGAAATGACCGGAGTGAAAAATGGCAACCATTAAAATTACCGCCTTTGGTTCACCAGGCGTTCCCAGGCCTCACTATGCTATGTTGTCCAAGCATCCTGAACTTGACAGAGTAAAAGTATTAAGACTTTTGCTTGGCGGGGATGAAATTGAAATCTGGCCGGCGGATAAAAAACACATCCGTGAATTGGGGGAAAAGCTGATTAAACTGTCGGAGGAATTATAAATATGAATGTAATCCCAAAAAATGAAGCGTCACAAGCCGTCCACGCTATCAAGCACCACGGCAAGGATCAGCACCGCCATGCCATTGCCCACTTGCAAGAGTATGTTTGGAAAAGGCAAAAATCAACTGGGGTAGGTCCTGCCAGTAGCCTTAATCCCATCGACCTCACCGGTTCCCACCCCCGGATACTTTGGACTCCGGAACGCCTTGACCGGGCCCGGGCTTGGCTAGAAGCGAACCCATTTAATTCACGCACGCCCCTGGAAGACGCCATGAAATACGTTCTTACCGGAAGCATGGCCGAGGGGTTGGAAGCCAGAGACATGGTGTTTAATTTCGACGTGCCCGATTCCGAGCTGGCTGGAGTAGCCTCTGACACGGATCGTTGGAATCAATGGGTGCCGGTCGTGGTCGATTGGTGTTGGGACTTGGTATCCGCCGATCCCCGCTGGCCGGCGTGGAAAGCAAGATACGATTTTATCCGCTGGACCCTGCGAAATAAAGATTGGGGGTCGGGGTGGATGTATTCATCAAACTACAATTGGGCGTACATGGCAAACGAAATTAATTGGGCGATTGCCACTGGTAATCAGGAGTTATTGGACTGGACCCTCGACAACCGCTGGCAGCCGTTTCTTTGGGCAACGGAATCGATTATCAAGGGCGGAGTGCCAACCGAGAGTTCTCAATATGGAAAATACGCCTTGTCATATCCGGTAATCCCCTTTCTTGCTCTTGCCGACCTGGGACGTGACCTCTTGGCTGAAACCAAATGGCACATGGAAGCCGTCTACGCTCTGATTCACGCCACG
>JAHFQX010000055.1 GCA_023259135.1 Betaproteobacteria bacterium | reverse complement strand
GGCAACGCTGCGGCTTCAACCCGATGGGCTTCCCCTATACAATGGCGCCATGCGTATCGCCGCCCTTGAAACCTCCACCGAACTTTGCTCCGTTGCCCTGTGGCTGGACGGTCGTTTGCTGTCCGCCCGGGAGCCGGCCGGCCAGCGCCATTCGGAATGGCTGCTGCCCATGCTGGATGGCTTGTTGGCCGAGGCGGGCATAAAGCTGAAGGACTTGGACGGCATCGCCTTTGGCTCCGGCCCCGGTTCCTTCACCGGCTTGCGAATCGCCTGCGGCGTCACCCAGGGTCTGGCCTTCGGCGCCGGTCTGCCGGTGCTGGGCATTTCCACCTTGCTGGCCATGGCGGAAGCCTCCGCCCTCGACCGGGTGCTGGCCTGCCTGGATGCGCGTATGGGCGAGGTCTATTTGGCGGCCCATGAACAAACGGCCCAGGGCTGGGTCACCCGGATCGAAGCCTGCCTGGTTCGTCCCGAGCAAGCCCCCGAATTGCCCGGGCCAGGCTGGACCGGCTGCGGCTCCGGCTTCTCCGCCCACGGCGCGACCCTGGCGCAACGCTACGGCGGCCAACTGGTCGGCGCGCAGCCCGAGCGGTTCCCCGAAGCGTCGGCCATCGCCCGTCTTGCCGCTCCGCTGTTCGCCGCGGGGCAAGGCCTGCCGGCGGAACGAGCGTTGCCCGTTTATTTGCGGGACAAGGTCGCTCTCAAGGTGAGGGAGCGATGAGCGCCCAGCCAGATCTCACCCCCGCCTTCCGTCCCATGGAACTGGCCGATTTTCCGAGAATCATGACCGTCGAGCGGGAGGTCTATCCCTATCCGTGGACCCCGGGCAATTTCACCGATTCGATCCGCGCCGGATACTATTGCCGCATCATGGAGTACGGCGGCGAAATGACGGGCTACGGCGTCCTGGCCATGGGAGCGGGAGAAGCCCATTTGCTCAATCTCAGCGTCGCCTCGGCCTGGCAGCGGCAGGGGCTGGGAAACCTGCTGCTGCGCCATTTCATCGGCCATGCCCGCGGCTCTGGAACCGCCGTGTTGCTGCTGGAAGTGCGCCCGTCCAATGTCCCAGCGCGGCGGCTCTATGCCGCCGCCGGTTTTCGCCAGGTGGGCTTGCGCAAAGGCTACTATCCCGCCATGGCGGGCCGGGAGGACGCCCTGGTGCTGGAGCTGCCCCTGTGAACCCGCGCCGCTACGCCATGCTGCGGGAAATGGAACTGACTCCGCTGTGGCGCCTCAAGGAGCGTCCCGGCGACAACACCCACCCCGAGCCGCCGGCGCCGCGCCTCCCGGCAACCGAAACCGCCGCCGGACCGGACTGGGAAGCCCTGCAAGCTCAAGTGGCCGGCTGCACCGCCTGCCCCCTGCACCGCAACCGCACCCAGGCCGTGTTCGGCGTCGGCGACCGGCAAGCCAACTGGCTGTTCGTCGGCGAAGGTCCGGGAGCCGAGGAAGACGCCAAGGGCGAGCCTTTCGTCGGCCAAGCCGGACGATTGCTGGACAACATGCTGGCCGCCATCGGGCTGCAGCGGGGGCGGGACGTCTATATCGCCAACGTGGTGAAGTGCCGCCCCCCCGGCAACCGCAATCCGGAACCCGCCGAGATCGCCGCCTGCGCGCCTTATCTGGCCCGGCAGATCGAGCTTATCGCGCCCCGGTTGATCGTCGCCCTGGGCAAGGTGGCGGCCCAGCGCCTGCTGGGCCGGGACGCCACTATCGCCGGGCTGCGCGGCAAGCTCCACGACCACCGGGGCATCCCCCTCATCGTCACCTATCATCCGGCCTACCTGTTGCGCAACTTGCCGGACAAGGCCAAGGCCTGGGAAGACCTGTGCTTCGCTCAGGAAACCATGCGACACTTGCAATCCGCCCAGCCCGCTCCCATTTAACGGACGCCATACACCATCCAAGGGAATCACCATGCCATCCATCCGCAATCGCATCATTCTGTTGGCCGGCCTCTTGACCTTGAGCGGCTGCGGCTACAACACGCTGCAATCCACCGACGAGCAGATCAAGGCCGGCTGGGCCGAAGTGCTCAATCAATACCAGCGCCGCGCCGACCTGGTGCCCAACCTGGTGAACACCGTCAAAGGCTTCGCCGCCCAGGAACAGGAAGTGCTGCTGGGGGTGACCAACGCCCGGGCCAAGATCGGCAGCATCCAGGCCACGCCGGAACTCATCAACGATCCCGAAGCCTTCGCCAAGTTTCAGCAAGCTCAAGGGGAATTGCGCTCGGCCTTGTCGCGCTTGATGGTGGTGGTGGAACGCTATCCGGACCTTAAATCCGACGCCAATTTCCGGGAATTGCAAGCGCAACTGGAGGGCACCGAGAACCGCATCGCGGTGGCCCGCAACCGCTATATCAAGGCGGTGCAAGAGTACAACACGGTGGTGCGCTCTTTCCCCAGCAACCTCACCGCCATGGCCTTCGGCTTCAAGGTGAAGCCGTCCTTCACCGTGGAAGACGAGAAAGCCATCTCCACCGCCCCCAAGGTGGATTTCGGCAAACCACAGCCGGCGCCGGCCCGGTAACAGGGTGTTGAAAAGCGCCCGAAATACCCCCCCTTCGACCCCGCTCAGGGCAGGCCCTGAGCGAAGCCGAAGGGCGCCGCGGGCGTTTTCCAACAACCCGCCAACTGCCCAGGCCGTCTCAACGCCCTATCCCTCGATGCTGGCCGCCGGCCGCCGCTGGGCCGCCGTGCTGCTGACGGCGCTGGGACTGGGCCTGGCGTCCGCGGCCTGGGCCCAGGTGCCGGTGCCGCCCCTCAAGGCGCGGGTTACCGATCTCACCGGTACCCTCACCACGGCCCAAATCCAGGAGCTGGAAGGCCGCTTGCGGGCCTTCGAAAGCCAGCGGGGCAGCCAGTTGGCGGTGCTGCTGGTGCCCACCACCCAGCCGGAACCCATCGAAGCCTTCGGCATCCGCGTCGCGGAAGCCTGGAAGCTGGGGCGCAAGGGGGTAGACGACGGCGCCATTCTCATCGTCGCCAAGAACGACCGGGCGGTGCGCATCGAGGTGGGCTACGGGCTGGAAGGAACGATCCCCGACGCCATCGCCAAACGCATCATCGAGGAAATCATCATTCCCCTGTTCCGTCAGGGCGATGACTACGGCGGCATTCGCGCCGGGGTCTCGCGGCTGATGGGGCTCATCGAAGGCGAACCGCTGCCTCCGCCTCCGCGTGCCGCCCGACCGGCGACGGCCTCCCTGGACAATGCCCTGCCCTTGTTGTTGCTCATCGTCATCGTCGGCGGATTCATCCTGCGCGCCCTGTTCGGCCGGGTCCTCGGCGCGGGAGTGGCCGCCGGCATAGCGGGAGTGGCCGGCGCCTTGCTGCTGGGTTCCCTGATCGTCGGCGTGGGGGTCGGCCTCGTCGCCTTCCTGTTCATCCTGGGAGGCGGCTCCCGGGGGCATTTTCCCGGCGGCTTCGGCGGAGGCATGTCCGGGGGCGGCTTCGGCGGCGGAGGCTTCTCGGGCGGGGGTGGCGGCTTCGGCGGGGGAGGCGCTTCGGGGCGCTGGTGATCCGATGAAAAAATTCCTTCGCTTGCTCCGACACCTGTTCTTCCCGCCCTGGCTGGTGCGGCGGACTTTTTCCGCCCGCGACATGCAAGCCATCACCGCCGCCATCCGCGAATCGGAAGCCACCCATCGGGGCGAAATCCGCTTTGCCGTGGAAACCACCCTGCACCCCTGGTCCCTGCTGCTCGGCCAATCCGCCCGGCAGCGCGCCGTGGAAGCCTTCGCTCACCTGCGAGTCTGGGATACCGAGGAAAACAACGGCGTGCTGATCTACTTGCTGCTGGCCGATCGGGATGTGGAAATCGTTGCCGATCGCGGCATTCACCGCCGCACCGGCGACGCCCCCTGGGAAGACATCTGCCGCCGCATGGAACAGGACTTCCGCCAGGGCCGCTTCACCGAAGGCGTGGCGGCCGGCATCCGCTCCGCCGGAACCCTCCTGGCCCGCCACTATCCACCCCGGCCCGGCGACTCCGACGAACTGCCCAATCAGCCGGCGCTGCTGTGACTGTCCTCAAGGAAAGGTCTCCGCGTAGCGGCTTCGTCCAACGCCCCGGTTCCACGCGACCGGCTACGCCGGCGCGTGAAACCGGGGCGTTGACGCCTGATATTCACAATGGAAGCCATGACCACCAGTTCTGTCGTACGCAGCCGGCTCGAAGCACAAGGTTTCTGCAACCTCGATGACGCCACATTAACCGAATTGGCTCCTTGGATGCGTTGGTCCCCTGTGCTCTGCACCGTCTTTATGGCAATCGGAACAGCTCTCAACTCACCGGTCATTCTTTGGTCGTTGGCGGCAACCGCATTTCTGGGCGTGCTCTTACCCTTTCACCCCTTCGATCTTCTGTATAACTACGGTGTGCGGTTCCTTAGCGGTACACGCGCCCCCTTCCTTACCATGGGGCGCAGCGCCGATTTGGGCGTGAACGTTATGCGTCACTGATGCAGAGTGTGAGAGGCCTGAAAAATTGAATGATACTCTCGAGGCTGTAAAGAAACTTGTTGCCGCCGGGCAAGTGAGGATATCCGAACATGGGTATGACGAGATCGCGGCGGATGGGATATACGTCCGGGATGTACTGGCAGGCGTGAACAAAGCCATTGTTGTCGAAGATTACCCGACCTTCCCCAAGGGGCGGTCCGTGCTGGTGCTACAATTTGACAAAGATTCCCGGCCCATTCATGTTGTATGGGGTATACCGAAGGGGTTCACTTCTCCGGCAGTAGTTGTAACCGCATATCACCCCGATCCCGAACGATGGGACGGGACCTTTACCAAGCGAAGAGGCAAAGATGAGTAAGCGCCATAGAGTAAAATTTGTGCACGAAGGCAAGTACGTTGCCGAAGTGGATGTCGAGCTTCTCGAAGATGAAACGGAATGGTCGCCGTACTTGTCGGTAGAGGACGCGTACAAACTTGACGATGTGCGCGATGCGTTGAGGCGCGGCGATATCGCGGCCGCCACAAAGCTCGCGCGTGTATTTTCTCTTCAGCCGGTAGCTGTTTCCCGGTAGAGCAACACGTCGTTTCAACCCAGACGCCCAAAAGCAGGGCGCCGGTTAGCTCTGCTAAGTGTTTGAACCAAGGAGAAGAGCTGAAATGGCAAAGGCAACAGTGACATTCAATCGCTTGGTCCAGGATTCCCAAGATTACGGCAGCAACGATGAACACATGGTTTCCCGTGTTTTCTTCACCCTCGAAATAGACGGAACGAAACACGAACTTTACGCGGACATAAAGCAAACTGTGGGTTCCAGTTACGAAACCGGACCTATTGAGGTTTCAAAACCACACGGTTACTCGGGCCCGTTTAGCCACCAAGAATTTCAGCGAGCTGAACCGCCCCCCCCTCGCCCCCTTTTACAAAGGGGGGATAACCAGCACTTTACAACGGACCGACTCAGCCGCGCCAACTACTGATTGCGAACTAGGGCGCCATTTTCGACCTTGACCCTCTCCCCCACTCTGAATCCGGGTTCGGCCTCGTAAGAAACGGCCTGAGAGCCGCCGCTTTCCAGGCGAACGATCACTTCATAATGCTTGGTTACTTTCATCCTCTTTGCAATCTCGTTGCCGGCGTAAGCCCCGCCTGCGGCCCCGGCAACCGTGGCGACCTTCTTGCCGCTGCCGCCGCCGACCTGGTTTCCGAGCAATGCACCGGCCAAACCGCCGGCGATCATCCCAAGATAGCTGCCTTCGCCTTTGACCTCGATCACGTTGATCGCCTCGATCACACCACAATTGGCGCAATTCCGGGCCCACCGCCGGGAACTCGGGTGAGTCGCCGAGGTGGCTAATAAGGATTTATCCAGGATTGCGCTCGAATCACGATCACCCAGGCGCAGATTGGCCGTGACCTTGCTATCGGGCGCGATTCGGTCCCGGCTCTTGATGGTGTAAACACCCTCGTATACGCCGTCTCGCGTTTCTTCCAGAAAGACCCTCCCCTTCACGCCAGCAATCCTGATGCTGGCTTTTCCACCGGGGGTTCCGTACAGGGTAAAGATTAGATCGGAGCCCGAAACCAGCCGGTTCGGCTCCACATCAAAACGATCGATTCTGGGAACCATGGCCAAAGCGGCGGCATCGGCCGTGCGTTTGGCGTCGGAATGTGAAGCGGCGCCGGCGAGGAGAGATTCATCCAGGACCATGCTGGCAACCTGGTTACCCAAGCGCAGGTTGGCCGTGACCTGGCTATCGGGCGCGATCCGGTCCCGGCTCTTGATCGTGTAACTAGCCTCATACAGGCCCGTTTCCATTTCTTCCAGCAAGAGCCTCTCCACCGCACCAGGAATTCGGATGGTCGCGATTCCGCCGGGAGTCCCGTACAAGGTAAAGTTCAACTCGGCGCCCGCAGTCAGTTCGCGAACTTGTTCTACATCAAAACCGCCGATTCTGGGCGCCGTGAACGAAGATGCAGGCTGTTGAGCGTGAGCTACGCCCGACGCGAATATCAGCGGAACGAATAGTGCGAATAGTCCAAAGAATATATTCTTGTGGAGGTTCATGGTGTTCTCCTGGTTTGCTGGCGATATGAATACAAGATGCGATTCATCACATCCTTCCTAGATCCTGAATCGCGTCGATGACCATTCCCGTCCCGATCGCGATCAGCAAGATGTCACTTGCCACTCGCACGTAGCGATACCCGGTCGGCGGTCGGCCGATCTGCACGACGAGCGCCGATGGCACAGCGTAATAGATCACGTCCCGCGGCAGCGGCTGGCCGACAGTCCACTTCTTGGCCTGACCGGGCGGCATGCAGCCGTTGTGCTTCTTGGCCAATCCCGGAGGGCAGCGGCCGCCGCGGAACTGCTCGCTGTAGTAATTATGGACGACGGTCCGGTGCTGGTCGCTAAAATGTTCTCTCATCTTGACTGTAGACCTGGCACTGTCGCGCGACGATCTCTCGTCATCACCCCGTTGTTCGCTCCCCGGGTGTTCGCGCTTCTCCTTATGCTCGCTCTTTTCGTTCTTTTCGCCCTTACCACCACCGGACCATGATGGTTTTTCCGCGATCGCCGGACCGACTGCCAGTATTCCGGCGATCACAAAAGCTAACGCGCAATTCCTTGTCAACGCAATTCGTTCCATCGTTTTATCTCCAAGTTGGTAAGAAGCTCACAAGGGCTTCCGCCCACTGATGACTCTAAGCAGAACAACCACGATGGCGATCACCAGAAGAACGTGAATCAAACCGCCGATGGTGTAGGAAGTGACCAGTCCAAGCAGCCACAAGATGAGCAGAACGACTGCGATGGTATAGAGCATGGGCAAGTCTCCTTTGCTTCGTTTGCGTGACCCGGATGTCAGGCGTTCGACTGGATCATGCCATTGATGACTTTGATCTTGTCGCCCACACGCCACGTCGGCGTATTCGTCTCGGTGAACACACGGCTCGTGCCGTCGTCAAAGCGGACGGTGATCTCATAGCTCTTGGTCGATTTCACCCGCTTCTCCACTTCGTTGCCGGCCAGCGCTCCGCCGACTGCGCCGACCACGGTCATGACGTCCTGGCCACGGCCGCCGCCGACCTGGTTGCCGAGCACTCCGCCCACCACCGCGCCGCCGACGGCGCCGATGCCGGATCCTGCACCCTTGGTGGCGATCTCGCGCACCGATTCAATCACGCCGCAGTCGGCGCACCGGATGCTGGCGCGAGTGGGTGCGCTACTCTCCGCCACATGCACCGGGGCTTTATGCTGCACCGGGGCCGTATGCGCTCTCGCTCTCGCTTTCGCCGGCGCTGGCGTATCGATGTTTGCCACCGGCGTTTCCAGCACCACCTTGTCGCCCGGCTCTCCCATCGAGGTCGGAATCCAGCCCATGAAGGCGCCGATGCCGGCAGCGCTGAACAGGATCAAGGCAATGCTTGCGACCCAGATGAGGGGGTGGGGAGACCTGCTTGCTTGCGTTTCCATGTTTTCTTCTCTCATTAAATAAGTTGCGCTTGTTCCGCCTTGTTGCTTTCATCCATCTGACTGCCAGCAAAAGCGGAAAAATACTGACCGGTCTCTTGCGCAAGCATCCTCTGCCGCCTGGCGACTGTCTGCGTGCTAGCACACATACGCCAACATATTCACCGCAGCCTTGCGCGAACCGATTTGAAGAGCAAATGAATCAGGCGGGGACGGCCGAAAGCATGACCCCGACCACTTCCACGCCGATTCCGCGGTAACCGATAAAGCGGCAGGACTGGTCGAATATCGGTTCCCCGCTGGCCCGGAAATACTGGCGGGAGCCGTCGGGATTGAGCCGGCTGAAGGGAAAATCGATGAACGGACGCCTCGCCTTGATGTTCGCCTGGAGTTCGGCGCGCTCCGCCTCGTTCCAGCCCGAACCCTGAAGCACTCTGGCCTCGTCGATCGATGCGCCCAGTTGTATTCCGAGCATATCCAGAATCGGGCCGGAGACCTTGGTGACGCGCTGGTGTTCGTCCGATTCCCAGTACCAGTCGGACGCCAGTTCCGTCAGGGCGCGAAAGCGCGCTTCGCTGATCCGCAGTTCGGCCGTGCGTTCCTGTACCGTCTGTTCCAGCACCTTGTTGTAATTGTCGAGTCTGCGGTGCAGCAGGCGCACTTCCAGCATGTTGTGAATCCGCGTCTTGACCTCGGTCAGATCAAAGGGCTTGCTGACGAAATCCTTGGCGCCGGCCTGCAGCGCCTGCAGCTTGTGCGCCGGCTGGGCGGTGATCACCAGGACCGGAATGTAGCCCTCTGTTTCGATCGCCTTCAAGTTTTCCATGACCTGGAATCCATCCATGCCGGGCATCTGCAGATCGAGCAAAATCAGGTCGTAGCGGTTCTGGCGATGCAGCGCCGCGACGGCATGCGGATCCATTGTCGAACTGACGCGAGTGTAGCCGGCTTCTCGCAGAATTTCCTCGAGCAACAGGACATTGGATGGCTGATCGTCGACAATCAGCACGTTTGCGTTCAGGATTTCGGTTGCACTAATCATGGATTCAGTCCTTTCTGGCCCTGTTTCCCGCTCGTGCCGCCGCGAATTCCAGCGCAACGCTCAAGGTATCCATGAACTCGTTGACCACGATGGGTTTGGTGAGATAGCGGAAAAACCCTGCTTCCAGGCCTTTTTTGATATCGCTGGGTATGACGTTTGCGCTGATCGCCACGATGGGAATATGCGCCGTCGCCGGATCCGCGCGCAGGATTTTCATGACGTCGATGCCGTTCGTGCCGGGCAGATTGATGTCCATCAGGATCACCTCCGGCACGAATTCGCGCGCCAACGCGATGCCAAGACTGCCATCGGCTGCGCTAAGCAGGCGAAGATCGGGACGACGCGCGATCAGTTCCTCAACCAATTGCAGATTGGCCGGATTGTCTTCGACATAAAGCAGCGTGCGCAGAGGCGCGCCGGCCTGGGCTGAAGGCCGGTAAAACATGGTGGATTCATCTCTTGCATCGGCGAGTTGCGGTGGATCGCACAGACTCAATTCGACCCAGAACACGGTTCCCGCGCCTACTGTGCTTTCCACGCCGATGATGCCGTGCATCAACTCGACTAGCTGCTTGGCCACTACCAGGCCGATGCCTGTGCCTTCCTCGATGCCGGCATCTTTGCCGAGGCGGTTGAAGGGCTGGAACAGTTGCTCCAGCTTTTCCGGGGGAAGACCTTCGCCGGTGTCTCTGATGCTGATGCGAACCGAGCTCGGCGAAACCGCTATGCAGTCCACGACCACCGTACCACCGGGTTTATTGTATTTGATCGCGTTGAAAAGCAGATTGATCAGAACCTGCTTTAGCCGGGTTCTGTCGGCAAGGACGAACTTAGGGGTATCGAAGCGCGGAAACGTCATGCCGATACCACGCCGTTGCGCCTGTGGCTCGATCATTGCCTGGCATTCGATCATGATCAGGTTTAATGAGATGGGTTCCCGCGACAGCGTCAGTTTCCCGGACTCGATCCGCGAGAGATCGAGTATTTCGTTGATCAATTCCAGCAGATACCATCCGGCCTTGAGAATCTGGTCCAGGCTGCGCTTCTGCGATGGCGTTGGCAGCGGAGTGCCGGATTCTATAACCTGCGCAAAACCGAGGACGGCGTTGAGCGGGGTGCGCAGCTCATGGCTCATCTGCGAAAGAAAAGTGGATTTCGCCAGGCTGGCTTTCTCTGCTATGGCCTTGGCGTTGGTCAAGTCCGATTCGAACTGCTTGCGCACGGTATTGTCGGTCCCGATCAGCAGATAGCCGATGATCTCGGAGTAGTCATCGCGCAGCGCCGTGATCGAGACGAGGGCCGGAAAGCGCGTGCCGTTCTTGCGAATATAGGTTAATTCGTAGGTGTCTTCGATCCCGCGCGACGCCTTGAAGGCCAGCGCCTCGAAGCCCGGCGCAATCGCGGTGGCAAGCTCCTTGCTCAGGGTCGCGGCGCGTGCAAGCACTTCCTCCGGATCGTGCATGTCGCTCGGGCTTGCCTGGTTTACAACTTCGGTCGCGAGATAACCCAGCATGCGCTCGGCGCCGACATTGAACAGTTGGATGATGCCCTTCTCATCGGTGGCGATGATCGAGAAGTTGGGGCTGGTGAGAATGGCGGTTTGCAAGGCGCCGGTCCTGAGCAAAGACTCATTGCGTTGGCGTTCGATATTGAGTGCGTTCATTTGCGGCTTCTCGATCGGTCAATTGTGTGGACGACCGCCTCGCCCTGTGCAGGTTGAGGTGGGAGAAAAATGTCCTGTGGCTGGCGTACGTCCGGCAACAGGCGGGCGAATTCCTTTTTTACGACTGCGTAGCACTCGCAGACCTGGGATTCCAATCCCGACCGATCGAGTACGGTAATGTGCCCGCGGCGGTAGCGGATAACGCCGGCCTGTTGCAGTTTTCCGGCAGCCTCGGTAACGCCTTCCCGGCGCACGCCGAGCATGCTCGCGACCAGTTCTTGCGTCATGATCAACTCATTCGTCGGCATCCGGTCCAGAGTCAGCAACAGCCAGCGGCACAGTTGCTGCACTAAGGAATGGTGCCGATTGCACGCCGCGGTCTGGGACATCTGCGTGATCAGCGCCTGGGTGTAACGCAGCATCAGTTGCTGCATCAGTCCGGCGCGCTTGAATTCCTGCACCATCAACTGCGCTTTCAGCCGGTAACCTTGGCCCCCGGTCTGAACGACCGCCCGGCTGGGCGTCGTATTGCCGCCCATAAAAAGCGAAATCCCGAGCATGCCCTCGTTGCCCACGCCCGCAATTTCAGAGGATGATCCATTCTCCATGACGTAGTGCATGGACAGGATCGCCGTGGTCGGGAAATAGACGTGCTGCAGCAAGCCGCCGGACTCATAGAGGACATCGCCGAGCAGCATTTCGACCGGCTCCAGATGCGGGGCCAGGCGTTCAAATTCCGCCGCCGGCAGGGCGGCGAGAAGGTGATTCTGATTGGGGCTTTGCTGGATGGGCATTGGGGGCATTGGGGGCCAGGGTCCAAGGCAAGACCACTGCCCCCCTACCCGACGAAGGCAAGGTTAGCACGAAGACGCGCCCGCGTATGTGCGCTAGCCAACATAATCCGGGTTTCGCCGAGCAACAACCGTCATCCGGAGTTTGGGCGGGCGTAGCTGTGTGTGTCTCCAAGCGCACAGACCTGGGGCTTGACGCCTGTGACAATCACCACATGGCCAGCCAGGGATTTTCTGATGGTAAGACAGTTAGAACCACAAGTAATGGCCACGGCACCACCACTAACCCCCGGTCCAGTGCCATCATTATCGGCACGCAGCACCATGTTGCCAGTGGTAACCGTCATGGCCGCATTTATGTTTACATCGTTTCCGGCGATGCTCGTCGCCGAGTTCAGGACACTGCTGGTGCGCACCTACTCCACAGCGCTGGCGAATTACCGCGATCAGGTGATTGAGTACAAGCCGCTGCGGATGGCGTCCGGCGAAACCGAGGGTACGGTCAAGTCCACTGGGAAGCGGCCCGGCGCCGAACGGATGACTATCGATTACGACACGGAGAAGACGGCGGCAGGATGGAAGGTCTACGACATCAAGATCGCCGGCGTCAGCCTGATTACGGTCTATCGGTCGACTTTTGCCCAAACCATTCGCGATAGCGGCGTGGACGGGTTGATCCAATCCCTCTCGGCCAAGAACCAGCAGCTCAGGTTTCACGAGAGCGGCGTACGGGGCGTTCTTTTCATGCACGCCGTGGCGCCGGTTGTGTTCCGCGGCGGCCGGTAGTCGCCGCTTCCGCCAGTTGCGGCCTTCCGGCGGCCTCGGTATTGCCGGCTCGGCGCGCTCCCCGCGTGTATGCGAGCGCACAAATCGTCCCGCCTATGTACGCTACCGCACAGTATCGCGCCGAGGTTCCAAGCAAGCTATCGGACATTAACGGCCTTCCCCCAACGAGAAAATAAGTCATGTCGAAAATACGGTTATTCAGCGCTGCCTTATTGGCCTTGAGCCAAAGCGCCTTTGCCCAGATCCCGCCAGGCGCGGGCGGTCAGATGCAGCAGATTCCGCCCGAGCCCGTCCTGAAAAAAGCCGCTCCGCAGATCCGCATCGAGCCGGTCGGCACGCCGGCCAGCACGGCTGCGGACAGCGTCAAGATTCCGGTCAATTCGCTAAATGTGACCGGACAGTCGCTGTATTCCGAAGCCGAGCTGATCGCGCTCACGGAGTTCAAGCCGGGCAGCGAGGTGTCGCTCGCCGAGCTGCGCGCCATGGCGGCAAAGATTGCGAACCATTACCGCAGAAACGGGTATCTCGTGGCGCAAGCCTACCTGCCCGCGCAGGACATCAGGGACGGGTCCGTGACCATCGCCGTGATCGAAGGCCGCTACGGCAGCGTCACCCTGCGCAACCAGACCAACCTTTCGGATGGACGGGTGAACGGATTGCTCGACGGCTTGAACAGCGGCGACACCATCGCCATCGCCCCGCTGGAGAACCGCCTGCTGCTGCTTTCCGACATTCCCGGCGTGAACGTGCGCTCCATCCTTGCTCCCGGCGTCGAGGTGGGCACATCCGACCTGATCGTCGACGTGACTCCGGGGCGGCGCGTGACCGGGAACGTCGAAGCCGACAACGCGGGCAACCGCTACACCGGCGAGTATCGCGTGGGGGCGACGGTGAACCTCAACAATCCTTTCGGTCTGGGCGACGTAGCGAGCCTTCGGGTGCTGACTTCGGGGTCCGGGCTGACTTATGGCCGCGCGTCCTACCAGGCGCAGTTCGGCAAGGCGACGCTGGGGGTCGCCTACACCGCCCTGAATTACGAGCTGGGCGAGGAGTTTGCGCCGCTGCGGGCCCACGGCACGGTCGAGATCGCCAGCATCTACGGCAGCTATCCGCTGATCCGCTCGCGCAATACCAACCTCTACGCCCTGGCCGGCTTCGACGCCAAGACCTTCAAAGACGAGGTGGACCTGATCTCATCGGTCACCGACAAGAAGGCCCGGGTCCTGTGGGTGGGCCTCGCCGGCAACCACCTCGACGGTTTCGGCGGCGGCGGGGCGAGCAGCTATTCGCTCACCCAGACCTTCGGCGACCTCGACATCGAGACCCCTGCGGCGCTGGCCACGGATGCGGCGACCGCGCGCAGCAACGGGCATTACCAGAAGCTCGCCTACCATGCCGCGCGGCTGCAGCGCGTCACCGAAAGGGTTTCGCTTTACGGCGCGATCAACGGGCAGTTCGCCTCCAAGAACCTGGACATCTCGGAGAAGATGGGCCTGGGCGGCCCGTACGCGGTGCGCGCCTATCCGGTAGGCGAGGCCTATTCCGACGAGGGCTATGTAGTGAATCTGGAGGCGAGGCTGCTGCTGCCGAAGTTCTCCGAGCGCATGCCGGGGCAGATGCATTTGGTCGGCTTCGTCGATGCCGGCGCAGTGACCCACAACAGAAATCCCTGGACGAACGGCGACAACGACAGAACGCTGAGCGGGGCGGGAATCGGGCTCACCTGGGCCGACTACAACAATTTTGTGGTGAATGCGTATTGGGCGCAGAAGCTGGGCAACGAAGCCGCGACCTCGGCCCCGGACAAGAACGGCCGATTCTGGATCCAACTCGTCAAATATTTCTGATCGGGACATCGGCGACGAACCTCGACTGAACACAAACTTTGAGCATAACGGACTGGGATCATGAACCGCATTTTCCGATCGATCTGGAACGACAAGGCCGGCACCTTTGTTGCCGCCTCCGAAAACGCCAA
>JAHFQX010000054.1 GCA_023259135.1 Betaproteobacteria bacterium | reverse complement strand
AGTACTTCTCAGGGCTGATATGACCCTAGTTGATTTGGCATTCAGAAGTCGTGAAGTGCCTGGGGACGTCGAAGCGTGTGCTGATCGCTATTGGCGGGGCGAATGCAGTGAAAGGCCAGTCATAGAAGTGCTTGTACGAAACGCAACCGTACTGAGCGTGCTATCGAACGATGAGGCTGAGCGACGGGCATATTTTCGGAGTTGGGCAATAACCAGCACTTAACCGGGTTCAAAAGCACAGGCGATGCCTTCCGGTTTTGGACGAGTCGCCTCAATGTGAGCACGTTATCTAACGAACAAGGAGCCGGAAATCCCCGTCATTGCTGGAGGGCGCGCGGCGGCGTCCTTCGCAGAAACAGAGAATGGGCGGGAACAGAGAATGGAAAACCGCCAGAAACCGGGCTATCCGGGACAGCGGCGTCCTTCGCAGCGTAGTCCGAACCCGCGCCAACACTGGGGGGAACGGGCGAAAAAAAACCAACCGAGAGCGGTTGGTTTTTTAAATGATGGTGGAGACGAGGAGGATCGAACTCCCGACCTTCGCATTGCGAACGCGACGCTCTCCCAGCTGAGCTACGTCCCCATGTTGGGCCGGCGCTTGAGGCCGGCGAACGGGGCGGATTTTACCTCAAGACGCGCCTATTTCGAAACGTCGGTCTTCAGGGCGTTGGTGGGCCCGGCTCGGCCTATCCTACCGTCAGCACCGTGGAGCCGGTGGTTTTGCGGGCCTCCAGGTCGGCGTGGGCGCGGGCGGCGTCCCGCAGGGGATAGGTCTGGTTGATCTCGATCTTTACCTGGCCCTTGAGCACCACCTCGAATAATTCATCGGCGCAGGCCACCAAGTCTTCGCGGCGAGCGTTGTAGTCCATGAGGCCGGGACGGGTGAGGAACAGCGAGCCTTTGCGGGCCAGCAGCGAAGGGTCGAAGGACGGCACCGTCCCGGAGGATTGGCCGAACAGCACCAGCATGCCCATGGGGCGCAGGCAGTCCAGGGACTTGAGGAAAGTATCCTTGCCGACCGAGTCGTAGACCGCCGGCAGCTTCTTGCCGCCGGTGATTTCCAGCACTTTCTTCTGGAAATCCTCCCGGGTATAGACGATGGGATGGTGACAGCCGTGGGAGCGGGCCAGGGCCGCCTTGTCGTCGCTGCCCACGGTGCCGATCACCGTGGCGCCCAGAGCGTTGGCCCACTGACAGGCGATGAGGCCCACTCCGCCGGCCGCGGCGTGGATCAGGATGGCGTCTCCCGGCTGTACGCGGTAGGTGCGGCGCAGTAGATACTGGGCGGTCATGCCCTTCAGCATCATGCCCGCCGCCTGGATGTCGCTGATGCCGTCCGGCAGCCGCACCACCCGGTCGGCGGGCATCAACCGGGCTTCGGCATAGGCGCCGATGGGCGGCGAGGCATAGGCCACCCGGTCGCCGGGCTTGAGATCGGCGACGCCCTCGCCGACTTCCTCCACCACTCCCGCGGCTTCCTGGCCCAGGATGGCAGGCAAGGCGGCGGGATACAAGCCGGTGCGGTGATAGACGTCGATGAAATTGAGGCCCACGGCGGTGTGGCGCAGCCGCACCTGGCCGGGACCGGGGCGGGCTACTTCGACGGGCTCCCAGACGAGCACTTCGGGGCCGCCGGTGCGGTGGAAACGAATGGCATGGGTCATGGCATGGCTCCTCTCGAATTTTCGATGGGCGTTGTCAACAGCCTAACTTTACACCAAGGGCGTTACACCAAGGACGGGCAGACCACCGGCACCGCATCCCGTAGCGTAACCTCCTCGGGGTTCACCACCGCCCGATAAGCCAGCACTTCGACTCCTTGAACCAGGGCTTCCCGCAGTGCGCGGCCATACTGCGGATCGATGGCGTCGGCGGGGCGGACTTCGTCCACGTCCTCGCGTTGCACGCAAAACACCAGCACCGCCCGATGGCCCGCCTCCACCATGCCGATCATTTCCCGCAGATGCCGGGTGCCCCGCTCGCTCACCGCGTCGGGGAACAAGGCCATGCCTTGCTCCACCGCCGCGGTGACGTTCTTCACTTCGACGTAGCAGCGCCCTTGTTCGCCCTCCAGCAGCAAATCGATGCGGCTGGGGTGCCGGCCGTAGGGCACTTCCCGGCGGATGGCGGAGTAACCGGCCAGGCTCGGCATCGCGCCGCCCTCGATGGCCTCCCGCACCAGGGCATTGGAGCGGCCGGTGTGGATGCCCACCCGGGTTGGGCCCACTTCCACCAGTTCCCAGGTGAAGGCCAGCTTGCGGGCTGGATTGGCGGCCCGCGACAGCCACACCCGGCTGCCGGGAGTCAGGCAGCCCATGAGGGAGCCGGTATTGGGACAGTGGGCCGTCACCGTGGCGCCGTCGGCCAGTTCCACATCGGCGAAGAACCGCTTATAGCGGCGGATCAGCCGGCCTTCCAACAGCGGCGTTTCAAAGCGCATGAGCGGTCCCGGCGGCGCTCGCCCAGCCCCGACTCTCCGCCGCGGCCGAAGAGCGGTTAAACTTCCGGCGCGGATCATCCCGCGCAACCAAGCTACGAGAGGGCGCGATGGGCATATTGCAAGAGTTCAAAAACTTCGCCGTCAAAGGCAACGTCATGGATCTGGCGGTGGGGGTCATTATCGGCGCGGCTTTCGGGAAAATCGTCGATTCGGTGGTGAACGATCTGGTCATGCCCCTTGTCGGCCGCATCGTCGGCGGAATCGATTTTTCCAATTATTTCATCCCCCTCAAGGACATTCCGGCGGGAACCACGCCCACGCTGGAGGCGGTCAAGAAAGCCGGGGTGCCGGTATTCGCCTATGGCAACTTCATCACCATCGCGCTGAATTTCGCCATCCTGGCCTTCATTATCTTTGTCATGGTGAAATGGATCAACAAGCTCAGGCGGGAAGAGCCTCCCGCCGCCACCCCGGCGGCCCCGCCGGAAGACGTGCAACTCTTGCGGGAAATCCGCGATACGCTGAAGGCCAAGTAACCCGGCATCCAGTCCGGGGGCCGTGATGATATATTTCGTCTTATGAAAATCGCCATCGCTCAACTCAATTGCACCGTCGGCGACCTGGAAGGCAACGCCCGCTTGATCCTGGAATCCTGCCGCCGCGCCGCCGCCGGCGGCGCGACCTTGGCCGTCACCCCCGAATTGGCTTTATGCGGCTATCCGCCGGAGGATCTGCTGCTGCGGGATTCCTTCCACGCCTCGTGCCGGGCCGCATTGCAGGATTTGGCCCGCCAGTGCCCCGCCGGCATCGCCCTGGTGGTGGGCCACCCCCACGAGGCCGACGGCAAGCGCTACAACGCCGCTTCGCTGATCCGCGACGGGCAAGTGGCCTGCACCTATCTTAAGCACCGGCTGCCCAACTACACGGTGTTCGACGAGGACCGTTACTTTGAACCCGGCAGCCGGCCGTGCGTGTTCGAGCACCAAGGCGTGCGGTTCGGCGTCAACATCTGCGCCGACGTCTGGGAAGCCGGTCCCGCCACCATGGCCCGGGACGCCGGCGCCCAGGTGCTGCTGGTGCTCAACGCCTCGCCCTACCACATGACCAAGCAGGCCACCCGCTACGACGTGGTCCGCGAGCGGGTGAAGGAAACCGGCATTCCGGCGATCTACGCCAACATGGTGGGGGGGCAGGATGAGCTGGTATTCGACGGGGCTTCCTTCGCGGTGGACGGCCAGGGCTCGGTGACCCACCAGTTTCCCCTGTTCGAGGAAGCTCTGGGCTGGGTGACCCTGGAGCAGGCCTCTCCGGTTCCGGCGCCGCTGACGCCGCCCCAGATCCTGGAAGCCGAGGTCTACCAGGCCCTTACCTTGGGGGTGCGGGACTATATCGGCAAGAACGGCTTCCCCGGAGCGCTGCTGGGGCTTTCCGGAGGCATCGATTCCGCCGTCACCCTGGCCATCGCGGTGGACGCCCTGGGGCCGGAGCGGGTGCGGGCGGTGATGATGCCGTCCCAATACACCGCCGACATGAGCCTGGAAGACGCCCGCGGCCTGGCGGAGAACCTCGGCGTGCGCTATACCGAGATTCCCATCAAGCCCATGTTCGACGCTTTTCTCACGGCGCTGGCCGGCGAGTTCGACGGCCTGCCCTTCGACACCACCGAGGAAAACATCCAGTCCCGCATCCGCGGCACCCTGCTGATGGCCTTGTCCAACAAGTACGGCTCCATCGTGCTGACCACCGGCAACAAGAGCGAAATGAGCGTGGGCTACGCCACCCTGTACGGCGACATGGCCGGCGGGTTCGCGGTCATCAAGGATATCAGCAAGACCCTGGTGTACCGGCTGGCCCATTACCGCAACGGCGTCGCCCCGGCCATCCCGGAGCGCATCATTACCCGCGCCCCCTCCGCCGAGCTGCGCCCCAACCAGAAGGACCAGGACAGCCTGCCGCCCTACGACATCCTGGACGGCATCGTGGAAGCCTTCGTCGAGCAGGACAAGAGCCCCCAGGAGATCATCGCCATGGGTTACGCCCGCGGCACGGTGGAACGGGTGGTCAAGCTCATTACCCTGAGCGAATACAAGCGCCGCCAGGCTCCCGCCGGCATCCGCATCACGCCGCGGGGCTTCGGCAAGGATTGGCGCTACCCCATCACCAACAAATACCGCCATCCGCTGTAGAATCCGCCTGTTGCCACCGGCCGCAAGCCCGGTATACTGCCTTTCCCCGGGCATCGCGCCATGAAGGAGACGCCATGAAAAAAATCGACGCCGTGATCAAGCCGTTTAAGCTGGACGAAGTCCGCGAAGCTCTTTCGGAAATCGGCGTGGCGGGGCTGACGGTCACCGAGGTCAAGGGTTTCGGCCGGCAGAAAGGCCATACCGAGCTGTATCGGGGCGCGGAATACGTGGTGGACTTTTTGCCCAAGGTCAAAATCGAGGTGGTGATTCCCGACACTTTGCTGGATCGCGCCCTGGACGCCATCGTCAAGGCGGCCCGCACCGGCAAGATCGGCGATGGCAAGATTTTTGTCACCAGCGTCGAGCAAGTCGTCCGCATCCGCACTGGCGAGACCGGCGAAGCGGCGGTCTAATTCCAATTCGCAATAGAAACGATAACGGCGTTGGCTTCGTCTTCGGCTCCTCGCCGCCTTGTTCTCCTTATCTATTGCGAATTGGAATAAATCCTCAGCTTTGGGCCGCCTTGGCGGCCCCGGACGCCAGCAGCACCAGCACCGCGCCGCCGCCCCCGTCCGCCGGACGGGGCTCGCAGTAGGCCAACACCTCCGGCCGATGGACCAGCCAGCTCCGCACCTTGCCTTTCAGCACCGGCTGACGGTTTTCCGACCCCAGCCCCTTGCCGTGAATCACCCGCAGGCAGCGCCGGCCGCGCTTGACCGCTTCCGCCAGAAACTCCATCAGGGCTGCCAGCGCTTCATCGGAAGTGCATCCGTGCAAGTCCAATTCCCCCTGCACGGCGAAATGCCCCTGGCGTAGCCGCCGCAGCACATTGCGGGAAACCCCCGAGCGGGCGAAGCTGGAATCCTCCCAGCCGCTGTCCACCAGCAGATCGGCAAAAGCCGGGCCGGTCAGGCTTTCTTCCAGCACGGCCCGTTGGTCTCGACGGGTTTGGCGCGGCACGAGGGGCTTGGGAGCCGGCGCCCGCGCCGTCCGGCCGGGATCGGGCAGCGGCACGGCATCCGCCACCGCCCGGCGGAATAATTCCCGATCCTCCGGAACCACCGCGCCGGAGGGCCGGGAAGGAGCCTTACGCCCCCGTCCCACCCCCGGCTCCCGCTTCGTCCAGGTAGCGTTCCGCATCCAGGGCCGCCATGCAGCCGCTGCCGGCGCTGGTCACGGCCTGCCGGTAGATGTGGTCCTGCACGTCCCCCGCCGCGAATACGCCGGGGATGCTGGTGGCGGTAGCGTTGCCATTGCGGCTGCCGCGGGTGACGATGTAGCCGTTCTCCATCTCCAACTGCCCCTCGAACAAAGCCGTATTGGGACTGTGGCCGATGGCCACGAACACGCCGTGCAGCGGCAATTCCCGAGGGGCTCCCGTCCGGGCGTGCTTGACGCGCATGCCGGTGACCCCGGATTCATCCCCCAGCACCTCGTCCAGCGCGTGATCCCACAGCACCTCCACGTTGCCGCCGCGGGTTTTTTCCAGGAGCCGGTCGATGAGGATTTTCTCGGCGCGGAATTTGTCGCGGCGGTGAACCACGGTGACCTTGCGGGCGATGTTGGCCAGATACAGCGCTTCCTCCACGGCGGTATTGCCGCCGCCGATCACCGCCACGTCCTGGCCCTTGTAGAAAAAGCCGTCGCAGGTGGCGCAGGCCGAGACGCCCTTGCCCATGTAGGCTTCCTCGGACGGCAGCCCCAGGTATTTGGCCGAGGCCCCGGTGGCGATGATCAGGGCGTCGCAGGTGTAGCCGCCCTGGTCGCCTTGCAGCAGGAAAGGGCGGCGCGACAAGGTGGCGGTATGGATATGATCGAACACCACTTCGGTCTCGAAGCGCTCGGCATGCTTCAGGAAGCGCTCCATCAATTCCGGCCCCTGCACCCCGTCCGGGTCGGCGGGCCAGTTATCCACGTCGGTGGTGGTGGTGAGCTGCCCCCCCTGGGCCATGCCGGTGATGAGCACGGGCTTCAGATTGGCCCGGGCGGCGTAAACCGCCGCGGTATAGCCGGCGGGGCCGGAACCGAGAATGAGCAGGCGGCAATGCTTGGCGGAAGAATTCATGGCGGTCGGGTCAAAATCCAATTGGAAAGGCAAAGCGGCGGAACGTTCCCGTGGCCCACCCCGCCTACGAAAGCCTGAATTGTAGCCTCTTCGCCGGGGGTGGGCGAGGCCGCGCCCCGTGGGCCGGCGAACCCTGGCCACCGGCAAGCTTGCCGGCGTTGTCGCCGCATGGCAAAACCATTATGCTGCATCAACGTCAATTGCCCATGCGAATCATGACGCTATCCGAACCGTCTGCGCGCATTGCCCTCGCCGCCTTGCTCCACGATCTCGGCAAACTGGCTGAGCGCGCCGGCATCGAAGTGGATGCCGATAGTCTCGAAAGCCACAAGACAAATTACTGCCGTTGGCACGAGGTAGGTCGATACCACTCCCACATCCACGCCGCCTACACCGGGATTGCCTGGGACGCCCTCGAAGCCACCCGCCACTTTCCCGACCTGCGTCGTGACAGTCCCCCCTTTGCCAGCGGCGGGGACGACATCACCGATTCCGCCGTCAACGCCGCCGCCATGCACCATCGGCCCGACACCTTCCTGCAATGGATCGTCGCTACCGCAGACCGTGTCGCTTCCGGCTTCGAGCGCGACAAGTTCGATAGCGAGTACAACGATAAAAAGGAACGCGACAACCACTACCGCGCCCGCCTGCTGACGCTGTTCGAGCAGATCGGCAAGGCGGAAATCAAGGAAGGTGAACTCGCCTGGCGCTATCCCCTCAAGCCGCTGGCGCCGGAAAACATTTTTCCCCAACTCGCCAATGCCTGCACGCCAAGCGGCAACGCCACAGCCAAGGCCGAATACCACGCGCTGTGGGAAGCACTGATCGAAGGCATCAAGCTCATTCCGAAATCGCACGTCGCTAATCTGCCGCTCTGGCTCGATCACTTCGACAGTTTATGGCTTACGATGACGCACGCCATTCCCGCCGCCACCGCCTTCGGCGTCAAGCCAGAGGTCTCGCTCTACGACCACAGCAAGGCCGCCGCAGCGCTCGCTACCGCGCTCTGGCGCTGGCATCACGAGACCGGGAACACTGGGCCAGAGGCCGCACAAGAACTACGCGAGCGCAACGAAGATTGGGGTATTGAAAAACTCCTGCTCGTACAGGGCGATTTTTTCGGCATTCAGGACTTCATTTTCGCCGAAGGCGGTGCGACGCAAAAACATGCCCACAAACTGCTGCGTGGCCGCTCCTTCCAGGTTTCGCTGCTTGCCGAATGCGCCGCCCTGAAGCTTCTTGAAGCGCTTGAGCTTCCCCCGACCTCGCAGATCATCAACGCTGCCGGCAAGTTCCTTATCGTCGCGCCGAACACCGAACCGGCGCGCGCCTCTGTCGCCCGATGCCGGAAAGAACTCAACGTCTGGTGCCTCGAACACACCTATGGCGAAATCGGCGTCGGCATCGCGACGACCGCAGCGAGTTGCAATGACTTCACCGCCGGACATTTTGGCGAATTGACCAAGCGGCTCTTCGCCGCGCTCGATGCCGCCAAACACCGGCGTTTCGACCTCTGCGACAGCAATGCAACGGCCGCCTTTGATGGTTTTCTAGATGGCTTCGACAATACGCTCGGCGTCTGCGCCATCAACGGCAGGCATCCCGCCAACCCGAAAGCCTCCACCCAGCGCCGCTACCCCTTGTCGCGCCTGGCCGACGACCAAATTCGCATCGGCGAAGCGCTGACCAAACACGCACGATTGCTTGTCGCCAAGGAAGCCGACACCCTGCCAGTGCTTGGACTCGATTACTTCGGTTTCCGCCTCGCCTTCGTCCCCGAAGCCGAGGCTTCCGGCAAGTACGGGGAACTGGCGCGTAGCGGCAACCTGCGGCGTGTTTGGGATTTTGACGCCCCGAATGCCGATGGCACGCTCTGGCGCGGCTATGCGCGGCGCTTCGTCAACAGCTACATACCGCGCTTCGATGCCAATGACGAACAACTCGCCGACAAATACGGCAAGTGGGAAAGCGAAGTGGAATTCGACCGCACGCACCCGATCAAGACCCTGCACCACATCGCCTGTGAAGACCGCCAACTGAGCGAAAGCGGCGGCTGGAAAGGCGAAATTGGCCTGGTCACGCTCAAGGGCGACATCGACAATCTGGGCAGCATCTTCCAGCAAGGTCTGGAGAAACCGACCTTCGCCAAGATGGCCTCGTTGTCGCGCCAGGTCAACGCCTTCTTCTCGCTCTGGCTGCCCTGGTTCTGCGAGCACGGCAAGGACGCGAACGGCGTCACCCGCTACCGCAACACCTACACTGTGTTTGCCGGTGGTGACGATTTCTTTCTCATCGGCCCGTGGGATTCGACACTCGCCCTCGCCACCGCGCTGCGCGAGAAGTTCGCCGCCTATGTCGTCAACGAAACCACCACCTTCTCCGCCGGCCTTATCATGACACAGCCGAAAATGCCGGTACGCCAGCTTGCCCGTAGCGCCGAACGCGCGCTTGATGCTGCCAAGTCCTTCAAGAAAGACGGCAAGAAGAAAAATGCCGTCACGCTTTGGAGTCAAAGTGTTGGCTGGGCCGATTGGCAAGCGCTGATGGGCAAACGCCGCGCTGCGCTGGAAGCCCTGATGGCCTGTGCCGGCAGTCACGGCGCCGAATTCTCGACCGGCCTCACTTACTCGCTGATCCAACTCGCCGACCGCTCGGAAAGCAAGCGGCCAGAAGACGCTATTTGGCGCTCTCAGCTCCATTACCGCCTCGCCCGCTTCTTCCGCGACCGTGTGAAGGGCGACGACAATGCTCGCGAACGGCGTGAAAAACTGCTGGCCGACGCCATCGGCGAAATCGGCGGCGCGCTCGGCACTTACAAGGGTGCATACCGCCTGCCATTGTCGGTTCTGCTTTACCGGCAGCGCGATTGAGCGCGGCAAGCTTGCCGAAGAAGACACTGAGACCGTATATCCGCAGAATATTGCCAAGGAGAACAAGCGATGCCCATCAATCTAGCCGCCGTTCCACCCGCAGCCGAAATGTTCAATGGTGAAGCTGAGTCCTTCGCCAAAAAGTTCAATCAAGCGGCAGGACATCTGAACAAGAGTACCCAAATCCGCCGTTTCTACGATGAACTGGTTGGGTGGCAAGAGCGCATAAACGGAGATGATGAAAAATTCAAGCAATACGAAGCTTTCATCAAGATGCTTAACGCCAAAGTGGCTTACGCAAAAGGGCGCAAGTTGGTCGATGACCAGTTCGAATCCTGGTTTCGCGACTGCATCAAATCCACCACCAGCGCCAAAGCGCTCGACCACTTCCGCCTTCACTTCGAAGCCGTGATTGGCTTCCTCAAGGCGTTGCGGGGCTGACATGCCGACCGTGCTACGACTTCTCGGCTGGCGCTTCCACTTCTATTCGGACGAAGGCTCCGAGCCGCCGCACATTCACGTCGACACCGGGGACGGCGAATGCAAGTTCTGGCTCGCGCCCGTCCGGCTGGGGCGTAGCGAAGGCATCAAGCCGGCCGATCTGCGACGCATCGAGGCGGCGGTTGTCGACCGCGAGAGTTTTTTTCTGGAGAAATGGCATGAATACTTCCCCCACTGAACTCGATTACCGTGCCGTTCGCGCCTGGATTTCCGGCCGGATGGTCTTTGTCGAACTGACCGATGGCCGCGAAATCGGCTTTCCCGCCGACCGCTTCCGGCGGCTACACGACGCCAGCGACGAACAACTGGCCGCCGTCACCCTGCGGCTTTCCGGTGCCGCCCTGCGCTGGGAGGATATCGACGAAGACATCACCGTGCGCGGCATCGTCGAAGGTCGTTTCCAGCTTCCCTTGCCGACCGACCGGCTGGTCGCATGACTTAAAGGAAATCCCATGCAACTCACGCACATCAAGCAACTGACCGGCGCCCTCATCCTCAAGACCGGCCTGCACATCGGTGCCGGCGACACCGAAATGCGCATTGGCGGCACCGACAATCCGGTGGTCAAAAACCCACTCGACGGCCAGCCCTACATCCCCGGCTCATCGCTCAAGGGCAAAATACGCTCGCTGCTCGAATGGCAGCTTGGTTTGGTCACCGCTGCCAACGGCAAGCCGTTCTCGTTTCAGCACATCAAGGACGGAAGAACCGATACACCCGCAGCCGACCTGATCAGGTTGTTTGGCGGCGCGCCCGGCGGAGAAGTGGACAAGCTCGTCAAGGAAATTGGCCCAACTCGACTGGCCTTCTGGGATTGCCCGCTCAACGCCGAATGGCTCAAGCGGGCGCAGGCGCGCAACCTTCTCTCCACCGAGGGCAAGAGCGAGAACAGCATCGACCGCGTTCGAGGCGTCGCTGAAAATCCCCGCTTCACCGAGCGCGTCATCGCTGGCGCCGAATTTGATTTCCGGCTTTCGCTCAAGATCATCGACGGCAAAGACCTGATCGCCATGTTGCTGCAAGGCTTGAAGTTGCTCGAAGCCGACAGCCTGGGCGGCTCCGGCTCACGCGGCTACGGCAAGGTCGCCCTGGCCAATCTCGCGCTCGACGGTGAATCCATCCAGACTCGTTTCGACGCCATTCAACCCTTCGCAGTCGCCGCATAAGCAATGGCCCACGCCCTCCACCGCGCCACCCTGACGCTGCATACGCCGCTTGGTACGCCGCTGGCCGGCGACACGCTGTTCGGCCAGCTTTGCTGGGCGCTACGCGAAGCTCAAGGCGAAGCCGTACTCACCCGCCAACTCGAAGGCTACACCGAAGGTCAGCCGTGGCTGGTCGTCTCCGACGGTTTCCCCGCCAGCCATTTGCCCAAGCCTACATTGCCGCAGCACCTTGAGCCGCAGGCCGACGCCACCAAGCGCAAGGAGGCCAAAAAGAGACGCTGGATTCCAACCGCGGAGACCGGGCAGCCGCTGCAAGCCCTGCTTGCCAGTGCCGTGGATGACGCCACCGCCTACGGCAAAGCGCCACTTCGCGATGTCCAGCCGCACAACACGCTCAACCGCCTGACCGGCACCACCGGCGAAGGCGAGTTTGCGCCCTACACCATGCCGCAGACCTTTTACGCACAGGGGCAGCGCATCGACGTCTACCTCGTGCTCGACGATGAACGCGTGTCGGCGGATGAAATCCAGCACCTGCTCGCCGCCATCGGCGCCGGCGGCTTTGGTCGCGACGCCAGCATCGGCTTGGGCAAATTCTCGGTCGAGCAGTTCGAACCGGTATCGTTCGCCGCGTCCGCCAAAGCCAACGCCTTCTGGTCTCTCGCGCCCTGTTTGCCGCAAGGCCAAGGGTTCGACGGCAAGCAAAGCTATTGGCGTGTCCTCACTCGCTTTGGCCGCCACGGCAACGCTCACGCGCTCGCCGGCAACCCCTTCAAAACGCCCATTCTCATGGCGGCCACCGGCGCCGTGTTCGTGCCGGAGGGCGTGTACGGCCCACGCCAATTTATCGGGCAAGGTCTGGGAGGAGGAGGCACTCTATCCAAAGCCGAACCCGCCACCGTGCATCAGGGCTATGCGCCGGTGCTGTCGATTGCCATGGAGCCGACGCAATCATGAGCCATCGCCCCATTTCGATTTCCATACTCTCGCCCGTTCACATCGGCTGCGACGAAGTTTACGAGCCGAGCAATTTCGTTATCCACGACAGCCTGTTGCACTCGCTCGACCCTGCCGACCTGGCGGGAGCGCTAAGCGACAAGGAGCGCAAGCAACTCGCCACACGGGCCGACGGGCGCGAGCCTATCGGCGCCCTGCAACGTTTCTTTCGTGACAACGCCGAGCGCTTTGCCGGGCTTGCCCGGCACCAGGTGGCTGTCGCCGGGGATATTGTCCGCGAATACGAGAAGAGCGCCGGCAAGCCCACGCAACGCGGCCCCGCCGGTGAAGCCACCTACAACGTCTTCCCCATTGCCCGCACCGCCTACCGGCCGCTCGACAACACCCCCTATCTGCCCGGCAGCTCGCTCAAGGGCAGCATCCGCACTGCGTGGTTGAACCGGCTTAACCATGGCGCAGAATTACCCCAGGCAGAAGAGAAGAGTAGCAAGAACAAAAATGCTGCTTTACAACAACGTCTGCTCGGTTACACCGCCGGCAAGTTCGAGGACGACCCGTTCCGCCATATCCATCTTGCCGACGCACACCCCGAGGAAGACGCCACACCGCCGCCGACTCGGGTGCTCTACGCCATCAGCAAGAAAAAGAGCCGGCCTCGCGATGGCGAACGCAGCCCGCAGGAACTCAAGGTTTTTCTTGAAACCATTCCCGACGCAATCCCGACCGCCTTTTTTGGCGAACTCCGGTTCACCGGAAATATTGAGTGGAACGCCCTGTGCGACGCCTGCAACGGTTTCTACAAACCGCAGCTCGAAGCCGAACTTGACCATGCCGTGCTGGGCGGCTTGCTTGACGCCGAATGGAAACGCCTGATCACCGGCTCGCTCTGCGACGAGCTCAGCGAACTTATCTCTGCGCGGCAAGGGTTCCTGCTGCGCGTCGGCAGACACTCCGGGGCGGAATCGGTCACGCTCGAGGGTGTGCGCGACATCAAGATTCTCGGCCCCCGCGTCGATGGGAAACAGACTTTCGACTTCCGTCCCAACACCACAGAAAAGCGCCTTGCCAGCCTCACCAAAGCCGGCGCTGACGGCCTCTTGCCGTTCGGCTGGATATGGGTCGATGCCAGCGACGACGCGCATCGCTATCTCTCCGATACGCTGCGTCAGAAGCTGGCTGCCCGCAGCAGCGCGCTGCGCGAAGCACATCAAGACCGACTGCTCCGTCTGGAAGAACGACAGCAGCAACGGGCAGCCGAAATCGCCGCAGCGGAAAAGCAAAAACAGGTCGCCGAAGCCACCGCTCGCGCCGAGACCGAAGCTCAGGCGGCGCGTCAGGGCGCGCTCGCCGCTATGACGCCAAACATGCGCCGCATAGAAGAATTCAAGGCAACCTTCGCTGCCCGGGCCGAACAACTGCGCGGCCATCGGGAAAAGCTGAATGCCGACTACCACGGCCGTGCCAGAAAACTCGCCCAGGATGCCCTCGATGGCACCGGCTGGGCGGCAGAAGAAAAGCGTGCCGCCGCCGATGCTATTGCCGAATGGCTCCCCAAGGTCGTCGAAAAAATCGACAAGGATCAGATCAAGAAGCTCAAGCTTTCCGTATTACGCGGACTATGATCCCCGCAATCTTCGGAGAAATGAAGCAACGCCGCGCCGAGGGATTCAACCGCGCCTGGCTGGCGCATTGGAAGGAAACGAAGTGAGCGAGTTTTCGAGAATCATCGGGCATCGGCAAACGCCGCTTCCTGGCCTTCTGCGCCCGCCCGACGCGGAGGCGCGGGACTGGGTGGCGCGCATGGCGCCGGCGCAAACACGCGCCCCGAAAGGCGTCTTTCGCTACGCCAGCCAGCAGGAGGCCAACGCCGACTGGGAACGCTGGCAAGCCGATGCCATCACGGCGGGGCCGAAGCCATGAGCGACCCCCGCTATACGCGTCCCGCGCTGTGGGAGGACGTGCTCGATCTTGCCCGACGGCTCAATCGCCACGGCGCCCGCTATGTTCTGGTCGGCGGCTATGCGCTGGCCGCCCACGGACTGACTCGCAT
>JAHFQX010000016.1 GCA_023259135.1 Betaproteobacteria bacterium | reverse complement strand
CGCCGTGCCCCACAGCACCGCCTTCTTGCCGCCGGCGTTCATGGCGATGTTGCCGCCGATGCAGGAGGCGTCGGCCGAGGTGGGGTCCACGGCGAACACCAGGCCGGCGGCTTCGGCGGCCTCCATCACGCGGCGCGTCACCACGCCGGCTTCCACCCGGATGGTGGGCGCCGGCCGGTCCAGGCCGGGCAGCCGCAGCGCTTCGACCGTTCCGATGGCTTCCAGTTTTTCGGTGTTGATGACCGCCGAGCGCCGCGTCAGGGGCACGGCTCCGCCGGTGTAGCCGGTGCCGCCGCCGCGAGGGATGAGGGTGAGGCCCAGCTCGATGCAGGCCGAGACGATGGCGGGGATTTCCGCTTCGGTGTCGGGGTGGATCACCACGAAGGGATATTCCACCCGCCAGTCGGTGGCGTCGGTGACGTGGGACACCCGGGCCAATCCGTCGAAGGCGATGTTGTCCCGCCGCGTGGCGCGGGCCAGCAAGCGCTTGGCTTCCCGGCGCAGCCGCAAGGTGGCGTCGAATTCGGCGGCGAAGGCGTCCACCGCCCGGTGGGCTTCCCCAAGCAGCCGGCGGACCTTGTCGTTGTCTCCCCGCCGTTCCTCGATGGCGTGCAGCCGATGGCGCAAGGCCCCCACCAGCGCTTCCCGCCGCTGGGGGTTGGCCAGCAGATCGTCCTCCAGGTAGGGATTGCGCTGCACCACCCAGATGTCGCCCAGCACCTCGAAGAGCATCCGCGCCGAGCGGCCGGTGCGCCGCTCGGCGCGCAATTCCTCCAGCAATTCCCAGGTTCCCGCTCCCAATAGCCGGACAACGATTTCCCGGTCGGAAAAGGAAGTGTAGTTGTAGGGGATTTCCCGGAGTCTGGCGGTCATGGGGGCTCGGTGCGGTGGCGGAAGTGAAATTGGAACGGGGAGGGGGCAAGAGGTTCCGGATTGTACTGTCCCGCGCCTGGGCCGGGTCAAGCGGAAAGAGGTTGGGAATGAGGTCTTTAGCTTATCCAGTGTTTGCGTAGGCGATCCGGTAGATCGCGCCGGCGTGATCGTCGGAGACCAGCAGCGCGCCGTCGGGCATCACCAGCACGTCCGCCGGCCGGCCCCAGGCCGAGTCGCCTTGCAGCCAGCCTTCCGCGAACGTTTCGTATTGGACGGCGCGGTTGCCGGAGAGCCGCGCCAGGGAAACGCGATAGCCGATTTTCCGGCTGCGGTTCCAGGAGCCGTGCTCGGCGATGAAAATCTGATTGCGGTACTCCTTGGGGAACATGCGGCCGGTATAGAAGCGCATGCCGAGGGCGGCCACGTGGGGGCCGAGGTTCCGGGCCGGCGGGGTGAATTCGTCGCAGCGGCGCTTGGCCCCGTGCTCCGGGTCGGCCAGGTCGCCGCCGTGGCAATAGGGGTAGCCGAAGTGCATGCCGGGTTTCGGCGCGTGGTTCAGTTCGTCGGGCGGGGCGTCGTTCCCCAGCCAGTCGCGGCCGTTGTCGGTGAACCACAATTCGCGAGTTTCCGGATGCCAGTCGAAGCCCACCGAATTGCGCACCCCGCGGGCGAACACCTCCAGGCCGCCGCCGTCGGACCGCATGCGCATGATGTTGGCGTAGCGGTCGGGATCCGGTTCACAGATATTGCAAGGAGCGCCCACCGGGACGTAGAGCATGCCGTCGGGTCCGAAGGCGATGAATTTCCAGCCGTGGTGACGATCCCTGGGAAAACGGTCGTTCACCACTACCGGCCGCGGCGGACGGGGAAAGGGTGCGTCGACGCGGTCGAAGCGCAGGATGCGGTTCACCTCGGACACATAGAGAGAGCCGTCGCGGTAGGCTACCCCCACCGGCAAGGTCAGCCCTTCGGCGAGGGTCAGCACCGCCTCGGCCCGCGGGCCGCCGCCGCGGTTGAGCACCGCGTAGACCTTGCCCGCCGACCGGGAACCCACGTAGACGGTGCCGTTCTTGCCCAGCGCCATCGCCCGGGCGTTGGGCACCTCGGCGTAAACCGAGATTTGGAAACCGGGGGGCAATTTGATTTTGTCGAGGGGAAGGCTTGCGCTTTGGCCCCAGGCCGCCCCGGCGCAAAACAGCGCCAGTCCGCCGAGGATGAGCCGGAACAGGTGGCAGGGCGGGTCTGTAACCAGGAACATGGTCGGGCCGGGAGCGTTAGGGGCGGCTAGGGGCGTGAGAATGATGCTACCTCAAACGGGGGTTGCTCGCCGCGGGAATTTTCCTTATTCCTATCCACGTCATCAGAGCGTCACATTGAGTGGTTTAGAGTCCCATCGACTCAATGTGGGGATGTCTAGATGAGTCTGGTAGCTCTGCAACGGAATGGCGGCGAAACGATCTATAGCCAGATCGCGAAGCTGCTTAAGGAAGAAATCGCTTCGTTCCTGACGCCAGGAGAATGTCTGCCTTCTGAAAACGAACTGGCAGGGCGCTTTGGCGTCAATCGGCACACGGTTCGGCGCGCCGTCGAGGACTTGATCGCCGCCGGCCTGCTGGAACGCCGCCATGGCAAGGGCACTTTCCGCGCCGCCCGCGAACGCGGCATGAGCACCGTGTTCGGCGCGCCCAATATCCTGCGCGGCAAGAGCCAGTCCGGCGCCATCCGGGCGCTGGATGCGGTCCTGGCTGGCGTGGCCGACTGTCTCTGCGCCGACTATCACCCGGCGACGCTGATCGTGACAGTGTTCCGCTTGCCGGAACTGGCCGGTATCAGCCTTGCCGAATCGGTGCGTCTGGTCAGCGCCAACCCGGCCAGGGCCGCCGGACTCGCGGATCGCGGCGAGATTACAGTGGGCAAGCGCGCCGATCTGGTCGCCGTCACCCACATCAACGGGTTGGCCCAGGCCAGCAGCGTGTTTTCGGCGGGGAAACTGGTTTTCGAGGCGCGGTTCGATCATGGCTAAGGGGAGGCTGTTCTACGTCATCGGCCCCTCGGGCAGCGGCAAGGACAGCCTGATGCGCTACGGGCGGGAACGTCTTGCGGCTCACCCCGGCGTGGTCTTCGCCTGACATGCGCGTCACGTTCCTCGGCACGGGCGACGCGGGCGGCGTGCCGCTCCATGGTTGTGATTGCCCGGCTTGCACGCGGGCGCGAGCAGTTGCCGACTTTCGTCGCCGCCCCTGCACGGCCCTGGTGGAAGCAGGCGACACGCGCATCCTGCTCGACGCCGGCCTGACCGATCTCGCCGAGCGATTTCCGCCCATCAGTCTGTCGGCTGTCGTACTGACGCTTTCATCCCGCTTTCTTGCGGAAAGCCGGAACGTTGATAGAATCCATGGCTTGCCGGATTTTTTCCTTCCCCATGAATTTCGCCTTCGCCGCCGTCCTCGCCTACCTGCTGCTGTCCCTCATCTGGATCATGGGGTCCGACCGCCTGCTGCTCGGGCTGGCCGCAACACCGCAGGAAATCACGCTGCTGCAAACCGCCAAGGGATTCTTTTTCGTGGCGGTAAGCGGTTTCCTGATGTACTGGCTGGCGACCCGGGAGCGCGCCGCGAAGAAAACCGAGGCATCCTCCGCCGCCCCGCCGGCCGGCGCTCCCGCCCTGTTACTCCGTCCCCTGCTGATCGCCGCGCTGGTATTCCTCACGGCCTCGGGAATCGGCGCCCTCACCATTCATTTGGCGGAACAGAGCCGGGTGCTCATAAAACAGCAGCATGCCTATACGACGGCGGGTAACTATGCCTGGGCATTTCAGGAACAAATCTATCGCTCCATCTCCGCCACCTACGCCTTGGCCGCGGTGCTGCGCCAGGGCAGAGGGGAAATCCACGACTTCGAGAAGCTGGCGCAAGAGATGCTTCCGCTCTACCCAGGCGTCAGCGCCTTGCAGCTCGCGCCGGGCGGGGTCATCCGCCGGAGCGTTCCGCTCGCCGGCAACGAAAAGGCTATCGGCCACGACCTCTTAAAGGACCCCCAGCGCAACAAGGAGGCCTTCCTTGCTTTTGAAACCCGGAAGCTTACCCTGGCCGGCCCCTTCGAGCTGCTCCAGGGCGGCATCGCTGTCATCGGCCGGCTGCCGGTGTTCCTTGCCGATCGCGACGGACAGGAGCGGTTCTGGGGATTCACCACCGCCCTCATCCGAATCAGCCATCTGCTCGCCGCCAGCCGCCTCGATACCCTGGCGCAAGCAGGTTACCACTACCAATTGTGGCGCCTCCATCCCGACACCGGGAAAAAGCAGATCTTCGCCTCCTCGACCGCGGCGGATCTGGACGAGCCCATTTTCCGCGAGATCGAGGTTCCCAACGGCAAGTGGACCTTAAGCCTCGCACCCGCACAGGGCTGGCATTCGCCCCAGTCGCTGCTCTACGAAATCGCGATGGGGCTCGCCGCCAGCCTGTTCGCCGCCGGCATCGGCTATTTTCTCGCGCGCCAGCCGGAGATGCTGCGGCGGCTGGTGGAGGAGCGCACGCGGCAACTGGGCGAGGCGATCCGCTTGAGCAGGAAAGCCGAAGAACGTTTCCGCTCCCTGGTGGAGGTCACCAGCGACTGGGTGTGGGAGGTGGACCAGGGGGGCGTCTATACCTACGCCAGTCCCAAGGTGCGCGATATCCTAGGCTACGAGCCGGATGAAGTGGTCGGGAAAACCCCCTTCGATCTGATGTCGCCGGAAGAGGCCGGCAGAGTCGGCGCTATTTTTGCGGCGACTGCCGCCGAGCAGAAACCCTTCGCCATGCTGGAGAACATCAACCTCCACAAGGACGGCCACGAGGTGGTACTGGAAACCAGTGCCGTGCCGATCTACGACGGCGCCGGTGGCTTCCGCGGCTACCGTGGCATCGACCGCGACATCACCGCGCGCAGGAAGGCGGAAGAGCATGTCCGCAAGCTGTCGCGGGCGGTGGAACAAAGCGCCAATGTGGTGGTCATCGCCGATATCAAGGGCGACATCGAGTACGTCAATCCCAGGTTCTGCGAGGTCACCGGCTACAGCCCGGAAGAGGTGATCGGCCGCAACCCCCGCCTGCTGAAATCCGGAGAAACGGCGCCCGAAGTCTACAAGAACCTGTGGGATACCTTGCTGGCCGGGAAGGTTTGGTTCGGGGAGTTCCACAATCGCAAGAAAAACGGCGAGCTCTACTGGTGCTTGCAGTCCATCTCGCCGGTAAAAAACGAGCGGGGCGGCGTGACCCATTTCGTCGCCATCGGGGAGGACATCAGCGAGCGCAAACTCGCCGAATCCACCATCCGCCATCTCGCCTACTACGATCACCTGACCGGCCTGCCGAACCGCCGGCTGTTCCGGGACCGCCTCGACCAGGCCGCCGCCGCGGCCCGCCGCGGCCGCCACTCGCTGGCGCTCTTGTACCTGGACGTGGACCGGATGAAACGTGTCAACGACACCCTGGGGCATGCCGCGGGCGACGCCCTGCTCAAGGCCGTCGCCGGACGCATCGCCGGCGCCGTGCGCGACGAAGATACCGTGGCGCGGCTGGAGGGCGACGAATTCGCTATCCTGCTCTCGGAAATCCGCACCGCGGAAAGCACGGCGCGGGTCGCCGAAAAGCTGGCGCGGGCGTTGAAGCTGCCGTTTCGCGTCATGGAGCGCGAGCTCTACGTAACCGCGAGCATCGGCATCAGCCTCTACCCCCAGGATACCGAAGACCTCGACACCCTTAATCAGAACGCGGACATTGCCCTGCACCGGGCCAAGGAACTGGGCGATCGCTTCAGCTTCTTCACCGTTGACATGAATGCCGCCACCTTGCAGCACCTCAACCTCGAAAACAGCCTGCGCCGGGCGCTGGAGCGGGACGAGTTGGTGCTTCACTTTCAGCCCCAGGTCAACTTGGCGAATGGACGGATCAACGGCGCCGAAGCGCTGCTGCGCTGGCGCCATCCGGAGCACGGGCTGATGGCGCCCTCGCATTTCATCCCACTTGCCGAGGAAACGGGCCTCATCGTTCCCATCGGCGAGTGGGTGCTGCGCCAGGCCTGCGCCCAGGCCCAGGCCTGGCGCGCCGAAGGACTGCCCTTCCTACAGGTGGCGGTCAACCTCTCGGCCCGCCAGTTCCGGGAAAAGCAACTCGTCCAGACGATTGCTGGAACCCTGAAGGAAACGGGACTGCCGCCGGAATGGCTGGAACTGGAGATTACCGAGAGCATCGTGATGGAGCACAGCGAGGAAGCGCTGGCTACCCTGCGCCAGCTCTCCGCCATGGGCTTGACCCTCGCCATCGACGACTTCGGGACGGGTTATTCCTCGTTAAGCTATCTGAAGCGCATGCCGATCCAGGTTCTGAAGATCGACCAGTCCTTTGTGCGGGACATTGGCACCGACCCCGATGACCGGGCCATCGTGTCGGCGATCGTGACGTTGGCCCATGTCCTCAAGCTCAAAGTGGTGGCGGAAGGCGTGGAAACCCGCGAGCAACTGGAATATCTGCGCAGCGTGGGCTGCGACAACATGCAAGGCTACCTGAGCAGCCGCCCCCTGGAAGCCGCGGCGTTCCGGGCCCTGCTGGACGAAAAGCGCGCTCCCGGGCCGCTGCAATAAGAGCTTGTCCGCAACATCAATCCAATCCTGGCTTTTTCCTCGGGCTGGGGTACAATGCCCGCGTGTTTAAGTTTTGAGTATTGGGCAGTACCGGTTTTGCCGTACGCGGTCTTGAAACTCAAACATGGTTCGGGTTCAACCCGCGTTTTTATTTTTGTAAGGAAATATCGTCATGGCAGCAGGTATTGTGAAGTGGTTCAACGACTCCAAGGGCTTCGGTTTTATCACCCCCGACGATGGGGGGTCTGATTTGTTCGCCCATTTTTCCGCCATCAACATGCAGGGCTTCAAAACCCTGCGTGAAGGACAGCGGGTGATCTTCGATATGGCCGAAGGCCCCAAGGGCAAGCAGGCCGCGAATATCCGGGCGGAATAATCCGCCCCGCCGCCGGGGGCTTGCCTCCGGCGCGGCACCCGAAACCCGCTTCGGCGGGTTTCGGCGTTTTTGGAACAGGAAATTCCGGTAGGGCGGTGGTCTACTTGATGCGGCGAATCGTCACTTGCGCTTCGCGGCCCTCTTCCAGGTCCACTGTGAGGAAGGTTCCGGCATCCTCGGAGACGGGCTCGGGGGAGCCGCAGTAGTAGGCGGCCGTGGAGGATTTGGAGACATCCAGCAGGGCGTGGTGGTGGCCCAGGGCGATATAGTCCCGACCGCTTTCCAGGATCTGAGTGGTTTTGACCTGGGAGGAGCGATGGCTGTGCGCCGCGCCGTCGATGAAGATGCCGTGGCCCAGGGCCAGGTTCCACCAGTCTTCCCGGAGATCGGGCATGTTCCCGAGGGGACTATAGGCGGGGGTGTGGGAGACCATGCCCTTGCCCCAGGCGCTGATCCGCAATTCCGGCAGGTCGATCACTTCCCCCTCGGGGTCCATCACCAACCGGAGGTTGGGAATGCGGTTGAAATCGTGGCGCCGGTAGATGCCATCGGCCTCCAGGCAATCGTGATTGCCGGGGATCATCAATACCGGGAACGCCAATCCGGCCAAGGCCTCCATGGCCCAGGCGATGGTGTCGTCGGAGGCCCGGTTGGAGTCGAACAGGTCTCCGGCGATCAGCAGCAGATCCGGGCGTTGCTCGGTCACGTTGTCCAGCAGCGCGCGGAACACCCGCCGGCAGCGATCTCGCCGCTCCAGATTGCGCTCCCCGCCGTAGTAATCGGTGTCCAGGTGGATGTCGGAGGCGTGGGCGAGGCGGAGCTTGGGGCGCATGCTGGACGTTCTTCGGTTACGGTGCCGGGCGGGGGGCCATGAAGCGCTCCACGCTGGCGGCGAAGGCTTCGGGCTGATCGGTGAACAGGGCATGGCCGGCCCGCTCGATGCATTCCACGCTGCAGCGCGGCATGGTTTTGGCCATGCGGGCCGCCAGCTCGGGGGTGACGACCCGGCTGTGGCTGCCATATTGGAGCAAGGTCGGGGTGGCAATGGCGCCCACCAGGTCCCACAGATTCATGCTGGCCGACACCGGTCGGGGCCGGCGGATCAAGGCCGGATCGTATTTCCAGGTATAGCGGCCGTTGTCCGTGGGGCGGATGCCATGGAACACGCTTTCTTCCACCATGGGGCGGGGGGCCAGGGACAACAATCGTCCCAGGTAAGCGGTGGCGGTTTCCAGAGAATCGAAATCCCGGGGCGGCGGGGTTTCGGAAATGCGGGAGAGATCGGTGCCCTCGGGCACCGGCGGCAATCCGGCGGTGATGTCCACCAGCACCAGCCGTTCCAGGTCCTCGGGGTGGCGGTGGGCGTAGAGCATGGACACCAGCCCGCCCAGGGAGTGGCCGATCAGAGTGAAGCGGGACAAACCCCGGGCTTCGATCACGGCTCGCAGATCCCGGTAGAAATCTTCCAGATGATAGCTGTCTTCGGCGGCCCAGCCGCTGTCGCCGTGGCCCCGCTGGTCCAGGGCCAGGATGTGGAAGCGGTTGTTGAAGCGGCGGCCGAAATCGTTCCAGACGTGGGCGTGCAGCCGAACGCCGTGCACCAGCACCACCGGATGACAGCCATGGTTGCCCCAATCCAGGTGGTGGAGCTTGATCTGGTCGCGAACGACGTAGTGACTGTGAGCGGGGACCGAAGTCATGGCGCGACTTTCCTCAGAAGAATTTTGTAAACTTGGCCCCGTTCTGCGACGGGGCTCATCCCGTCCCCGAGTGGGAGGGGAATGCTTGCAATTCTACCACGGGCTGCGGCTGCCAGCCGAGCTGGCGGTGTTCGGCCACCACGCGGGTGAAGATGCCGCCCCGCACATTGAAGCGGGCGGTGAGGCGCATGAAGCGGGGCTGGGTGGCGGCTGCCAGGTCCGCCAAGATCTGGTTGGTCACCGCCTCGTGGAAGGCGCCCGCGTTGCGGTAGGACCAGATGTAGAGCTTGAGGCTCTTCAGTTCCACGCACTTGCGGTCCGGGATGTAGTCCAGATAGAGGGTGGCGAAATCGGGCTGGCCGGTCTTCGGGCACAGGCAGGTAAATTCAGGAATTTCCATGGAAATCCGGTAGTCCCGCGCCGGGCAGGGGTTGTCGAAGGTTTCCAGCGTCCGGCTGGCTTGGGATGGCATTAGGGCTCCCTTCGGAATTCGGTTAAAATCTCCCCGATTATAGCCAGATACAGAACGCAATAAATTGCGCCTCACCGAGATCCGGCTCGCCGGCTTCAAATCCTTCGTCGATCCCACCCACATCCGCGTCCCCGGCCGGCTGGTGGGGGTGGTCGGCCCCAACGGTTGCGGCAAATCCAACGTCATCGACGCGGTGCGCTGGGTGCTGGGGGAGACCTCGGCCCGGCACCTGCGGGGCGAGACCATGCAGGACGTGATCTTCAACGGCTCCGGCCAGCGCAAACCGGTATCCCGGGCCAGCGCCGAACTGGTGTTCGACAACAACCAGGGCAAGGCCGGCGGTCAATGGGCCAGCTACGCGGAAATTTCCGTCAAGCGCGTGCTGGAGCGGGACGGCAACTCCGCCTATTTCGTCAACGGCGCCCACGTGCGGCGGCGGGACGTGCAGGACATCTTCCTGGGCACCGGGCTGGGCGGGCGAGCCTACGCCATCATCGAGCAGGGCATGATCTCCCGCATCATCGAAGCCAAGCCGGAGGAACTGCGGGTATTTCTGGAAGAGGCCGCGGGGGTTTCCAAATACCGCGAGCGGCGCCGTGAAACCGAGCTGCGGCTGGCCGATACCCGCCGCAACCTGGCCCGGGCCGAGGATATTCTGCGGGAATTGACCGACCGCCTGACCGCCCTGGAAGGACAGGCCCAGGTGGCCGAGCAATACCGGGAACTGCAAAGCCGGCTGCAAACCGCTCAGAATCTGCTGTGGCTGACCAAGAAACAGGAAGCCCAGGGTCAGCAGCAGCGCTTTGCCCAGGAGGCCGAGCGGATGGCGTTGGAGGCGGAGGCCGAGACGGCTCGGCTGCGGGAAGCGGAAACCCGTCTGGAGCGCTTTCGGCAATCCCATTACGCCGCCACCGACGGCTTGCAAGCCGCCCAGGGCGAGTTGTACGCCGCCGGCGCCGAGGTCGCCCGCATCGAGCAGGCATTGCAGCATTTGCGCGAAAACCGGCAACGGGCCGAGCAACGCATCGGCGCCGTGGAGGGAGAGCTGGAGCGGCAGCGGCATGTGCGGGAGGAAGCGGAAGCCGGTTTGGCCCATTGGCGCCGGGAGCTCTCGCATGCCGAGGAGCGGCTGCTGATTTGCCAGGAACGCTTGGCGCGCGAAGGCGCTGCCTTGCCGGCCGCGGAAGAGTTGTTCCGGGAAGCTCAGCAGCGGGTGCAAACCGTCCAACAGGAAGGGGCCGCGGCCCAGCAGAGCGTGCAGTTGGAGGAAGCGCGCCGCCAGCATGCGGAAAAAATTCTGGCCCAGTTGGCCGAGCGCCGGGTGAAACTGGCGGACGAACAGCGGCGGCTGCCCCACCCCGATCCGGCGCAACTGGAGAACGACCGCGCCGCCCTGCGGCAACTGACCGCCGTCTTGGAGGAGACGGCGCGAACGATAGCTCATCGCGAGGCCATGTTGCCGAATGCCGAGGCGGCGGTGCGAGAACAACGGGATGGGGCGGCGGACGCCGAACGCCGGCTGGCGGCCCTGGAGGCGCGGCTGGGAGCTTTGGAAATGTTGCAAAGCCGGGTGACCGCCGGCGAGCGGGCGGCCCAATGGCTGACCGACCGGGGTTTGGAACAGGGCGATCGGTTGTGGCAGGAAATTCGCATCGAACCGGGCTGGGAGGATGCCCTGGAAGCGGTGCTGCGGGAACGCCTGAACGGGATCGCGGTGTCGCGCTTGGAAGAGGCCGGAGCTTGGCTGGCCGATGGGCCGCCTTCCCGTACGGCCCTCTATCAGTCCGGTGCTTCCGGCGTTGTTCCGGCCCCGGCGGAAGGCCTGAAGCCGTTGCGGGGGATGGTGCATTGCCGTTCGATCGGGCCGGCCGCGGCGCTGGATGACTGGTTACAGGGTGTTTACGTCGCCCAGGACACGGCGGAATTGCTGGCGTTGCGGCCCAGCCTGCCGGTGGGGGCCTTGGCCGTGTGTCCCCAGGGGCATTGCGCGACTCGCCACAGCTTGAGCTTCCACGCCCCGGATGCCGAGCTCCACGGCGTGCTGGCCCGGCAACGGGAGATCGAGGGATTGCGGGTCGAGGTCGCGGATTTGCGGCGGGAAGCGGCTGACCGGCGGGAAGTCTTGGAGGAGTTGGCCGAGGAACTGGAGAGCCGCCGGGGCCAGATCGCCGCCTTGCGGCAGGAATCGGAGGCTGCCCAGGGCCGTTTCCATGGCTTGCAGTTGGAGGTGGTGCGACTCACCGAACAAGCCCAGCGAGTCGCCGAGCGGGAGGCCCAGATCCACGGCGAGCTGCGGGACGTGGAGCAGCAGGCCGAGCGGGAGCAGGCCGAGCGCCGCGCCGCCGAGTTCGCCCTGGTGCGCTGCCGGGGGGAGTGGGACGCGGCGAAAGAGCGGCTGGCGCAGGCCCGGGAAAATTACCGGGAGTTGGAGCAAGCCTTGGCCGAACGCCGCCAGACGCTCCGCCAAGCCGAGCGGGAGGTCCAGGAAGCCGGTTTTCAGGTAAAGAGCTGCGCGGCCAAAATCCAAGAGTTGGAAGGATCTCGCCTGACCGCCGGGGAACAATCCGCCCGGCTGGAGGCCGAGCGGGACAGCCTGCTGGCCGAGCGGCAGGGTTACGATGAAACCGATCTGAGCAGCCAACTGCAAGCCGCTCTTGCGTCCAGGGTCCGGCGGGAGGCGGCTCTGGCCGAGGCGCGGGGCGCCCTGGAGGAGGCCGAGCAGGGGCTGCGGCAGGCCGACCAAGACCGGCTGGCGGCGGAGCAACGGATCGCCGCCTGCAAGGATAGGATGGCCGAGCTGCGGCTCAAGGAACAGGAGGCCAGGCTGACCGCCGAACAATACGGTCGGCAATTGTTCGAGGCGGGGGCCGACGAGGCGGCGCTGGCCGCCTTGTCCGAGCGGGAGGCTAAACCCGCTGCCCTGCAAGGCGAGATCGGCCGGTTGCAGCATGCCATCACCGAATTGGGGGCGGTGAATCTGGCGGCGGTGGAGGAGCTGCGCGCCGGAAGGGAGCGGCAGGCCTATCTGCAATCCCAGGGCCAAGACCTGGCGGAGGCCACTGCCACCCTGGAGGACGCCATCCGCCGTATCGATCAGGAAACCCGGCAACGCTTGCAGGGTACCTTCGATGCGGTGAACGTCCATATCGCCGACATGTTTCCGGCTTTGTTCGGCGGCGGCCAAGCCCGCTTGGTAATGACCGGCGAGGAAATTCTGGATGCGGGGGTGCAAGTGATGGCACAGCCGCCGGGAAAGAAAAACGCCTCGATCCATTTGCTGTCCGGCGGAGAGAAGGCCTTGACGGCCTTGGCCTTGGTATTTGCCTTGTTCCAGCTCAATCCGGCGCCGTTCTGCCTGCTGGACGAAGTGGATGCCCCCTTGGACGACACCAATACCGAGCGCTTTTGCCGGCTGTTGCAGCGCATGGCCGAGCATACGCAGTTTGTGTTCATCAGCCATAATAAGCTCACCATGGAGATCGCCGAACAGTTGATCGGGGTGACCATGCAGGAATTGGGCGTATCCCGAGTGGTGGCGGTGGATGTGGAGGGTGCCTTGAGATTGACCGAAGAGCATGCCGCATAGCCGACGGAAAACGACGACATGAGCGATTTGCAATTCAGCCTGCTGGCGGTGGGCGCGGTGGTGGTAGCGGGGGTTTACCTGTTCAATGGCTGGCAGGAGCGCAAGTACCGCCGCGCCGGGGAGCGGATTTTCCGCGACAGCCCGAAGATCCTGGCCGATCCGGCCATGGATGGGCGGGTCGAACCCAGCCTGTCGGACGAGCCTGGCGCGGAGGAGACCGCCGATCCGTCGGAACCGGCCGACCCGCCCTCCGCCTCCCGCGGCGGTGAGCCGGAGTTGCCGCAAACCCTGGGGGATCCGCGGGTGGATTATGTCGCGGAAATCCAGGGTGGCGAGCCGGTGCCCGAGGATCTGCTGGCGGAAGTGCTGCAGGAGGTGAAGGAGTTGGGCAAGCCCGCCTGGTGCCTGGGTTATCACCCCCAGACCGCCGCCTGGCGGGAAGTCCGGACTGGAGCCGCGGCCGGACTGACGCGTCTGCGGCTGGTCTTGCAACTGGCGGACCGGAGCGGACCCGCCAGCACGGTGCAGCTTTCCCAGTTGCGGGATCTGGCCAACCATTGCGCCACTCGCATGGTGGCTGCCGCGCTGTGCCCCGACGTGGACCGGGCCGCGGCCCGCGCCGCCGAATTGGATGCGTTCTGCGCCGGGGCGGATGTAGCGATGGCCGTGCACGTGGTGCCCAAGCGCGGGGGGAGCCTACCGGCCACCAAGGTGCGGGGCATGGCCCAGGCTTTGGGCCTGTCGCTGGAGCCGGACGGGGTGTTTTATGCCACCGACGAGGGGGGGGCGCGGATTTTCTCCTTGGCCAATCAAGACGGACCGCCCTTTTTCTCGGAGCAACTCGCGGGCATGAACGTGACCGGCGTCACCTTTTCCATGGATGTGCCTCGGCTGGCCGACGGGCTCGCGGTGTGGGACCGGATGCTGGCTACCGCCCGGCAATTGGCCCAGGGCGTGGAGGGTTTCGTGGTGGACGACAATCGCGTCCCCCTCAACGAGATCGGGATCGAGCGCATTCGCGGGCAGTTGGCCGATCTCTATGCCGCCATGCGCGCCCGGGACATCCACCCCGGCGGACCCTTGGCGCTGCGTTTGTTTTCCTGAATGGCAGTCCCGGCCGAGATCGCGGCCCGGGCCCGGCAGCTCCGGGAACAACTGGAGCTGCACAATATCCGCTATTACGTTCTCGACCGGCCGCTGATTTCCGACGCCGAGTACGACCGGCTGTTCCGGGAGCTCCAGGAGCTGGAGTCCCGCTATCCCTCGCTGCTCACTCCGGATTCGCCGACCCAGCGGGTGGGGGCGGCGCCCTTGGAAGCTTTTCGGCAGGTGTCCCATCGGGTGCCCATGCTGTCCCTCAACAATGCCTTCAGCGACGAGGAGGCAGCCGCCTTCGACCGGCGGGTGCGGGAAGGGCTGGAAACGGCGGAACCGGTGGAATACGCGGTGGAGCCCAAGTTCGATGGCTTGGCGGTGAGCCTGAGCTACCGGGAAGGCCGGTTCGTGACCGGCGCAACGCGGGGGGACGGCGCGACCGGGGAAGACGTGACGCTCAACCTGCGCACGGTGCGGGCCATCCCCTTGCGCCTGACGCGGCCCGTGAGCTTGGAGGCGCGGGGCGAAGTGCTGATGCTGAAGGCCGATTTCGAGGCGCTGAACCGCCGGCAGCGGGACAAGGGGGAGAAGGAATTCGCCAATCCCCGCAACGCCGCGGCCGGCTCATTGCGCCAATTGGATTCGCGCATCACCGCGCAGCGGCGGCTGGCTTTCTTCGCCTACGGCATGGCCGAACCGATCCCGGAAGCGGGACGCCGGCATAGCGAGCAGTTGGATTATCTGGCGGGCCTAGGCCTACCGGTCGCTCCGGAGCGGCGGGTGGTGCGGGGCGTGGCGGGATTGCTGGATTACTACCGGAGCATCGGGGCGCGGCGGGATGAGCTGCCTTATCAAGTGGACGGGGTGGTCTACAAGGTCAACGAACTGGCCCTCCAAGAGCGGCTGGGTTACGTGGCCCGGGCGCCCCGTTTCGCCGTGGCCTACAAGTTCGCTCCGGAGGAAGCCGTCACCCGGGTGGCGGCCATCGAGGTCCAGGTGGGCCGCACCGGGGCGCTCACCCCGGTGGCCCGGCTGGAGCCGGTATTCGTCGGCGGGGTCACCGTCACCAACGCCACCCTGCACAACGAGGACGAGGTGCGCCGCAAGGACGTGCGGGTGGGGGACACGGTGGTGGTGCGCCGCGCCGGGGACGTGATTCCGGAAGTGGTGCGAGTGCTGGCCGAACGCCGTTCCCAGGATGCCGTTGCGTTCGCGATGCCGAAGGCATGCCCGGTGTGCGGTTCGGCGGTGGTGCGCGGCAAAGACGAGGCGGTGAGCCGGTGCGGCGCCGGTTTGTATTGCCCGGCGCAGCGCAAGCAGGCGATTCTGCATTTCGTCTCCAGGCGGGCCATGGACATCGACGGCATCGGCGAGAAACTGGTGGATCAACTGGTGGACCAAGGCATGGTTGCCAATCCCGCCGATCTTTATCGGCTGACGGTTCCGGTATTGGCTAGGTTGGAGCGCATGGGGGAGAAGTCGGCCGCCAACGCCGTGGCGGCCATCGAGGCCAGCAAGCACACCACCCTGGACCGCTTCATCTACGCCTTGGGGATACGCAACGTCGGAGAGGCCACCGCCAAGGACCTGGCGCGCTACTTCGGCGACTTGGGCAGCCTGATGGCGGCCGACGCGGACAGCCTGGAGCAAGTCCCCGAGGTGGGGCCGGTAGTGGCTCGTTGCGTCGCCGACTTTTTCGCCCAGCCGCACAATCGAGAGGTCATTGACAGCCTGCTGGCGCAAGGCATCGCCTGGCCTCCCGTCGTGCCGGAGCGTCCCATCGGAGCCCTGGCCGGCAAGAATTTCGTGCTCACCGGGACATTGCCCCATTTGAGCCGGGAGCAGGCCAAGGCGCTCATCGAGTCGCGGGGAGGCAAGGTGGTGGCGTCGGTGTCCGGCAAGACCGCTTACGTGGTGGCCGGCGCCGATCCCGGCGGCAAGTACGATAAGGCCCGGGAACGGGGGGTTATAATCCTGGACGAGGCGGGGCTGCTTAAACTGGTTGAATGAACCGATCGCCCCCTCCCGATGGCGGACCGAGATTTTCCCGCGGTCCCGCGCCGCGGGGCGAGAAATAGCCAAAACCGATTTTAAGGAATCAGTCGATGCGTATCACCAAATGCGTTTTTCCGGTGGCGGGCCTGGGCACCCGCTTTCTCCCGGCCACCAAGGCCAGCCCCAAGGAAATGCTGCCGGTGGTGGACAAACCTCTCATCCAGTATGCCGTCGAGGAAGCCGTGGCGGCGGGGATTACCGAGTTGATCTTCGTCACCGGCCGAGGCAAACGGGCCATCGAGGATCACTTCGACCGGGCGGTGGAGCTGGAAGCGGCGCTGGAAGCGAAAGGCCGCGCCGAGTTGCTGGAGGGGGTGCGCAACATCGTGCCCAGCCACGTGTCCTCGGTGTATATCCGCCAGACCGATCCGCTGGGCCTGGGCCACGCCGTGCTGTGCGCCAGGCAAGTGGTGGGCCACGAAGCCTTTGCGGTCATGCTGGCGGACGACCTCATCGACGGGCTGCCGCCGGTGCTGGGGCAAATGCTGGAGGTGTTCCAGCAGCATCGGCAAAGCATCCTAGCGGTGCAGCCGGTGCCGCGGGACGAGACTTCCCAGTACGGCATCGTCTCCGTGGCCCACTGGAAGGAACGCTTGCATCGCATCCAGGGCATCGTGGAAAAGCCCCGCCCCGAAGCGGCGCCGTCCAATTTGGGGGTGGTGGGGCGCTATATCCTGACCCCGCTGATTTTCGATATTCTCCAGGCGGTGACGCCGGGGGCCGGCGGGGAAATCCAGCTCACCGACGCCATCGCCATGCTGCTGCGGGAAGAGCCGGCCTTGGCCTACGAATTTATCGGCACTCGCTTCGATTGCGGCAGCAAGCTGGGCTACCTCAAGGCGACCGTGGAACTGGGCCTCAAGCATCCGGAAGTCAACGGCGAATTCCGGGCTTACCTGGAGCAGCGGGGCTACAACACCCATAGCTGACGACCATGACGGCCACCCCTTCTCCCTGGCGGATGCTGGAAACGGCGGAGCCCATTTACTCGGCCGCGGAACTGGACGTTGCCCTGGAACGGCTGGCCGCGGAGATCACCGACGCCCTGGGGCGGCGTGTGCCCTTGGTGCTGGCGGTGATGCAAGGCGCGGTGGTGTTCGCCGGGCGATTGCTGCCCTTGCTGCATTTTCCCCTGGAATTCGGCTTCGTCCACGCCACCCGCTATCGAGGGGCGACCCAGGGGGGCGATCTGCATTGGCTGGCGTGGCCTCAGGACGCCTTGCGGGATCGGGTGGTCTTGGTGCTGGACGATATCTTGGATGAAGGCGCCACCCTCGCGGCCATCCGTGATCGGCTGCTGCGGGAGGGTGCGGCGGCGTGTTATTCCGCCGTGCTGGTGGATAAGGCCATCGGCCGGCCGCGGCCGGTGGCGGCGGATTTTGTCGGAGTGACGGTGCCCGACCGCTATGTATTCGGCTTTGGCATGGACATCAACGGCTGGTGGCGGAATCTTCCGGGGATTTACGCCCTCGGCTCCGATGCCTCTCTGCCTGGAGGGCGGGAATAGATGCTGGCGATCATCGGTGGCAGCGGCTTGAGCCAACTGTCCAATATGGAAGTGAGGCGTCGCAAGGCGATGCGCACCCCCTACGGCGAGCCTTCCGGGGCCCTGAGCCTCGGCGCCATCGCCGGCCGGGAGGTGCTGTTCCTGGCGCGCCACGGTTATGGCCACACCATCCCTCCCCACCGGGTCAACTACCGGGCCAACCTCTGGTCGCTGGCCGCGGAGGGAGTGACGGCGGTGGTGTCGGTAGCCTCGGTGGGGGGCATCCGGGCCGACCTGCTTCCCGGAGTCATCGCCGTCCCCGCGCAAATCATCGATTACACCCACGGCCGCCGCTCCACTTTCTTCGACGGGGACGATCAGCGGGTGAATCATGTGGATTTCACCGAGCCCTACGATCGGGCCTTGCGGCAGGGTTGTATCGAGGCGGCGCGGGCCGCGGGAGAAGCGGTGGTGGAGGGGGGCGTCTACGCCGCGACCCAAGGCCCCCGCCTGGAGACCGCGGCGGAGATCGACCGGTTGGAGCGCGACGGCGCCCACATGGTGGGCATGACCGGCATGCCGGAGGCGGCGCTGGCCCGCGAACTGGGGCTGCCCTATGCCGCCATCGCCGTGGTGGCCAATACCGCGGCGGGCCGCGGCGCCAGCGTCCAGGGCGTCCACATGGAAGACATCAATCGGGTGCTGCAAGAGGCCATGGGGCGGGTGCGGCGGATTTTGGAAAAGCTGGCGCAAAGCCATGGCGGCTAGGCCGGTATTGAGGATGGGGGATCCCCGGCTGCTGCAAGTCTCCCGGCCGGTGGAGCGCTTCGATACCCCGGAGCTGCACGCCCTGGTGCAGGACTTGCACGACACCATGGCGGCCTTGGACGGCGCCGGCATCGCCGCTCCGCAAATCGGCGTGGGCTTGCGGGTGGTGGTGTTCGGCGTGGGCCGCAATCCCCGCTATCCCGAAGCCGAGGAAGTTCCCGCCACGGTGTTGGTCAACCCGGTCTTGATGCCCTTGGGCGAGGAGACGGAAGACGGCTGGGAGGGCTGCCTGTCGGTGCCCGGCATGCGCGGCCTGGTGCCGCGTTACCTGCGGCTGCGCTATACCGGCTTCGACGCCCACGGCAAGCCCGTGGACCGCACGGTGAGCGGCTTTCACGCCCGGGTGGCGCAGCACGAGTGCGACCACCTGGATGGCATTCTCTATCCCATGCGCATCCGCGATTTGCGGCAATTCGGTTTTTCCGACGTGCTGTTTCCCGGTCAAGAGCTGCCCGACGAGTGAGCGGGAGCGATGGGCGGGGGGCTGCTTCGCAAATATTCAGTGACTCGAAACCCGAATGCAGTCCGGAAATCTACGTTTTTCAACAGCCTGTTCGCCCCAAGCAACCCTGCCCACAGGGGACTGGACTGCTCCGCTGGGTTTGGTCCGTGGGGGAGGATGGCGTATGATTGGAAGCTATTCTTTTCGGGAGCCCCCCGGGGGCGTCACTGGGTTAATTGGAAATATGTCCGAAAATTTCAAGGCCTTGGGCCTTTGCGACGAATTGCTACGGGCCATCGCCGGGCAGGGTTACACGGCGCCGACCCCCATTCAGGAACAGGCCATTCCCCCCATCCTGGAGGGGAAAGACGTCATGGGCGCGGCCCAGACCGGCACGGGCAAGACCGCCGCGTTCACCCTGCCGTTGCTGCAACGCCTCAAGCCCTACGCCAATACCAGTTTTTCCCCGGCCCGTCATCCGGTGCGGGCGCTGATCCTGACCCCCACCCGGGAATTGGCGGCCCAGGTGGAGGAAAGCGTCCGGGACTACGGGAAATACATTCCCTTGCGCTGCACCTTGATTTTCGGCGGGGTCAACATGGATCCTCAGATTCAGGCGCTGCGCTCCGGCGTGGAGATCCTGGTGGCGACGCCGGGCCGCTTGTTGGATCACGCGCAGCAGCGCACGGTCAGCTTTCCCCAGGTGGAAGTGCTGGTGCTGGACGAGGCGGATCGGATGCTGGACATGGGCTTTTTGCCGGACATCAAGCGCATCCTGTCGTTGCTGCCGCCGGGCCGGCAGAATCTGCTGTTTTCCGCCACGTTTTCCGAGGACGTCATGCGGCTTGCGGGCCAGTTGCTCAACGCCCCGGTGCGAGTGGAGGTGGCCCGCCGCAACGCTCCCGCCGAATTGGTCGCCCATATCGTCTATTTGGTGTCCCAGGAGCGCAAGCAAGCCTTGCTCATCCACTTGCTGCGGACCGAGGCCCGGGGACAGACCTTGGTGTTTACCCGCACCAAATTGGGGGCCAACCGCCTTGCTCGGCAGTTGGAGCGGGCCGGCATCGCCTGCGCCGCCATTCACAGCGACCGCACCCAGGCGGAGCGCACCAAGGCCTTGGATGATTTCAAAAAAGGGCTGGTGGAGGTGCTGGTGGCCACGGATATTGCCGCCCGGGGGCTGGATATCGAAGCCCTGCCTTGCGTGGTGAATTTCGAACTGCCCCATGCCGCGGAGGACTACGTGCATAGGATAGGGCGCACCGGCCGGGCGGGAGCCAGCGGCTTGGCCATTTCCCTGGCTAGCGGCGAGGAGGAGCATTTACTGGGGGACGTCGAGCGGTTATTGAAGATCGCTTTGCCGCGGCGGCCTACCCCGTTGTTGGACGAACCCAAGCAACCCCGTTCCTCCCAATCGCGGGAAGCCGGGCGGGACGGGCGCATCCCCCACCGACCTCGCCCCCCCAGGCTACCCGCCGATGATATTTTCAGCCGCCCCTATGAGGCGGGCGACAAGTCGGCCCCATCCGGTCCGGTGCGCCATGCAAGAAAAAGCCCGGGCAAGCCGATTCCGGCGCTGTTTCTGCCGCCCGCTCCTCCCGCCAGTAGCGAAGGTGGGGTGGCGGATCACCGGGAAATCGAACCCCAACACTGAGCTCGGCCGGGCATCCGAAAGGGCGCCCACGGACGGCGTGATGGAGGGGGCGCCTGCTTTCCGGGAAATCCGTTCATGAAAAACAAGCCCAGGATTTCTCCCTACATCCTGCTGACTCTCGCGGCCCTGTTCTGGTCCGGCAATATGGTGGTGGGCCGGGCGCTGCGGGATTCGCCGCCGGCCGCCCTCACGTTTTGGCGGTGGTGCATCGCCGTAGGGATCGTGCTGCCTTTCGCGGTCTCGGCGCTGCGCAAACAATGGCCACTGATTTTGCGCTCCTGGAAAATCCTGTTGCTATTGGGCGGCTTGGGGGTCGGGAGCTTCGGGTTGGTCACCTATATCGGGTTGCGCTCCACCACCGCCACCAATGCTTCCTTGCTCAATTCGATTATTCCCGTCGCCATTTTGGCGTTGAGCTGGATTTTTTTGAGGCAGCCTTTATCTCGGCGCCAAGTGGCGGGAGTGACGGTGTCCCTGGCCGGGGTGCTGGTGATTGTTACCCGAGGGGATGCGGATGTGCTGCTGGCCTTGCGCCTCAATCCCGGAGATATTTGGATCCTGGTGGCGGTGGTGAGCTGGGCGATATACACCCTTTGCCTAAGATGGCGGCCCGTCGAGCTCAACCCCCAGGCTTTTTTGGTGGTGACGGTCAGTATCGGCCTGCTGGGCATCGGCCCCATTTATATTTGGGAGCATTTCGCCTGGCAGCGGCTGGAGTTAAGCCTGGGAGTGGCCACGGGAATTCTCTATGTGGCCGTGTTCCCCTCGCTGCTGGCCTATCTGTTTTATAACCGGGGCGTGGTGGAGGTGGGTCCTGAGAGAGCCGGGCTGTTCCTGCACCTCATGCCCGTGTTCGGCACTTTGCTTTCGGTGATTTTTCTGGGGGAATCCCTCCACCTCTACCACGCGGCGGGAATGCTGATGATCTTCTGCGGAATCTATCTCAGCACGGCGCGGCGCATCGCCTTCCGGCAGAGCTGAGCCACCCTGGCGGAAGAGCCGGACCGGGTTGGGTTAGTTGAAGTTGCTGTGCGGTAGCCAGATCCGCACCACCGATGGTGGCAGGAGCCGCGTCCGATAGCCCAGAAACAGAATCGGCCGTCAGTGAGTCCGGCAATAGGCTTGCGGCGGCACGGGGCTGGGGGGCCGGCGACAGCGTTGCGGCGGGAGCCTCGCCGTGCGGACCGGGCGCCGGGGCTTGCGGAGCCGTATCGCCGTTTTCCTCATCCTCCTCGCGGGGCGGCTTGCCGTCATACACCTGACTGAGCCGTCGTTGCAGATAGGCGTCCCGGACAAAGGCATAGGGGTCCAAGGCCGCTTCGTCCAGCACTTTTTCCGCATCCAGCAGCCGCGATCGGGCGTCGATGATGCGCAGCGCCAACACTCGGTTGCGCTCCTCGACGTCATGCATGCTGTTGATGAGGGGATCGTAGTGCGCATCCACGACGCGGCCCATTCCGTCCCGCACGCTGCTGGGCCCCAGCAGCGGGAGGACCAGGTAAGGTCCGCTGCCGACCCCCCAGCGGCCCAGGGTTTGGCCGAAATCCTCGTTGTGCTTTTCCAGCCCCATGGAAGTGGCCGGATCGAACAAGCCGAAAATGCCGATGGTGGAGTTCACCGCCACCCGTCCCACGTCCGACAAGGCTTCGGGCACTTTCAATTGCAGCAGGTTGTTGGCGGCGATCAGGATATCCCCGATGTTGGAAAAGAAATTGTTGACGCCGGTCCGCACCACTTCGGGCACCACGGTTCGGTAACCGCTGGCCACCGGTTTGAGCAGCGCTTTATCCACCGCGTCGTTGAACTGGTAGATGCCCCGGTTGAGGGGCTCCAGGGGGTCGCGGGGGTCTCCCGCGGTGGCGCAGCCGCCCAGCAGCAGAGCCATCCCGAAGGCGGTGGCGAAGGCGCGAAGCGGACGGCTGGTGCCGACAGGGCGGTGATTCATGGCGCAACCTTGGTTTAGTCTTGTTCCGCCGAATTATAACAGCCACCGGGGCGGCCGGCATCGCAGACGAAGCCGTTTCGGCCTAGCGAACCACGATGAACAGGGAAAAATCTCCCCGAACGATATTGAGGGCGAAAGATCGGTCGGCGACCCGCAAGGCGGCGGCCAGTTCCTTGACTGAGCGAACTTTTTTGCGATTCACCGCAATGATCCGGTCTCCGGGCCGGAGTCCCAGTGTCCAGGCGGGGCTGTCTTGCTCGACGCTCATCACCGGCACGCCTTCGGAGCGTTCCAAGGAACCATGGTTGGCGTCGCCGAAAGTAGCGCCGGCCAGCCGGGGCAGGGCTTCTCCCCCGCTCAATGACGAGGATTGAACGGGTTCGATGCGGATACGCAGGCTCCGCTCCTGGCCATCCCGGAGCAGTTTGATGTCCACGCTTTCTCCCACCGGGACCAGTCCCAATTGATTGCGCAGGTCCACGGCGCTTTTCGTCGGACGCCCGTTGACGGCAAGCACCACGTCGGCTTGCCGGAGTCCCGCTTTCTGAGCAGGGGAGCCGGGATCGACCCGGCTGATCACCACGCCTTCCTGGGCGGCGATTCTCAGGGATTTCGCTAATTCGGGAGACAGATCTTGCATGCCGATGCCCAACCGGCCGCGGCGTACTTCGCCGAAGCGAAGCAACTGGGTCATAACGGCCTTGGCCATGTTGGCCGGGACGGCGAACCCTATGCCCACGTTCCCGCCGGAAGGGCCGATGATGGCGGTGTTGATTCCCACCAATTCTCCCTTGAGGTTGATCAGCGCGCCCCCCGAATTGCCGGGATTGATGGAAGCGTCGGTTTGGATGAAATCCTCGAAACCCTCGGTGTTGAGGCCGCTGCGCCCCAGCGCGCTGACGATCCCCGAAGTCACCGTTTGTCCCAGGCCGAAGGGGTTGCCGATGGCCACCACGTAATCCCCCACGCTCAGGGCATCCGAATCCCCCAACTTCAGGGCAACGAGACGCTGCGGCTCGATCTTCAGCAGCGCGATGTCGGTTCCCGCGTCGCTGCCGGTCAGGGTTGCTTGAAAGCGCCGGTTATCCTTCAGCGTGACCACGATTTCCTGGGCATTCTTGATGACATGGTGGTTGGTCAGCACGTAACCCCGCGCGGCATCCACGATCACCCCGGAACCGGCGCTGATTTGGGGCTGCGGCTGCTCCGGCAGATTGAAGAAGCGCCGGAAGAAAGGATCCCGCAGCAAGGGGTTGTCCTGCTCGGCGGAACGGGACAACACGGCGATGTTCACCACGGCCGGAGTCACCTGGGTCAGCAGAGGAGCCAGGGAGGGCAGCCCATCCTTGCCGACCAGAGGCGGCATGGCCGCCCAGGCGGGAATGGCGAACAGTAGGGCGATGATAAAGAGTCGCGACAAGGAAACGGAATGCCAGGTCATGGGGTATGAAAATCCGGAGCAGTCAACGCATTTAGCGGCACCGGCATTCTAAACCGGAAAAGCCGCGCGTAAAACCTCTTGGGGGCTTGTGCGCGGCCTTCCGGCAGCCGGCAACCATAATTGTAAGCCGCGTCTTGACACGTTTGGGGGTGACGTGAGAGCTTGGCGGAAAGGTCTTCTCGATTGCCCGATCGGAACCGAATAGAATTACCGTTCACAGGAGGGTTGCAATGGTCTATCTGGCTGTCGCCTATCTTCAATACCGCTGCTCCAGCGCTCTGAAGCTCGCGACCCCGCGTAGAGGGGGCATGGTTTCCGTTGTCCTCCGCTTTTCCTCTTCGGGTCTGGTTTTGTGATGAAGGCCGCTTACATTGAATCCTTCGGCGGACCGGAGCGGCTGCTTTTCGGGGAGCGCCCTCGGCCGGAGGTCGGCCCTGGAGAAGTGATGGTTCGAATCGCGGCGAGCGGCGTGTGTCATCACGATGCCCTGACGCGCAAGGGGGTTTTCCCCCGTACCGTGCTGCCGGTGATTCTCGGTCATCAGGCGGCAGGCGAGGTGCAGGCTGTCGGTTCCGAGGCCAGCCGCTTTCGTCCCGGCGACCGGGTGCTGTGCATGCCGGTATTCGGCTGCGGAAGTTGCCCTTATTGCGAGGCCGGCCGGCAGCAGTTATGCCGCGATGCAAAGTTTGTCGGAGAGGAGGTGCAGGGAGCCTATGCCGAATTCCTGACGTTGCCGGAGCATGCTTGGGTGGCCGTCCCGGAGGGGTTGCCGCTGGAGCGGGCGGCGGTGGTGGCCTGCACCCTGGGGACGGCGTATCACGCCGCCAAAACGGTGGCCAAGGTCGTGCCGGGAGAAAAGGTGGTGATCACGGGGGCTAGCGGGGGTATCGGCAGCCACGCCATCAAGGTGCTTAAATGGCTGGGCGCCGAGGTTCTGGCGGTGACCACGTCCCCCGAAAAAGTTCCGTTCTTGCGAGACTTGGGCGCCGATGAGGTCGTAACCGCGCAAGACGGCGCCTATTCCAAAGCCATCAAAAGCCACGGCGGCGCGGCAGCCGTGCTAGACGTGGTGGGGGGCGCTTCCATCGAAGAGGGGTTGAAGAGCCTGAACCCCGGCGGCCGGCTGGTGGTGATCGGGAATCTCTCCGGGCAGCCTGTTCAGTTGAAACCCGCGGTGTTGATCCTCAAGGAAGTCAGTCTGCTGGGCACCAAGGGGGTGACCGACCAAGAGTTGCGGGAGGTATTGAGCCTGGTGAGCCAAGGCGCCCTGCAAGTGGTGGTGGGCGCCGAATTACCCCTGAGCGGGGCACGGGAAGCCCATGAACGGCTGGCGACCCGCCACACCCAGGGACGCATCGTCTTGCGGCCTGATCTTGCCCTTTAGCGTCTCCCTAGTCCGCTTCCGCGCCGGATTTGGCGATGAGGAGCATCTCCGGAAAACTCGACTCCCCGAGGTTTTTATACGCCTGTTTCCATAGCCCGCAATCGCCGCGATAACCCTCCCGTTGCGGCCCGTCAGGGCCGCGCCCTTGACAGGGCTGGGGGGTTCATGCAAATTCCCTTTGTCCGTACAAAAGGAGGAAAAATGGAACCAGAAGTCATTATCGAGAAGAAAAACGGCATCGGCCGCATTACCTTCAATCGTCCCCACATCAAGAACGCCCTCACTCCTCCCATGCTGGGCCAGGTGATGGATGCCATTGCCGAGTTCGACAAGGACGACGACGTCCGGGTGCTGGTGTTCAGCGGGGCCGGCGATTCCTTCACGTCCGGGGGCGATCTGACTTTCCTGAGGGATATGTCCGGCAAAAAGCCCTTCGAGATCAAGCGCACCGTCTACACCTATTTCGCCGGCACGGCCAAGGCCATCAAGCTGTGCAGCAAGCCCACCATCGCCGCGGTGGCCGGTCCCGCGGTGGGGGCCGGCTGCGAATACGCCATCGCTTGCGATTTTCGCATCGCCGGCCAATCCGCCATGTTCTGCGAAACCTGGGTCAATCTGGGGATCATCGCCCCCCTGGGCGGGATGTTCCTGTTGCCGCGCATCGTTGGGCTGGGCCATGCCACCAATATGCTGCTGCGGGGTACTCGGGTGTATGCCGAGGAGGCGCTGCGCATCGGGCTGGTGACCCAAGTGGTGCCCGATGCCGAATTGGAGCAGACGGCCATGAAGCTGGCGGCGGAATTGGCCGAAGGTCCGCCGCTGGCCTATACCGCCCTCAAGGAAGGGCTGCGGCGGGGCATGGAATCCAACCTCAATGCCGAGTGGGAATTCAATCTCTACGCCCAGGCCATGCTCATCAATTCCGACGATTACACAGAGGCCACCACCGCTAGCAAAGAGAAGCGCCGGCCCAAGTTCAAGGGCAAACGCTAATTTTAGGAGGCAGCCATGGCCAAACCCCTTCATGGGGTCCGGGTGTTGGACCTATGCCGGGTGATCGCCGGTCCCTGGTCCGCGCAGAACCTCGCCGACCTGGGCGCGGAAGTCATCAAGGTGGAGCGCCCCGGCGCCGGCGACGACAGCCGCAACTGGGGCGCGCCCTTCATCAAGGACCGGCAAGGCCGGGACAGCGCTTTCACTTCCTATTTCACCGGAGTCAACCGGGGCAAGAAGTCGGTGACCCTGGATTTTTCCAAGCCCGAGGGACGCGATCTGCTCAAGCGGCTGGCGGCGACTTCCGACGTGCTGCTGGAAAACTATCGCACCGGCACCCTGCCTCGGCAGGGGCTGGGCTACGAAGACCTCAAGGCGGTTAATCCGCGGTTGATCTATTGTTCGGTCACCGGCTTCGGCCAGACCGGCCCCTATGCCTGGGACCCCGGCTACGACATCGTGTTCCAGGGCATGTCGGGCTTCATGAGCATTACCGGCGAACCCGACGGCAAGCCGGGCGCCGGCCCGCAGAAAACCGGCGTCTCCATCGTCGATGTGCTGGGCGGGCTCTACGCCACCATCGCGGTACTGGGAGCCCTTGCCCATCGCCACAACAGCGGGGAAGGACAGTACATCGACATCGGCTTGCTGGACGTGGGCATCGCCAGCCTGGTGAGCATGACCCACCTGTATCTGGCCTCCGGAGTTCCGCCCAAGCGGCAGGGCAATGCCCATCCCACCGTGGTGCCGTATCAGGTTTTCGAGACCCGCGATGGGCAAATCATTGTTGCCGTCTTGACCGACCGTCATTTCGTCAAGTTGTGCGAAATCCTGGGCCGGCCCGAACTGGCAGAAGATCAGCGCTTTACCAGCGTGGGGGATCGCAACATCCATCGGACTGAATTGATTCCGATGTTGGAACCGCTGTTCCGCCGGAGAACTTCATCGGCATGGTTCAGCATGCTGCGGGAAGCCGAAGTGCCGTGCGGCCCCATCAACGACATCGCCCAGGCTTTCGCCGATCCCCATGTGCGGCACCGCGGCATGCGGGTAGAGATTCCCCATCCGGAAATCGGCACGATCCCGGTGGTGGCCAACCCTATCCGCTATTCGGCCACGCCGGTGGATTATCGTATCCCCCCGCCCTTGCTGGGGCAGCACAACCGGGAGGTGTACCGAGGTTTGCTGGGGCTTTCCGACGAGGATCTGGAACGGCTGACGGCGTCTCGGGTGCTATGACGACGATGCTTGCGCCAAGCAGCGCCGCCCCCCCCGGGACTTCAGCGGCCGGTAAAGCGGGGCGGGCGCTTTTCCACGAAGGCGTCGAGGGCTTCCTTGTGGTCGTGGGTGGCGAAGCATTGCTTCTCCAACGCCAGGGAAGTGTCCAGCATCAGGTTGGCGGCGTCCCGGAGCACCTTGTTCACGGCGGTCTTGGTGCCGCGGATGGCCCGTTGCGGGCCATCCGCCAGCCGCGTGGCGGTGGCCATGGCCTTGTCCATCAATTCTCCGGCCGGCACCACATGATTGACGAGGCCGATGCGATAGGCTTCGGCGGCGCTCAGCAGTTCTCCCGTCATCAAGTATTCCTTGGCCCGGGCCGCCCCCACCAGCCAAGGCCAGATCACAGCCCCGCCGTCTCCCGCCACGACTCCGGCATGCACGTGGGTGTCGCCGATCCGGGCGTCGGCGGCGGCGATTACGATGTCGCAAAACAACGCCAGGGTCGCCCCCAGGCCGGTGGCGGGGCCGTTCACCGCGGCGATGATGGGCTGCTCCACTTCCAGCAGGTCGAGGATGATCTTGCGAGCCTCGCTGAACAGGGCATCCAGCTCTTCCGGGGTCATGTTGCGCATCCACTTCAGGTCGCCGCCGGCGCAGAATCCCCGGCCGCGGCCGGTGAGGATGATGGCGTGGGCCTCCGGGTCGCGAGCCATGTCGGCGAATACCCGGGAGAGTTCCCGATGCAGCAGGGCATCGGTGGCGTTGAGGGCCTCCGGGCGGTCGAGCGTCACGACGAGAACCTTGCCGGCGCGCTCGAAGGAAATGTTTCGATAACCGCTGTAGTCCATGGCAGCCTCCTCCTTTTGATGTGCGAAGCACGAAGCCCGAGGGGCGGGGCGGTTGTGGGCGCCGCTCGCCCGTTGCCGGAGTGTAAGGGGGCGTGGTAAGTTGCACAAGGCTGGCCGCCACGACAATCGCTTGCCTGCCGCCCCATTTCCCCATCCCATCATTCATCCCTGCCCATCCGATTCATCATTCCCCAAGGAGCACCCAGCCATGAAACTGAAGGACATCGAAAACCTTACCCTCTATTTCGAAGACCTCAATGTCGGCGACACTTTCATCACCCCGGGGCGCACCGTCACCGAAGCCGATGTCACCAATTTCGCCGCGCTGTCCGCCGATTGGAATCGGCTGCACGTGGATGCCGAATTCGCCAGGCAGTCCCAGTTCGGCCAGCGCATCGCCCACGGCTTGCTGGTCTTGTCCATCGTCTCCGGGCTCACTACCCGGCTGCCGCTCATCAAGTTCATCGAGAAGTCGCTGATCGCCCTGGCCAACCTGGAATGCCGCTGGCTCAAGCCCACCTTCATCGGCGACACCCTTCACGCGGTGGTGGAGATCGCCGACAAGAAGCTTTCCAGCAAAGGCGACCGCGGCATCATCATCATGAAGCGCACCGGAATGAACCAGCGGGGCGAGACGGTGATGGAAAGCGAGTGGAAGCTTTCCATGCGCACCCGCGCCGGCGCCTGACCCCCCGCGGAGGTCCCATGCAACTGGAAACCCACATCGGCCATTCCACCGCTACCGATATTTACCTGCGGGGCCGCAATCTGGTCACCGAGATCATCGGCCAGCGGGATTTCATCGACGTCATGCTGCTGGAGTTCACCGGGGAATTTCCCGAGCCTCGCCTTAAGGCCATGGTCAACGCGGTGCTGGTCACGGTATCGGACCATGGCCTTACCCCGGTGGTGCTGGCTTCCCGCCTGACCTATCTGGGCGCCCCGGAGTCCCTGCAAGGAGCGGTGGCGGCGGGCCTACTGGGGGCGGGAAGCCACTTCCTGGGCACCATGCAGTCGGTGGCGGAATTGATGCGGCGGGAAGTGGCCCGGCGTTCCGAGTGGGACGAGGCGGCTATCGAGGCCGCCGCCCACGATATCGTTCAATCCCACCGCGGCGCGAAAAAAATCATCCCCGGCATCGGCCATCCGATTCACGTCAACGGCGATCCCCGTACTCCCAAGCTTCTCGAGCTGGCCGCCGCCAACGGCTACCGAGGCGCTCATTGCGCCTTGGCCGAGGCGGTGGCGCGAGCCGCATCCAAGGCATTGAACCGCACCATGCCGTTAAACGCCGCCGGCGCGGTGGGAGCGGTGGTTTCGGACATGGGCTTTCCGCCCTTCTTCGGCAAAGCGCTGGCCCTGGTGGGCCGCACCGCCGGGCTGGTCGCTCACCTTGCCGAAGAAATGAAGCAACCCATGGGGCAAAAGCTGTGGGATTTGGTGCTCGAGCACGCCCCCCCTCCGCAGGGCTCCGCGCCCGCCTGAATTTTTTCATTCGTCCCTTTCTTTAAAGGAGTTATCTCATGGCTTCCCCTCTCGCCCTTTCCGGAATCCGGGTGCTCGACCTGACCGAGTTGCTGCCCGGCCCCTTCGCCACTCAGATGCTGGCCGACATGGGGGCCGAAATCATCAAGATCGAGCGGCCCAAGGTCGGCGACAGCGCCCGCGGCATGCTGCCGGGCACTTATAAAATGGTGAACCGCGGCAAGCAGAGCGTCACCCTCAACCTCAAGGCTCCCGAAGGCCGCGAGGCGCTGCTGCGCTTGGTCAAGGAAGCGGACATTCTGGTGGAAGGCTACCGGCCCGGCGTGATGCAGCGGTTGGGCGCGGACTACGAGACTCTCAAGGCGGTGAACCCCGGCATCATCTACGCTTCGGTGTCGGGCTTCGGCCAGACCGGGCCGTTGCGGGACATTCCCGGCCACGACCTCAACTACAACGCGGTAGCCGGAGTGCTGGCGCTGTGCGGCAGCCCGGACGGTCCGCCCGAGCAGGCGGTGGGCGTGCCGGTGGCCGACCTGAGCGGCAGCTTCTACACGGTCACCTCCATTCTGGCGGCGCTGCTGCTGCGGCAAAAGACCGGCAAGGGCCAGTATCTGGACGTGTCCATCACCGACGCGGTGCTGACCCTGGTGGGGCCGCGCCTGGGGAGCGCCCAGGATACCCCGGGCTTCAGCAAGAAAGACCTGCTGCGCCGCGCCGGCTACGGCATTTACGAAACCAAGGACCAGCGCTACATCGCCTTGGGGGCCATCGAGGATCATTTCTGGGAGCGGCTCGTCAAGGTGCTGGCGATTCCGGTTCTGGCCGAGCCGCGCTACGCCAAATCCGCCGAGCGCTGGAAGGTCACCGAGACCCTCGATCCCCTGATCCGGAACAAGATTCTGGAGCGCAGCCACGACGAATGGATCGACATTCTCAATCAAAACGACGTGCCGGTCACGACGGTGACCGATCTCAAAACGATATTCGACGATCCGCAGTTGAAGGCGCGGAACATGTTCCTGCAAGGCGACGGCATTCGCTACCTGAATTACCCGGTTCCCATGGAAGGCGTGGATGCCGCCCGCCACGGCAACCCCCGCAAGCTGGGAGCGGATACCGATGCGGTGCTGGCCGCCGCGGGCTATGCCCCTCAGCAGATTGCCGCGCTGAAGGAAAAAGGCGTGGTTTAAAGGTTTAACGGGATTTTCCGGGGGCCTTAACTGCTGATTCGTTAAGGAGAGCCAAACATGAATAACCGGCTGTGCAAAATGTTCGGGATCGAGGTCCCCCTATTCGCTTTTTCCCACTGTCGCGACGTCGTGGTGGAGGTCTCCAAGGCCGGTGGGCTGGGCGTCCTGGGAATGGGGCGGATGAGCCCCCGGCGCGTGGAAGAAGAGCTTAAATGGATCGACGAGCATATCGAAGGCAAGCCCTATGGCATCGATGTGCTGATGCCCACCACCTATCAGGAGGCCGGCGAGGGCGGCGCGCTGAAATTCGACCCCGAGCGCCTGCTCCCCAAGGAGCATCTGGATTTCGTCCGCAACATGCTGGATGAGGCGGGCGTTCCGCGCTTGCCGGAAAGCGAAGCCGCCCGGCTGGAAAAGGAAATGGTGGAGGAGTTCAGCTTCACGCCCCGGGAGAGCGCGCAAATGATCGAGATCGCGCTGCGGCACCCGATCAAGCTGATCGTCAACGCTCTCGGCTCGCCGCCCAAGGAACTGGTCGAGCGGGCCCACGGGCGCGGCATCAAGGTCGCGGCCCTGGCGGGGGCGCCCAAGCACGCCATCCGGCACAAGCAAGCGGGCTGTGATTTCGTCATCGCGGTCGGCACCGAGGCCGGCGGCCATACCGGGAATATCAGCTCCATGGTGCTGTGGCCGCGCATCGTCGACGCGGTCGCGCCGCTGCCGGTGCTCGGCGGCGGCGGGGTGGGGCGCGGCCGCCAGTTGGCGGCGGCCCTGGCGCTGGGCTGCGAAGGCGTCTGGTGCGGATCGATTTGGCTGAAGACCGCGCAAAGCGAAGTGCTTCCCGAAATCAAGGCGAAGCTGTTTGCTGCCCAGCCGGAGGACGCCGTGCTGACCCGCAGCGTCACCGGCAAGCCCTGCCGCACCCTGCGCAGCAAGTTCACCGACGCCTGGGATCGGCCGGACGCCCCCAAGCCGCTGCCCGCGCCGCTGCAAGCCATACTGTGGTGGGGGCAGGGCCGCACCCGCGTCGAGCGCGGCGCCAAGGCCAAGGATTTCCTCACCTACCCGGTGGGACAGATCGTCGGCGACATGACCGAGGAAACCTCGGTCAAGCAGGTCGTCTACGACATGATGAACGAGTTGCTGGAATCCAAGGAGAGGCTGGACAGGCTGCTGGGTTGAATGACTTAAGAGTCGGCAAAACCGTCCCCGGAACCGGTAAGCGAAGCCTGGCCGAAGGGCTCAGGGCGAACGGATAAAGTTGCCGGTCATTTTTACGACCTTCAATAAATGGAGGGGCCAGTCTCGTTCGAGAGCCGTTGAATTCATTGCGGGGCGCGCTTGCTTCGGGTGCCGAGGAAAGTTGGACTTTCGTAACACAACAGGAGGAGATCATGAACCATCGTCAAGCTAACAGCTTGTCCGTAATCGACCCCGGCGCAGGGCTAGATTATTTACGGGCAAGCTCTAAGATCCTCGGCGCCATCCTGGCCCTGGGGATGATGTTTCTCGCCGGGACCGTGGGGGCCCAGTCTTACCCGAACAAGCCTATTCGCGTCATCGTTCCCTTCCCGGCGGGCAGCGCGGGCGACGTGGCGACGCGCATCATTGCCCAAAGGCTCGGCGAGTCCCTGAAGCAATCGGTGGTGGTGGATCTGCGACCCGGAGCCAACAGCATCATCGGTTCCGAAGCCGCGGCGAAGGCCGCTCCCGATGGGTACACGCTGCTCCTCGGCTCGATCGGCAGCCATGGGATCAACCCCAGTCTGGTTAATAAGCTGCCCTACGATCCGGTGAAGGATTTCGCCCCCATCGCCTACGTGGGCAGCACACCCTATTTGCTGACGGTGGGGAGCAACTCTTCCGTCAATTCGGTCAAGGATCTGGTGAGCTTGTCCAAGACCGAGCCCGGCAAGCGATCCTTGGCCTACATGGCCAGCTTCGGACAGTTGGTCGGTGAATTGTTCAAGATGACCGCCAAGATCGACATGACCCCGGTCCCGTACAAAAACATTTCCGGCGCCTATGTCGATCTGGCCAGCGGTCAATTGGACGCGCTGTTCAATTCCACGGCGTCTTCCCTGCCCCACATCAAGGCCGGCCGCATCAAAGCCCTGGCCACGACCTCGGCGAAGCGCTCGGCGGATATGCCTGAGGTGCCCACCGTCGCCGAATCGGGTTATCCCGGTTTCGAGGCCACCGGCTGGATCGGCTTTTTTGCTCCGGCCGGAACCCCGAAGGAAATCATTAACAAGCTATATGCCGAAATCGCCCGTGTCCTGCAAATCCCGGAGGTGAGGGAAAAGCTGCTGCAAAGCGGCTTCGAGGTCGACATCGGCACTCCGGAGCAGTTCGGAGAGATCGTGAAGGCCGAAATCGCCAAGTGGGACAGGGTATTCAGGGAAGCCAAGATCCCCAAGATCAATTGAGCAATGCCGGAAGGGATTGTCCGAGGCAAAGTCGTCGTTTGTTGATAATGACAGGAGAGACAGCATGATGCACCGTTATGGCAAGACCGCCACCGCCCTGGTCCTGGGGCTGATGTTTTTCGCCGGGGTGGCCGGCGCCGCCGACCTCTACCCCACCAAACCGATCCGGTTGGTCTTGCCCTTTCCTCCCGGCAGCGCCACCGACGTGGTGGCGCGGATCGTCGCCCAGAAGCTCGGCGAATCCCTCAAGCAATCGGTGGTGGTGGATTCCCGGCCCGGAGCCAATGGCATCATCGCCTCGGAGGCGGTGGCCAAGGCGGCTCCCGACGGCTACACCCTGATCCTCGGCTCCAACGGCTCCCATGGCATCAATGTCAGCCTCTTCAATAAGCTGCCGTACGACCCGGTGAAGGATTTCGCGCCCATCACCCTGGTCGGCCAAGCGTCCTATTTCCTGATAGTGGGCAGCAGCATGCCTGCCGGTTCCGTGAAGGAATTTATCGCCATGAGCAAATCCAGCCCGGGGAAGCGGACCTTGGCTTACATGGCCAGCGTCGGCCAATTGACCGGGGAACTGTTCAAGATGACCGCCGGGATCGATCTGACCTCGGTCCCCTACAAAAACGTTTCCGGCGCGTATGTCGATCTGGCCAGCGGCCAATTGGACGCGATGTTCGAAACCACGGCGTCATCCCTTCCCCATGTCAAGGCCGGGCGGGTGAGAGCCCTGGCGGTGACCTCCGCCAAGCGTTCGGTATTGGCCCCCGAGGTGCCGACCGTCGCGGAATCCGGCTATCCCGGTTTCGAGGCCACCGGCTGGACGGCGTTCTTCGCGCCTGCCGGCACCCCCAAGGAAATCACCGCCAAGCTGCACACCGAAATTGTCCGGATTCTGCAAACCCCCGAGGTCAAGGAAAAGATGCTCCAGATTGGCTTGGAAGTGGTCGGGAGCACCCCCGAGCAATTGGAAGAGGCGGTGAAAGTGGAGGTCGCCAAGTGGGCGCGAGTCATCAAGGCGGCCAATATTCCCAAGATGAATTGATCCGAATGTCGGAGGGGGGCACGGTTTGATTTTAAGAGCTTTGAGGGGAGGGGAAATCGTGATCTATCGCTATGCTAAGGCTGCCAGCCTTATCCTGGCCTGGGGGCTGACGCTTGTCGCCGGAGTTGCGGGGGCCCAGTCCTATCCGAGCAAGCCGATCCGTCTCATCATTCCGTTTTCGTCGGGTAGCGGCGGAGACGTGATCGCCCGGATCATCGCCAACAAGCTCAACGAAACCCTGGGTCAACCCGTGATCGTGGACAGCCGGCCGGGGGCGAATGGCATCCTTGCCGGGGAGGCGGTGGCGAAGGCGGCCCCGGATGGTTATAGCATCATCTTCACCACCGTCAGCATCCAGAGCATCAATGCGAATATGTTCAGCAAACTGCCTTACGATGCGGTGAAGGACTTCGCGCCCATCACCATAATGGGCAGCACGGTTTACGTCCTCATGGTCAGAAACAGCCTGCCCGTCAACTCGGTCCAGGAACTGGTGGCCCTGGCCAAGGCCAGCCCCGGCAAGTACACGATGGCCTATACCACCAGCACTCCCCAGTTGACGGAGGAGCTGTTCAAGCTCACCGCCGGCATCGATTTGATCCCCGTTCCCTATAAGGGCGCGCCCCCGGTGTTCTTGGACATTATCAGCGAGCGCTTGGATACCTACCTCGAATCCTTGACCTCGTCGCTTCCCCAAATCAAAGCCGGGAAGGTCAAGGCATTGGCGGTGACCTCCGCCAAGCGCACGGCGTTCTTGCCGGCAGTGCCCAGCATTGCGGAGTCGGGTTATCCGGGGTTCGAGTCCGTCACTTGGGGGGCCTTTTTCACCACGGCCGGCACGCCCAAAGACGTGATAACCAAATTGAATACCGAAATCGTCAAAGTGCTGCAACTCCCCGAGGTCAAGGAGAAGTTGTTGCAGAACGGGTTCGAAGTCAGAACCAGCACCTCGGAACAACTCGGAGAGGCGCTGGCGGCGGACATCGCCAGGTGGGCGCGGGTCATCAAAGCCGCCAATATCCCCAAGCTTAACTGAAGCCCTCCATTCGGGGCTAAGCGGTGGAGGCCGCTTTCGGGGCTCGTCCGTGCCAGCGTGACGGGATTTTCTTGGGGCATCCATGGCCAGCATCGGCTCGCTGGCCACCTACAATAGCCCGAATTGCGGCCTAGATTGGGTTACCGCTTTGCGTCTAGCCGACGGGCTTGGTGAAAGCTTACTTCCCGTCCCGAGGATGAAAGTGCTTGGTGTTGTCTTTGGCGGTGTTTGGTTTGTCCGGTGTGGCTTCGGGAGCTTTCTGCGGAATCCCGGTTTTTTCTTCGATGTGGGAGTGAGGCCGCATTTTCTTCTGATAAGCTGCCTTTTCCGTTTTGGCGCCGGCCGGTACGTCCGATGCGGCGCTGGCGTTAAGCGAGAGCGCCGCCGTGATGGCGAACAGGCTGGCGACGCGGATGGGCTTAAGTTTCATGGTTATCTCCTAGGTTGGCAAAAACCGCTGGAATCTCGCTGAAGCGGCTGTCTGAAATAGGTCGACAAGCTCAGTTTGCTCAGTTTGCACCCTCGCGGTCGTCGTCAACATGACCGCTCGATTATATTGTTGTCAGATTGTCGAGTCGCTTCCCTTCCGATAAATCGTTTGCGCCTCAATGGCTGGTGCCGGCGCTGCGGGTGATCTTGTTGTAGACGTTGTACTTGCCCACCGGCTTGCGCATGGGGATGCGCTTGACTTCCTTGAAGGTAGCGGCGTCGAAGACGATGAGGGCGCCGTCGTCCTCCCATAGGCTGGCCAGGGCGTATTTTCCGTCCCGGGTGAATTCGATGTGGGCCAGGGTCTTGCCGGGAACGGGAGTGACCCGGGCGACGATCTCCAGGGTTTGCTTGTCGATGATCTCCAGGGTGTCCTTGTGGGGGCTCAGCATGGCGTCCACCCAGGCGTAGCGGGTGTTCTCGTGGCTGCGCATGAAAAACCCCGGCCCCAGGGTCTTGATCTGCTTCACGGTCTTCCAGCTTTGCAGGTCGATGATGCTGACCGTGCCGTCTTGCAGATTGGGGGTGGCCAGCACCGGCCGGCCCTGCCAGGTCCAGGTGATGCCGGAGCCCAGATGGGGCAGGCCGGGCAGCTCCAGATCGGCGATCTTGCGCCGCACGTCGAGGTTCACCACCTGTCCGCCACCCTCCCGGGAAGCGCCGATGACTTGGTTGTAGTCCTGGGTGAAGAAGAAATCGTCCAGGGGGGTGTCCAGCACGGTCCGGCGGGGGTTGAAGCGGCCGGGGACGAAAGCGCCCTCCTGGTATCGGAAATCGTGAATCAGTCCCGTGGGAATCGGCTCGGCTTTTTCGTCGTAGCTGATTTCCCAGACTTCGGGGATGTCCTTCATGGCGGCAACGAAGCTCTTGCGGGGCGCGGCATCGTAGACCGCCGATACCCGGGAGCTGCGCTTGCCTTCGCGATCCGCGACCGGCAGCACCTTGAGCAGATTCAGCTCGGCGTCCAGCAATACCAGGGTAGGGGGCAGCGTGTTCGCCACCATCACCCATTTGCCGTCCCCGGACACCGCCAGGTTGCGGGTGTTGATGCCGGCCCGTACCTCCGCCACGGTTTGCAGATTGTAGAGATCGAACTTGGAGACCCAGCCGTCCCGCGAGGCGAAGAATACATAGCGCCCGTCGGGGGTGAATTTCGGCCCGCCGTGCAGGGCGAAGCGCGACGGGAAGCGGTGGATGGGTTCCAGCTTGTCGCCGTCCAGAATGGTGACGTGATGGTCGCCGCCTTCCACCACCACGAACAGGTTGAGGGGATCGGCCCGGAAGCGGGGCCGACTGGGCAGCGAGCCGGGCGCGGCATGCGCGATGCGGGAAGCCCGGATGGCGAGTTCGTCCCAGGCGGGACGCGGGGTGACCGGCGTGGCGATGAAATCGGCGAGGCCGCGGATGTCTTCGGCGCTCAGGCTGGCGCCGAAGGCCGGCATCTGGGTGGCGGGCCGTCCCTCGGTGATGACCCGGATCGCGCCGGGCTTGCGCAGCCGGGTGGATTCCAGGTTTTCGGGAAGCAGCGCGGGGCCCATGGCTCCCAGCCGGTCGGCGCCGTGGCAGGCAGCGCAGTGCTGGAGATAGAGCTTGGCGGCCGGCAACGGTTCGGCGCCAGCGGCGGCGCAGGCGGCCCAGGCGAGGCAGGCCGCCGGAAAGAGCCTCACGGCGCTCCGGTCCGGCGGACGGGAGTGGGCAGCGGCACTCGTTCGCGGGGTTCGGCCAGGCCGATTTCCGCGTCGCTGAGATAGCAGGCCGGGTCTTCCTGCCACGGATCGCCGGTGAGTTGCCGCGCCCGCACCCGGGTGTTGCCGCCGCAGATGTCGAAGTAGCCGCATTCCCCGCAACGGCCCTTGATCTTGCGGGGCCGGGCCTTGAGGCCGGCCATGATGGGGTCCGAGGTATCCTGCCAGATCTCGGAGAAGGGCCGCTGCCGGACGTTACCCAGGTTGGTGTCCCACCAGAAGGTGTCGGGGTGGACGTTGCCCAGGTTGTCGATGTTGGCGACGTTCACGCCGCTGGAATTGCCGCCCCATTGGGCCAGCTTGGCCCGCAGATGGCTTTCTCGCTCCGCGAGTCCAGCAACAGAATCGGCCACTAGCAAGCGCTGCCGCGCCCAGTGCAACAGGTAGACGCCATCGGCGTCGTTGTTGCCGGTGACGAATTCCTTGTCCTGCTGTTGGCGGACTGCCTGCCAGGCGGTCTCGAAAATCAGATCCATGGCGCTGCGGGTGGTTTCCAGAAAGGCGTCCCGCTTGCGATTGACGTTGCCCCGTCCGGCGTAGTTGAGGTGGGAGAGATAAAACTTGTCCACGCCTTCGTCGTCCATCAGCGCCAGCAGGCCGGGCAAGTCCTGGGCATTGTCCTGGGTCAGGGTGAAGCGCAGCCCGACCTTCACGCCTCGCGCCTTGCAGCGGCGAATGCCGGCCAGGGAAGCGTCGAAGGCCCCCGCCTTGCGGCGGAAGCGGTCGTGGGTGGCGGCGATGCCGTCCAGGCTCACCCCCACATAATCGAAGCCGGTTTGGGCGATGGCGTCGGCCATGGGTTCGTCGATCAGGGTGCCGTTGCTCGACAGGCCCACGTAGAACCCCATGGCCTTGGCGCGCCGGGCGATATCGAACAGATCGGGCCGCAACAGCGGCTCGCCGCCGGAGAGAATGAGCACCGGCACCCGGAAACTCTTGAGATCGTCCATCACCCGGTAGACCTCGGCGGTGTCGAGTTCGCCGGGAAAATCCTTGTCGGCGGAGATGGAGTAGCAATGCTGGCAGGTGAGGTTGCAGCGGCGGATCAGATTCCAGATCACCACCGGGCCGGGGGGGCGGCGGGCCGGCCCCAGCGGAATGGGGTGGGCAATTTCGCGCAGGTATTGGGTGACGCGGAACATGGCAACCTCTCTACTTTATCCGGTAAGCCGGACTCCGGTTTTCTTCAGGATCCGGGTGCTGTACAGCACGTCATGGGCTTGGCAGGCCGGCCCCAGCAGGGCGCTGATTGCGGCGACATGGGCTGTCACCTCGGCGCGGCTCTTGCCATGCGCCATGGCGAACAGATTGTAGCGCCAGTCGGGCAAGTGGCGGGGCCGGCGGTAGCAGTGGGTGACGAAGGGCAGGGCGCCCACCGCCTGGCCGAGGCGGTCCACCTGCTCGTCGTCCACGTCCCACACCGACATGCCGTTGGCGGTGTAGCCTAGGGCGTAATGGTTGGGGATGGCGCCGATGCGCCGGATCACGCCCCGCGCCAGCAGTTCTTGCAGCATGCGAATCACCTCCATCTCGGCCAGGCCTAAATTTTCGCCGACGGCGCGATAAGGGCGGGGCAGTAGCGGCAGTCCGCGTTGGACCGCCACCAGCAGCGCCCGTTCGGCGGCGGATAACGGCTGGGGTGACAGGGGAACGGCGGCGTTCATGGCCCCTAAGCGCTCAGCTTCAATTCGACAAAATATTCCCGCTCCTTGGGAAAGGTCAATACCGGAATCCCGGCGCGGGCCTCGATGGCGCGCAGGGTGGCGTCGATGTCCTGGGGCGTTTCGGCGGCCAGCACGAACCACATGTTGAGCCGGTGGTCCCGGGCATAGTTGTGGGCCACCGCCGGAAAGTCGTTGACGATGGCGGCGACCCGCTCGAAATCGGCTTGCGGCACGGCCATGGCGGCCAGGCAAAAGGCCCCGCCCAGCCGCTCCACTTGGATCAGCGGGCCGAAGCGGGACAGCACGCCGTCCGCCAACAGCTTTTCGATGCGGGCGATGACCGTTTGCTCGTCCAGTCCCAGGCGCTGGGCGACTTCCAGAAAGGGGCGTTCCGTCAGGGGAAAGCCGCCTTGCAGGGTATTGATGAGCATCTTGTCCGATTCATCCATGGGCCAATTCCCTAGCGAAATAATGGGCTCCCCGCTGCTTGAAGCGGCGTCGGCTGAACAGCACCGCATGGGGCAATCCCCCCAGGCCGGCGGCGGCGGTCAGGGATGCCAGCCGGGCTTCCACGACGCCCCGGTCGCGGCCGTGGACCATGCAGAATAAATTGTAGGGCCAGTGGGGCAGGCCGCGCTTGCGGCGGTAGCACAGGGTCACCCCATCCAGCGCCGCCAGCCGCCGGCCGGCGGCCGTCACGCGCTCGTCGGGGACATTCCAGACCGCCATGGCGTTGGCGGTGTAGCCCAGCTCATGGTGGCGCACCACTACGCCGAAGCGCTTGATGGCGCCGGCCGCCAGCAGGCGGGCGAGGCCGGCCATGACTTGGGTTTCGCCGGTTCCGGCCCGTTCCCCCACGGCCTGATAGGGATAGGGCACGATGTCCAGGCCCGTTTCGATGGCCTCCACCAGCGGGACATCCGCCGGGACCAGGGTGAAGTCCGCGGCTTGGGCGGCGCCGGGAGCCGCCGCGGGTTTGGCGGCGCCCTCCGACAAGTCGAATCCCAGGTCGATGTGATAATCCTCTACCAATGGCAGGTTTAAAACGGCATGGCCGGTCGCCGCCTCGATCCGCGCCAGGGCATCGGCCAATTGTTGTTGCGAGCGGGCGGCGGCGACGAACCATAGGTTGTAGCGGTGCTCCCGTTCGTAATTGTGATTCACCTCGGGGAAGGCGCTGATCCGTTCCGCCACTTGCTGCAAATCCGCTTCCGGCACCGCCATCGCCGCCAGGCTGCTGGCGCCCAGGGCCTTGGGCCGGAATACGGCGCCGATGCGGCTGATGGCGCCGGAGGCACGCAGCCGAGCGAAGTGTTCCAGCACCGCGGCGTGGGAGGTGCCTTGCTCCTGGGCGATTTTCAGAAAGGGCTGAGGCGCCAGGGGAAAATCCCGCTGATAGTCGTTGAGCAGGGCGAAATCCAGGGAGTCAGAAACCGATGCCATGGGCGCGTGCCGTGAAAAAGATGCCGCTGGGGGATGCCGCCGGGAGCCGGGCCAGTTCCCGCAGCGTGGCGGTATCGTAGACCGCCACCCGGTTGTCGTCCCGGCAGGAGATCCACACCGCCTCGCCTCGGGGGGTGAATTCCATGTGCAGCACGGCCCGGCCTGGATGCAGGGTTTGGATCACTTGCAGAGTTTCGGTGTCGATCACTTGCACCGCGCCGTTGTCGGGCAGGGCGAAATTGACCCACACCCGCCGCCCGCCCGGCTCCGCCATGACGAACACCGGCTGGCCCCGCACCGGGATGCGCCCGGTTTCCCGCCAGGTGCGGGTGTCCACCACCAGCACCTCGTGGCGTCCCACGGCCGGCAGATAGGCCAAGTTCCCGGCCTGGGCCCAGCCTTCCAGATGGGGCATTTTATACACCGGCAGCTTTTCCTGGCCGCGTCCGTAACCCGGCAGGATGCGCCGGACGCCCCGCTCCGGATGCCACAGGTCGAGGAGGGCCAAGCCGTCTTCGCCGAACAGCCCGGCGAGATAGTAGCGGCCGTCCCGCGTCACCAGGGCATCGTAGGGTTCCTGGCCGATATTCTTGAATTTCTGGAGGCGGGGCGAAGCTTCGGCGCCGAGGTCGGCGAGCCAGATTTCCCCCGCCTCGAACAGGCTGAAGGCGAAACGCCGGCCTCCGGCATCCTCCAGTCCCACCACCTTGGCGCGGCGGCCGGGGGCGTATTCGGAGGGGATGTCCGCCACCAGCTCCAGCGTCGCCGAATCGAACACCTTGACGCCGCCGGGTTCGTAGTTGGCCACCGCGACGAGCCGGCCGTCCTCGGAAATGGCGCCGCCGATGCTATTGCCGGCTTGCACGATGCGCCGGTCGATGCGCTGCGCGAGCAGGTCCACCTTGGTCAAGCCGCCGTCCCGGCCGAACACGAAGGCATAGCGCTGGTCCCGGGAATACACCACGCTGGCGTGGGACAGGTCGCCCAGGCCGGTGACTTCGCCGAGCTTGGAGTGACCGCTGGTCTCCACCACCATGACGCGTCCGGCGGCCCGCTCCACCACCAGCCCCAAGTCCCCCGTGCCCCTGGGTTGCCATGCGGCGCAGCCGGCCAACAGCAGGACGAGGGGCGCTATCCATTTAGCGTTCATCTTAGCGTTCATCGGGAAACCCTAGCCGCAATTGATCCACGATCCATTCCGCTTCCCGGCGGCTGAGGAAATTTTGCCACGGCGGCATGGCGGTGCCGGGCCGGCCTTGCAGGATGCTGAAAACCAAGCCGTTCCGGTCCTTGTCGCGCAGCGCATCCGGCAGCAGGGCCGGACCCAGGCCGCCCTTCAGGGTGAGGCCGTGGCACGAGCCACAATCCTGGCGCACCATGCGAATCAGTTCCTGGCGGCGGGTGGGGTCGGGGGTAAAGGAGGAGTCGGCCCCCAGGGCCGGCGGAACGGCTAGGATCATCTCCATGCCTATCGCCAGAATCCAGGGAAGACGGAATAAAAAAGGGGCTTGCCGCCCCCTGCTGTTCGGGGCATCGCTCAATTCAAGCGGCGCCTTTTAAAATCCATGAAGGCTGGGCCCGCATTTCTCCGGTTTTGAGGGAAAAATCCGCCCCCGCGCGGCGGGGGGGGGCGGAGGGACGCGGCATCAGTACACGTCGTGCTGCGTATTATAAACGTTGAATTTACCTGTCGGGGTGATGAGTTTTGGGTCCTTGATGACGGCCTTTAGCTTGCGGGTCTTGTCGTCCACCACCACGACAGCGGACTGCTGGTTTTTGGCGCTCCACACCGAGAACCACACTTCATCGCCGGCCTTGTTGTACTCGGGTTGGACAATGCGCTTGGCGCCTTCGCCGAGGCCCGCCCACTCCGCTACCGGGATGACCTCGAAGCCCTTCTCAAGGTTGTTGACGTCGAACACCGCCACCGACTGGCTGATCTTGGCATCTGGATTGAGCGGGGTATCCACCCACAGGTTCTTGGACTTGGGATGGGTCTTGATGAACAGGGAACCGCCGCCCTGCGCTTTCAGGGTGCGCACTACTTTCCAGGCGTTGTCCTTGTGTTTCTTGGGATCGGTGCCGATTAGGGAAATGGTTTCATCCCCCAGGTGGCTGGTGGCCCACACCGGACCGTACCTCGGATCTACGAAGTTGGCGCCGCGGCCGGGATGGGGGGTCTTGCCGACGGTGATCAGCGCGATCAGCTTATCCTCCTTACTGTCCACCACGGCGATCTTGTCGGAGGCGTTGGCGGCCACCAGGAAGTAGCGGCCGGTGGCGTCGAACCCGCCGTCATGCAGGAAGCGTGCCGCGGAAATCTCGGTAGTCTTCAGGTTATCCAGATCCTTGTAGTTGACTATCAGGATCTTGCCGGTTTCCTTGGCATTGACGATGAATTCCGGATGGTAGTGGGAGCCCACGATAGAGGCGACCCGAGGTTCCGGATGGTACTCCTGGTCCACGGTCATGCCCCGGGTGGAAGCGATCTTGAGCGGCTTGAGCGTTCCGCCATCCATGATGACGTACTGGGGCGGCCAGTAGGTACCGGCGATCGCGTACTTGTCCTCATAGCCCTTGTACTTGGAGGTTTCGACGGAACGGGCCTCGAGTCCTACCTTGATTTCGGCCACCGTGTCCGGTTTCTCCATCCACAGGTCAATGAGGTTGATTTTCGCGTCGCGCCCGATCACGAACAGGTAGCGGCCGGACTTGGACATGCGCGAGATGTGCACCGCATAGCCGGTCTTGACGATGTTGACGATTTTCTTGCTGTCGCCGTCAATCAGTGCGACTTCCCCGGAATCCCGCAGCGTCACCGAGAACAGGTTGTCCAGGTTGAGGCTGTTCATTTTCTTTTTGGGCCGCTTGTCCAGCGGGATGCTGACTTTCCAGGCGGCTTCCATTTCCTTGATGCCAAATTCCGGAGGGGAGGGGGGCTCCTGCTGGATATAGCGGGCCATCAGGTCAACCTCGGCGGGAGAGAGTTCGCCCGATGTGCCCCAGTTGGGCATGCCGGCGGGAGAGCCATAGCCGATGAACACCTTCAGGTATTCGGTGCCCTTGCCGAGGGTGATGTCGGGAGTGAGCGGCTTACCGGTGGCGCCCTTGCGCAACACCCCGTGACAGCCGGCACAGCGCTCGAAATAAATCTGCCTGCCCCGGGCAAATTCGGCTACGGTCATGGGGGGGGCCTTGGGATTGATGTTCTGGTGCATCGGCTCCGAAGCCAGGGGGGAACTGCCCGCCTGGTACTTGATTTCGGCATCGGGGGCATGCTTCTTATCCTGCGCCGTTGCGGTACCCGCCAGCAATGAAATGACCGTTACGCCCAGAAACGTGCGCGCCGCCTTGATGTGCTTGTCGCTAAAAAACATGTTGTCTTAACTCCTTAACGAAAACGAATAAGCGGGAAGAAATGGAAATAGCCATTCAGCAAATTTTGCGATTGTGGAAACGTGACCGCGCCTCTTCCTTGATGTGTATCAATAATCGGGGTCTATGGCCAAAGGATGCAGCGAGGCATCTGTTTCCCGTACCCTGCTGCGGACACATGCGGCTACTTACTGACCTCAACCACGCCAGTCATTTCAGGGTGGGGCCCACAAGTATAGGGGTAGGTGCCGAGTTTGTCGAAGGTGCGTTGCCAAGACTCCCTCGGGAACATCCGGTCGGACTTCTTCATTGCAATCTCCTTTGTGTCGAGTTAACGGAAGTAAGTAAAATTCAAATGATTTCAGATTGTCGCAAAGCAGTATGGTGTTCTTTGATGTACATCAACGTTTTCCGAAATGGCCACACATAGAGTGGGGATAATGAAAATGGGGCACCCTGGCGTGGGGCGAGCCCCCCACGTATCGGAGGCCTGTTGTGGAAGGAACTGGAGTTTTGCTTAGTCTCAGGAAGGAGCCGCTCGGAGAGGTTTACCTGGTGGGGGCCGGGCCGGGGGATCCGGAGCTGCTGACTCTCAAGGCGCTGCGGGCGATCCAGGGCGCCGATGCGGTGCTCTATGACTACTTGGTGTCCGCCGAAGTCGTGGCCTTGATCCCTGCTCGCACGGAAAAGGTCTATGTCGGCAAGCAATGCGACCGGCATAGCCTGCCCCAGGCGGCCATCAACCAATTGCTGGCGACCTTGGCGCTGAGGGGCAAGACCGTGGTGCGGCTCAAGGGCGGCGATCCTTTCGTGTTTGGGCGAGGCGGGGAGGAGGCGGAGTTCCTGGCGGCGCGGCGGATTCCTTTCCAGGTCGTCCCCGGCATCACCGCCGCCAACGGGGTGGCGGCCTATGCCGGTATTCCCTTGACCCATCGGGACCATGCCCATTCCTGCGTGTTCGTCACCGGCCACCTGAAGGACGGCGACGGCGATCTGGATTGGCGGACGCTGGCCCGGCCGGGCCAGACGGTGGTGGTCTACATGGGCCTCAAGGGCTTGGCCCGCTTGTGCAAGGAGTTGGTGGCCCACGACCTGCCAGCGACGACTCCGGCGGCCATCGTGCAGGAAGGCACCACCCCGCGGCAGCGGGTGGTAAGCGGGACCTTGGCGGATTTACCGGAACTCGCCGCGGCAGCCGGGATCAAGCCGCCTACTTTGGTGATCGTGGGAGAAGTGGTGCGGCTGCGGGACAAATTGGCCTGGTTTCCGGAGGCCGGACGGCTTATTGCCTCGGCCTCGGCCGTGGAGGGTTGAGAGAGCCATGCGGCTGCTGCTGATCAATCCTAAATATCCGGAGAGCTTCTGGAACTTCAAATGGGCGGTTGACCGGGTGCTGCCCGGCAAACGCGCCATCAATCCTCCGCTGGGGCTGGCCACTCTGGCGGCTCTTTCTCCCGCCCACTGGGAAGTGGGTATCGTCGACGAAAATATCGAGCCCCTGCCTCTGGCTCCCGCAGCCGACATCATCGGCATCTGCGGCATGGGGGTGCAGTTCCCGCGGCAGGGGGAACTGCTGGAATACTACCGGCGCCGTGGTTATTTTGTGGTGGCGGGAGGCAGCTACGCTTCTTTATGCCCGGAGCGTTATTTCCCGCTGGCCGATGCGGTGGTCACGGGGGAGGCCGAAATCATTTGGAGGGAGTTCTGCCGCGACTTCGACGCCGGCCGGCCCCGGCGGGTCTATAAGGAAACGGGGGTGGTGGACTTGGCCGATTCGCCGGCGCCGCGTTTCGACTTGTTGAAACTGGACCGCTATACCACCGCGACCCTGCAATTCTCCCGGGGCTGTCCGTTCTTGTGCGAGTTCTGCGACATCATCGTCATGTTCGGTCGCAAGCCCCGCCATAAAACCCTGGCCCAGGTGGAACAGGAATTGGATGGATTGCGGCGGATTAAGACGCGCAACGTGTTCTTCGTGGACGATAACCTGATTGGCAACAAAGGGGTGGCCAAGGAGTTGCTGCGGTTCCTGGCGCAATATCAGCGGCGGCACGGCTACGATTTCCGCTTCGGCACAGAAGCCTCCATCAATATGGCCCAGGACCCGGAGCTGCTGGCCTTGGCTCGGGCCGCCAACTTCACCTGGGTGTTCGTGGGGATCGAATCCCCGGACCCGGAGATCCTCAAGGCCGCCCGCAAAATCCAGAACACTCGGGAGGACGCGTTGACTTCGGTGCGCCGTTTCTATGCCCACGGCATCGACGTGCTGGCGGGATTCATCATTGGCTTCGACAACGACACCCTGGAGACCTTTGAGACGCAGCGGCGCTTCATCCTCGATTCGGGCATCCAGGCCGCCATGGTCGGACTGCTCACCGCTTTGCCCCGCACCTCTCTTTACGACCGGGTGCGCCGCGAGGGCCGGTTGCGGAAGCAGGCGAGCAGCCCCGACAACACCAAACTTGGAACCAATATCGTCCCCAAAGGCATGGACTACGACGTCATGGTGACCGCCTACCAGCGGCTCCACCGGGAACTGCTCACCGATCGCAACATCGCTCGGCGCATTCGCAACAAGTTGCGGTTCCTGGGCGCCCCGGTGTATCAGGGGGAATATTCCCGGCGGGAAAAGCTGATCATCGTCGGACGGCTGCTGGGTAGGGGCATTCTGCCGGGCGGCCCCTCCCGCATCGGTTGGTTTCTTGCGACGCTGTTGCCCACCCGCCCCGCCAAGTGGCCGCTGGTGATGGCGGACTGGGTCGCCGGGCTGGCGATGCGGGACTACGTGGCGCGCCACTTCGTTCTTACCGGCGAGCGCCAGGCGGCCCGGGCGGCGAAGTCGGTCGCGGCCCTTGCCAAAACGGTGCGCCGTCATCTGGAGGCCGGTAGGGCGGCCTTGTCTTGGCGGGACAAACAGCCGGTGCCGGAACTATCGATCTGCATCCGGGAGTGGCTGGACCGTAAGTTCTACACCCGGGTCGCCAAACATGCCGGCCGGATGCTGAAGCGTTCAGGAGCGTCCCTCACGCTCCACATCGAAAGCCTGAGATCCCACGAGATTCCCCATGCCCAGCGCATGCTGACCAAGTTGCGCAAATATGGAGACCGGATATCGGTCGTGCTGGACGAGCGGCTCTACGCCCTGTTGCCGGTGGATTCATCCACGTTCAACCTGGCGCTGATGGCTCCCCGGCATCCTTGACCTTGCCGGCATTGGGTGGCGTGGCGCTGTGGAGCGTGCGTGCCGCTTGCGCCAGGGAAATCCCCAGCCAGACCGACGCCGCCGCCAGGGCCAGGCTGGCCAGATAGACCAAGCTTGGCATCATCGCCGCCCCCAGAGCGGTTATCAAAGTCGCCAGATGGGCCCGAACGTTGATCCTGCCCCGGGCTTCGGGAAGGATGCGTTCCAAAGTCGGCAGCAAGCGCGCCAACTTGGGAGCGCGCTGCCGCAAATGCAGCCATACCAGGAACGGCACGATCTTGTAGAGCATGCCGATCACCAGCGACAGGGCGAAGCCTCCCAGCATCAACACTCCCAGCAGCAACGGATATTCGGGCCGCTGGCCGAGATTGGGGAAAGCTTGAGCCGTTGCCCAAAAGCCGCCGGCCCCCAGCAGGCTGGCCATGCCGATGCGGAAAAAGGCGAATTGCGGGTTGCTCCGGCTGCGCCGGCGGCGGTGTTGCAGCGCCAAAGTGGTGGCCCCATAAAGCACCAACCCGGCGGCAACGGCCGCGCCGGCCAAACCGAAGGGCAGGGATAGGCCCTCCGCGGCGAATGGAGCCGCCGCCGAAAGCCCCGCCAGGGCGGTGAGTAGCCCCGGAGCCAGCCAGCGGGTCAAGCGAGGGGGATAGGGCGGAGTCATTTGGAACATGGGAACCACTTGATAGCTCACCCCCGCCGCCAGGATGCCGATCCATCCCACCATGCCCCAGGTCGGGTGCAGGTCCGCCAGCCACCGCTGGGAGGCGGGCAGATGGCCCGAATAAGCGAGGCCGAGCAGCAGGCCGAATCCCACGGTCACCGCCAGGGCGAACAGGCTCAGGCCGATGGCGGCGGGCGTCGGCCCGCTGGCGGAAGAGGTCCACAGGCTCTGGGCGGCGCTAACGATCAGCACCGCGAAAGCGGTCACCAGTAACGGCAGGGCCGCCGTCAGCAGGAGCGGAAAGCCGAGGAAACCCGTCGCCAGCAACGCCGTTCCCAGGGTCAGGCAGACATGGACGATTCCCGCTACTCGGTGGGGATGGCGCAGCGGTGCTCCGGCCACCACCGACAGCAGTTGGATCAAGGCCCCCACCATGGTCATGGACAGCATGCCCAGAGTCAGGAGGTGGGTGGCGGCCAAGGTGGCCGGAGTCCAGCGCGAAGCCAGTGCCGCCGGCCCGCCCCAAGCTAGCACGGCGGCCGCCGCCAAGCCGAACCACGGCGCGGTCAGGAAAAACCGCAGCGGTGCCGACAGGGGCGGAGCTTGATGGAACGCGAGACCGTCGGCCATCACCCAGGAGCGCGGATCCGCACTTGATAGGCCCCGTCTTTCCGCACTTCGGTTTCCCGCAGCAGGCCCGCTTGGTCGAGGATGTTGTACAAGGGAAACGGCTCCCGGCCGACGATGAACAGCAATTCCTCTCCCGGTTGCAGGGTATCGATGGCCTCCAGCGCCCGCACCAAGGGTTCCGGCGGCTCCAGGAACAGGGCGTCGATGATCTTGGGGGGAGTAGTCACGGCAGTTTCAGGGTATCCGCCAGCATCGAGCGGGAGCCTTGCAGGATGCGGTCGCACAGTGGATAGAGGACGTTTTCTTCCTTCATGTTGTGTTGCTGCATGAGGATGAACAGGGTTTCCACCAGACCCTGAAAGCCCTCCGCGTCGGCGGCTTCGATCGAGCCCTCCAGGAGGCGCAGCAATCCCCGCATGTCCTCGTGTTCGGCGCGCATCACGCTGGTCGGGCCGCCGGTAGAAAGAGTCGGCCCTTCGACCGGGCTCAGGACAGGCTCGACGGCGGGAAACAACTGCTGCTCCTCGGCCTGCAAGTGGGTTTCCAGGGAATCGCGAAATGTCTTGAAGCGCTCGGTGCAGCGCTCCCAATTCTGCTTGGCGGCCCGTTCCGCCTCGGCGAGTAAATCGTCGCAGTGGCGGTGATGGGCCGTTAGACGGGCGGTGACGGTAGTGTGCATGGGGCGGCTCCGGCAAGTGACATGACGCCGCAACCTTAACGGGACCGGCGCGGTCCCGCCCTTAACCCAGGTCAAGTAAAAAAGCCGGCGCGTTTCGATTTTTTTGCCGCCGGGATAGGCTCGGCCTAAACTTGCCGACTTCGAGGTTTTCCGGAAAGGTTCTCCGATGTCGCGGTTTCTCCGCACTCGCCGCTTCCGCCTTGTGGCCGCCGGCCTGATCGGGGCGGTAGCGCTTTATGGGCTGACCGGTTCCCTGATTCTGCCGCCTCTGCTGAAAAGCGTTGCCGAGAGCTATGCCTCGGAGCAATTGGGCCGTCGCCTGACGCTGGAGGAACTGACCTTCAACCCGTTCTTGTTGCGGGCCGAGGTGCGGGGGCTGAATTTTCGCGAGTCCGACGGGAGCCCCATCCTGGCTTTCAAGAGCTTGGTGGCGGATTTCGAATGGGGGAGCCTGGTCCGCCGGGCTTGGGTTTTTTCCGGGATTCGTTTGGATGCCCCGCGGCTGAATGTGACGATTGACTCCCGTGGTCGCTTGAATCTGGCCCGTCTTGCCCATGACCTGCATTGGGGCGAGGATGGCTCGCCGCCGCCCCCCTTATTGTTTCGCAACGTGACGGTCGGCGCGGGGACGGTGGACTTGGCCGATTTGCAAGGCAAGCCCGCCCGGTTGCAAGTCCAGTCGGTGGACATCCGGCTCCGAGAGTTGGCGATGCTGCCCGACCGGCTAGGCGCTTATTCGGTGGCGGCCAAGACCGAGGCTGGGGAGACCTTGAGTTGGAAGGGGAGCCTCGGGCTCCAGCCCATCGTGTCGGAGGGAACGTTGAGCTTCGGCCATGTCCGCGTTGCCACCTTGTGGAGTTTTTTCCGCGATGGCCTCAACTTGGCCCAGCCGGCGGGCGTATTGAGCGCCGAGGCCCGCTATCGCTTTGCCTATCGGAGCGGCAAGGCGGATTTTGGCCTGCGGGGGCTCCATTTGGCGTTGTCGGGGTTGACGCTGGGGCTGCCTGGGCAAGCCGAGCCCTTGCTGCGGCTGAAGACCGCGAGGCTGCGGGAGGGCAGCTTCGATCTTGTCCGCCGTAGGCTGGACATCGGCCGCCTGTCCTTTTCCGGCGGGCGCTTGAAGGCGGAGCGCGGCCCGGATGGGAGCTTGGATTGGTCCGGGCTGCTTGCTCTCGCGCCGCGGGATGGGAAGACCGCCGCCGGATCGCGGCCCTCCAGGCAGGCGCCTGAGTGGCATATCGGCGCCCAAGCCGTGGAATTCGACGGCTGGGGCGTCGAGTATCGGGATGTCGGCCGGGCGCTGACGGCAAGCTTGGAAAACCTGCGGGCGGGATTTTCGGCTTCGGCCAAGCTCGGCGGGGGTGAATCCCAATACGCCGTGGGCGGCTTGGAAGGGGCTTGGGGGCCGTGGATTGTCGAAGCCCGCGGGCAGTCCTTGCTCCGGGGCGAGGAGGCGGCGTTTGGCGGCGGGAGGCTGGAATTTCCGCAACGGCGGATCGCCCTGGAATCCCTGCGGTTGCGGGGCGGCGAGGCGCTGCTGTCCGCCGATGCCCAAGGGCGATGGAACTGGCTGGCGTTGGCCGGAGCCGGCGGCCCCCAAAAAGCTCCCGCGCCGAAGAGCGATGCCCCGTCGTGGGCGGTGGAGGCGGAGGCGGTGGAACTGGCCGGCTTTCGCGGGCGCTGGGTGGATCGGCGGCTATCGAACGCTCCCCTGTTGGCGGTTTCCGGCTTGAATTTCACGGCGCAAGGGCTTTCAACGGTTCCCGGAAAGCCGGCGGCTTTTCATCTGCGAGCCGAGGCGGAAGCGGGCGGCCGGCTGGTGGCCCGCGGCAAGGCCGATCCCTGGAAGCGGCGAGCGGAAGCGCAAGTCGGATTGGAGCGTTTTTCCCTGCTGCCGCTGCAACCCTATTTGGCCCGCTATACGAAACTGTCCATCGCCTCCGGAACGGTCAGTCTACGCGGCCGGCTGGAGTATGGCGCCGGCAAGGGCGGTCCGGCTTGGGTTTATGACGGAGGGGTACGGGTGGAGGTCCTATCCTTGCTCGAATCGGCGAATCGGGAGCCGTTGCTGGGGTGGGACGGGCTCGACGCTCCCGTTTTGCGCTTGAGCCTGAATCCGGATCGGCTGGAAGTGGATGAAATCCGTCTTGAGAAACCTTTCGGGAAGCTGGTGATTTTCGCGGATGGCGGCACGAATCTGAAACGGGTATGGGTCCCGGGGGCAGCGCAAAATCGGGATGCCGAGAAACCCTCGGCGGCCGCAACCGAAAACTCCGGGGTCGAATCTTTTGCTTTCAAGCTGGGGCGGCTCTGGGTAAACGGCGGTGTGTTGGAATTCGCGGATTTGAGCCTGCGTCCTCAGTTCAAAAGCCGGATTCATGGTCTGGGCGGGGTGGTGGTGGGCCTCGGTACCGCTGCCGGTCCCGGCGCCCAGGGAAAATTGGAAGGGCAGGTGGATGAATACGGTTTTGCCCGGATCGAGGGGGGCATCAGCGTCCGCCGTCCCAAGGATCACGCTGATCTGGCCATGACCTTCCGCAATCTGGAGTTGACCCACCTTAGTCCCTACTCCGGGAAATTTCTCGGCTACGGCGTGACTTCCGGAAAGATGTCCTTGGAGCTTCGCTACCAGATCGAGCAGGGCCGGCTGGTGGGAGACAACCGCATTATTCTGGATCAGCTCACTTTGGGGGAGCGGGTGGAAAGCCCCGGCGCCCTGCAATTGCCTTTGGAACTGGCGGTGGCGCTGCTCAAGGATGCCGACGGCCGTATCGATATCGGCTTGCCGGTCCGGGGGGACTTGAACCATCCCGAGTTTAGTTATGGGCATTTGATCGGCCGGGCGCTGGGGAATTTCCTCACTCAAATCGTGACCGCGCCGTTCCGGGCTTTGGGGAGGCTGTTCGGGAGCGGGGGGGAGGGCTTGGAGAGCGTGGATTTCGAGGCGGGGAGCGGCGCCTTTCTGCCGCCGGAGCGGGAGAAGCTGAAAAAAATCGCCGAAGCGCTGCGCCAGCGGCCGTCATTGCAGTTGCTGGTGCAGGGTCGTTACGATGCCGCGGCCGACGGGGAAGAATTGAAGTCCCGGCAATTGCTCCGGGAAGTCACGCGCCGTATGGGACGCCAGACGATGGCGGGGGAAGAGCCCGAGCCCTTGGATTTCGGCAATGCTCGAACCCAGCGAATTTTGGATCTGTTATTCGTGGAGGCCGCGTCGGACCGGCAGTTGGAAAGTTTCCGCAAAGAATTGGAGCAACGGTATGGAAGGCCGGTGACCCCGGTCAATCCCTTGCTGGGGGCGATGGGCCAAGCGAGTCCCGATGTGGAGTATTACAAGGCCCTGTTTGACCGCTTGGCGGAGAGCGCTCGCTTGCCGGAAAAGGAATTGACGGATCTGGCCGAGGGCCGGGCGGCGGCCATTGCTGAAGAATTGGAAAGAGCGAGCGGCATCGGCGCCGGCCGGATCGAGCGGCAAGCGCCCACGGCAAACGGCGCTCGGGATGGGCGGGTTCCCGTCCCGCTCGCTTTGCGGCCCTTCAAAACCCCGCCGCAATAGCCCGTCAGCGGCGGGTTCCGGCCTTTTTTTGCATCGTCAGCATCACCGAGAGTCCTTGCTCGGCGGCGAGTTGGGCGGCGGATTTTTTCTGGAGCAACAACCAGATCAAGCCGCCGTTGACGAGCACGAAGATGACCTCGAGATAAAGCAGGGTGGTGACGATCACTCGATCCGGGTTGTCGCCGAAGATGAAGTGAAAACCCTCGAAAGTCGGCAATGTGGCCCTGGTGACAGCGAAAAAGTATTCGTAGGGGGGGAACAGCAGCACCAGCAGCAGGTTTATCCCCGTCAGCAGCAGCGTGGTGTTTTGAGCGCCGAAACCGGGGCGGCCGTCGCGGTCGCGCAGCAGCAGCAGGGCAATGCTCAGATTGACCAGCACCACGATGATTTCCAGGATCAGCAGGCTGGCGTTGATTTGGCTTTGCGGATGTTCGCTCAGCAGGGATTTGAAGCCGCCGAAAATCGGCAGATTGGGGCTGGCGAGGGTGTAATCGTCGTAGGGCGGGAAGAGGCCCAGCAGCAGCAGGTTGAGCAGGGCGGCAACGCAGGCGACTTGCTGGGCTCGGTTCATAGAGGTTTACCGGGTGGCGAATTGTCGGCGGAGTCTAGCAAATCTCCGCGCCGGGGTCATGGGGCGCGCCGCGCCGGGCGCAGCAGGCGGGCAAGCGGCCGCCAGACGTTCTCCAGCACCAGGGGCTGGGCCTCGGCGGTGGGGTGCAGGCCGTCGGCTTGAAAGAATTCGCGCCGCTGAGCGAAACCTTCCAGCAGGAAGGGCACCAGGGGCAGCCGATAGCGTTTGGCCAGAGTAGGGTAAATGGCTTGCAGACCCTGGGCGTAGCGTGCTCCATAATTGGGGGGAAGCTGAATGCCGACGAGCAGGACGCGCACCCTTTGTTCCCGGCAGATTTGGATGATGGCGGCCAGATTCTGCTCGATGCCGTTCAGGGGTTGGCCCCGCAGGCCATCGTTGGCTCCCAGTTCGAGAATGACGATTTCCGGCCGATGGGTCGCGAGGGCTGGGCCGATGCGCTGTCTGCCGCCGGTGGCGGTCTCGCCGCTGATGCTGGCGTTGATTACCTTATAATCGTATCCATGTTTCTCGATGCGCTGCTCCAATAGGTGAACCCATCCGGTTCCCTGGGGCAGGCCGTAGCCCGCCGCCAGGCTGTCCCCGAATACCAGCAGCGTGGCCGCAACGGCGGTGCCGGCGGCGAGCCATCCCACCAATCCGGCCAGAAGTCGAATCATCGATAGCATGAGCGAAAATTCCGCTTGCATTGTGCAGGCCATCGGGCTCAGTAAACAAGTCCCCAGCGGCGGCCAGTCGCTGGCGATTCTGCGGAACGTGGGTTTTGCGGTGGGGGCTGGGGAAGCGGTGGCCATCGTGGGGGCGTCGGGCTCGGGCAAGACCACCTTGCTGGGTTTGCTGGCCGGGCTGGATACGCCCAGCAGCGGCCGGGTGCTGATTCAAGGCGCCGATCTGTTTGCTCTGGATGAAGATGCTCGGGCTGCCTTGCGGGGCCGCCTGGTGGGTTTCGTATTCCAGTCCTTTCAATTACTGCCCGCCCTGACCGCCCTGGAGAATGTGATGCTGCCGATGGAGCTGGTCGGGGCCCGCCATGCACGGGACGCGGCCCTGTCTTTGCTGGCGCGGGTGGGTTTGGCCGACCGCATGCATCATTATCCCAAGCAACTTTCCGGCGGCGAGCAGCAGCGGGTTGCGATTGCCCGAGCCTTCGCCGGCAATCCCGCCCTGCTGCTGGCCGACGAGCCTACGGGCAATCTGGACCCGGAAACCGGAGAGAGCATCGCCGACCTGATGTTTCAGCTTAACCGGGAGCAACGCACGACACTGCTGCTGGTGACCCACGACGAAGCCTTGTCCCAGCGTTGCCATCGGCGGTTGCGCTTGCACGGGGGCGTACTGTTGGCCGATGAGAGGATCTGACGCGTGTCGCTGAACGGATTTCCGCTGGCCGCAAAGCTGTTGCTGCGGGACTGGCGTTCCGGAGAATTGCGGGTGCTGGCGGCGGCGTTGGTGATTGCCGTGGCCAGCATGGCGACGGTCGGTTTCTTTGCCGATCGGGTGGAACGGGGGTTGACGGTCGAGGCGAATCGTTTGCTGGGGGCGGACCTGGTGGGGGTCTTTGACCGGCCGCCGCCGCTCTCATGGTCCCAAGAGGCGCATCGCCTGGGCCTGCGGACCAACGCCACCGTCCGCTTTCCCAGCATGGCGGTCCATGGGGAGCGCAGCCTGCTGGTGGACGTGAAGGCGGTGGATCCGGGTTATCCCCTGCGGGGGGCGCTGCTGCTGGCGCCGGCGCCCGGGGGGGCTGCCGACGTGGCCAGGGGCATTCCGAAGCCGGGAACGGTTTGGGTCGAGGAGCGCTTGCTGCCTCGGCTGGGGATCGGGGTGGGGGATGCCGTCGGTCTGGGGGAGGCCCGTCTCAAGGTGGCGGGAATACTGGTGCGGGAGCCGGACAGCGGTACCGGCTTGTCTTTCTTGGGGCCCCGAATATTGCTGAATGCCGCCGATTTGCCGGCCACGGGCCTGATTCAAGAGGGCAGCCGGATCCAGTATCGCTTGCTGGTGGCGGGCCCCATCGGAGCGGTGGAGCGGTTTCGGGACTGGGCTTCGGCGTTGTTGGCGGCGGGACAACGTATCGAGGATATCCGGGAGGCCCGTCCGGAAATTCGCGGGGCTCTGGAGCGGGCCGAGCGGTTTCTGGGCTTGGCTTCCCTGGTGGCGGTCGCCTTGGCGGGGGTAGCCTTGGCATTGGCCGCTCGTCGGCATTTGCAGCGCCATCTGGATGCCTGCGCCCTGCTGCGCTGCTGGGGGGCGAGCCAGTCCCGTATCCTGGGGCTGTTTGCCCAGCAATTTCTGTTGTTGGGACTGGTCGCCGGCCTGCTGGGAGTCCTGTTGGGATTGGCCGGACAGCAGGCCTTGGGACTGTTGCTTCGGGAGTTGATCGCCACCGATCTGCCGGCCCCGGGACCGTTGCCGGCTTTGCAGGGGATGACGATGGGCCTGGTGCTGCTGCTGGCCTGCGTGTTGCCGCCCTTAATCGCCTTGTCCAAGGTTTCCCCATTGCGGGTGCTGCGTCGGGAATTGGGCTTTCCGGGCATGGGGGGCGTGGCGGCCTACGGGCTGGCGGGGGCTTGCATGGCGGGCCTGATCCTGTGGGAGGCCCAGGATGCCAGCGTCGGCGGATGGGTATTGGGGGGCATGGCGGGGCTGCTGGCGGCGGTATCGGGACTGGGCTGGCTGTTCCTGCGGCTTACTGGCCGGCTGGCGGCGGAGTTCCCGCTGCCTTGGCGGTTCGGCTTGGCGAATCTGCGGCGCCGCGCCCTGGGCAGCGTCATCCAGATGGCCGCGCTGGCCCTGGGGATCATGGCCTTGCTGCTGCTTACCCTGGTGCGGGGGGATCTACTGGCGAGCTGGAAAGGGACCTTGCCGGCGGACGCCCCCAATCAGTTTTTGGTGAGCATCCAGGCCGATCAGTTGCAGCCATTGCGAGCGTTTTTTGCCGGCAACGGCTTGGCTGCTCCGGTGTTCCATCCCATGGTGCGGGGGCGATTGGTGGCGATTAACCAACGCCCTGTGAGTTCCGCCGATTATGCCGATGATCGGGCGAAGCGCCTGGTGGACCGGGAGTTCAATCTGTCCTGGTCGCGGCAATTGCAGGATGATAATCGGATCGTGGCGGGACGTTGGTGGAAACCCGAGGAGGCCGACCGCCGGCTGCTCTCCTTGGAGGAGGGCATTGCCCAGACCCTGGGAATCCGCATGGGAGACAGCCTGACTTACGATTTGGCCGGGACCCGGATCGAGCTGAAAGTCTCGAATTTGCGGCAGGTGGATTGGGATTCCTTCCGGGTGAATTTTTTTGCCATGACTCCCCCCGGCGTGCTGGAGGGCTTCCCGGTGAGTTATGTGACGAGTTTCCATCTGTCCCGCGCCGCCGCCGGGGTGATGGACCGGCTGGTACGGGATTTCCCCAACGTGTTGGCCATCGATGTGGCGGCTACCGTGGCCCGGGTGCAGGAAATCATGGATCAAGTGGCGCGGGCGGTGGAGTTCGTCTTTTTGTTCACCCTGCTGGCCGGGGTGGCGGTGCTGTATGCGGCCGTCGGCGCCACTCGGGACGAGCGAGTGTACGAGGCGGCGGTACTGCGGACCTTGGGGGCGAGCGCCCGGCAACTGCGGGCGGCCCAGTTCGCGGAATTCTTCGCCATCGGGATGTTCGCCGGGATGCTGGCGGCGGTGGGGGCAAGCGTCACGGCTTATGTGCTGAGCAGCCAAGTGTTCCATTTGCCTTTCCGCTTCAACCCGTGGCTATGGGTGACGGGACCGCTGGCCGGCGGGGCCGGTGTGGCTGCCGCCGGGTGGTTGGCGACCCGCGGGGGGATGCGGCACCCTCCGCTGTGGGCCTTCCGGAATGCAGCTTGAGAAGGGGGTTTGGGAAGGCAGGGCGATAATGGCACTTCATTTTGAGCGGGTTTTTTGCTAGAATTCCGCTGCTAATAATTAAGCAGTGGCAATGAAGTTGGGGATGGGCGTTTCGCCCATTTTTTGTTTGTGGCGCCATGGCGATGCAGATTTTTGAATTTCTGGACAGGACGCTGACGGCGCTGGGCTACGAGTTGGTGGATGTCGAAAGTGGTGGCTCCGGCCGGTCCATCCGAGTATTCATCGACAAGCCCGGCGGCGTTACCGTGGACGATTGCGCGGAGGTCAGCCGGCATCTGGGCCGTTGCCTGGCCGTGGAGAACGTGGACTACGCCCGGCTGGAGGTCTCCTCTCCGGGATTGGATCGGCCGCTGAGGAAGGAAGCCGATTTTGAGCGTTTCGCCGGAGCCAAGGCCAAGGTCAAGCTGCGCATCCCCGTGGAAGGGCGGCGCCAGTACCAGGGAATACTGCGAGGATTGAAGGACCGGATGGTGGTGTTGGAAGTGGGGGAAAATGCGGTTTGCCTGGAACTGGGCAATGTGCAAACAGCCCGCTTGATTCCCAACGTTTTAGGAAGGA
>JAHFQX010000015.1:44964-58101 GCA_023259135.1 Betaproteobacteria bacterium | reverse complement strand
TGATGATCAAGTCGAAAAGCCTGGCTCATGAGGGGGCTCTCCCAGGGCTGCGCAGCAGAGCGAAATTGAAGTTGACGTTGGCAATGCCAGCGGAGTGCCCTCGCGAGTTTGCTCAGTCGAGATATTGCCGGAACCAGCGAATGGCGTGCTCCGCCGCCTGTTCCAGGGTGCCGGGTTCTTCGAAGAGATGGGTGGCGCCGGGCACCAAAACCATTTCTTTCCGGCAGGCGAGGTGGGCAAAGGCTTCGCGGTTGAGTTCGATGACGCCGTAATCCAGGCTCCCCACGATCAGCAGGGTGGGGGCCCGCACTTGCTTCAAATGATTGGAGCCGGCCAGATCCGGCCGGCCGCCGCGGGACACCACCGCCGCCACCGCCTCCCCCAAGGCGGCGGCCGCCACCAGGGCCGCCGCCGCGCCGGTGCTGGCGCCGAAATAATCCAGCTTGAGGTTGCCGATGATGGGCTCCGCCGCCAGCCAGCGGCTCGCCAGCAACAGCCGCGCGGCCAACAGCCCGATGTCGAAGCGCCGCTCGATATCGGCATCTTCCTCGGGGGTCAGCAAATCCAGCAGCAGGGTCGCGAAGCCCGCGGCGTTGAGCGCCTCGGCAACGAACCTGTTACGGGGACTGTGTCGGCTGCTGCCGCTGCCGTGGGCGAACAGCACTACCCCTTGGGCTCCCGCCGGCACGGCAAGCGCCCCTTCCGCTTCCATACCTCCTGCCACCGGAATCCGAACCAGCCGTCCGACTGCGCTCATGAGCCGCCTCCTGATTGATTTTTCCGAGATCGGCGATTGATCCCACGCCTCACCCAGGCTTTGCGGCCCTCCTCCAGCCCCAGCATGGCCGCCGCGAAAGGCAGAACGAACACCCACACTTCCCATGGCAACCCAGCCGTGCCAAAGAGCCGGTTGCCCCATGGGGTATAGTCAATCAGCGCAATCAGGACCAGCTCGATGGCTATCCCCCAAAGCAGCAGCCAGTTGCCCCGCAGCCCGAAGGAAAAGGCCGAGGCCCGCGGATGCCGGCACAGCCACAGGTTCGCCACCTGGACCACCACGATGGCCGACAGGCACGCCGTGGTGGCTTGCAGATACAGCGGGTCGCGCCAATCCAAGGTTTCGCCGTAGCTCCAGCCGCCCTGCCGCAACACGAAGAGGAACGCCGCCATCGCGGCGAGAGCTTCCAATATGCCGAGAAAGCCATAAGCCCGCAGCACCAGGGAGGCGTTCACCAGCCGCTCGCGCCGCGAGCGGGGCGGGCGGCGCATGGCGCCCCGGTCGGGAGGCTCGGCGCCCAAGGCCAGAGCCGGGAGCAAATCGGTGCCCAGATCCACCGCCAGGATTTGGATGATGGTCAGCGGCAGGGGAATCCGGAACAGCACGAAGGCGAGATACGGGACTATTTCGGGGATGTTGGAAGTGAGGATATAGGTGAGGAACTTGCGGATGTTGTCGAACACCGCCCGCCCTTCCTCCACCGCCGCGACGATGCTGGCGAAGTTGTCGTCCAGCAGGATGACGTCGGCCGCCGCCTTGGCCACGTCGGTGCCGGCCACTCCCATGGCGATGCCGATGTGGGCGCTCTTCAACGCCGGAGCATCGTTCACCCCGTCGCCGGTGACCGCCACGATTTCGCCCTTGGCCTTCAAGGCTTGGACAATAGCCATTTTCTGATCCGCCCCGATGCGGGCGAAGATCACTTCGGGAGCGTCCAGGACCAATTGCAATTGGATGGAAGACAAATGACGCAGTTCCTCGCCGCTCACCACCCGGCAATCGCCCCCTCCCACCATCCCCACCTCCCGGGCGATGGCCAGGGCGGTATGCGGGTGGTCGCCAGTGGCCATGATGACCCGAATCCCCGCTTCCCGGCAACGCCGGATCGCGTCCGGCACCTCCGGCCGCGGCGGGTCCTCCAGCCCCACCAGCCCGGCGAACGTCAAGTCCTGCTCCCAGGCGTCCCGCGGGGTTCCTTCCGGAATCCGGCGCAGCGCGAAAGCCAGCACCCTCAGCCCCCGGTCCGCGAAACGCTGCTCGGCGGCCCGCAACGCCTCGCGGTCGGTTTCTGTCAGGGGGACAGGCCCTTCGACTTCGCTCAGGACAGGCCCTTCGACCTTGCTCAGGACAGGTTCGCCGCCTCGCAACAGCGCGCCGCACAGCGGCAGCACCGTTTCCAATGCGCCCTTGCAATACAGGATGCGGCCGGCCTCTTGGCCGAACACCAGCGACAACCGGCGGCGTTCGGTATCGAAGGGGAATTCGTCGCTCTTGTCGTCCCGCCGGAATTTTCCCAGCACCTGCCGGCCCATCTCCATCAGGGCCACTTCCATGGGATCTCCACGCCAATGGACATGCCCTTCTTCCCCTTCCACCTGCTTCAGGCCGTGGCAGCTCAGGGCGATCTCCATCAGTCGGCGGGCAGCCTCCCGCAAGACGGGATTATCCCGCACCGCTGCCGGAGCATGGTCGGCGCCGGCCACATGAACGGCTCTGACCGCCATTCGATTCTGGGTAAGCGTGCCGGTCTTATCGGAGAGGATCACGGTGGCGGAGCCCAGCGTCTCGATGGCCGGCAGGTGCCGCACCAAGGCGTTGCGCTTGGCCATGCGCTGGGTAGCCAGGGCCAGGGCCAGGGTCACGGTAGGCAGCAGTCCTTCCGGCACGTTGGCCACGATGATGCCGATGGCAAAAGAAAAATTCACCCAGAACGGCAGGCCCAACGCCAGCCCCACCAGGAAAAACGCCCCCCCCAGGAAGGCGGCCAGCGCCGCCACCCAGCGGGACAGCCGCCGGATCTCCCGCTGCAAGGGGGATAGCGGCTCCCTGGCGGATTGGGTGAGCCGGGCGATCTTGCCGAACTCGGTCCTCATGCCGGTGGCGAATACCACCGCCACGGCTTCCCCCGAAACCAGCGAAGTGCCCGCCAGCGCCACGTTGCGGTTGCGCAATAGATCGTCGTGGGCGGAAGGCTCGGCGTTCCTCGGCTGGGGCAGGGATTCGCCGCTGAGGGTGGCGTTATTGACCCGCACCGCAAAGGCTTCGATGAGCCGGCAGTCGGCCGGCACGTCGTCCCCCTCTTGGAGCAGGATCACGTCCCCCGGCGCCAATTCGGCGGCGGGCAATTCCCACACCTTGCCCTCCCGCCGCACCCTGACCCGCTGCGGCAGCAATTGGCGCAGCGCCGCCAGGGCCTGTTCCGCCCGGTACTCCTGCCAGAAGGAAAACGCGCCGTTGATGAGGATCACGCCGACGATGGCGTAACCCAGGGTCGCCATCCCCTGACCCGGCTCCCGCCATTCGGCAAAAAACGCCAGCGCCGCGGCCAGCCACAGGATCAGCGCAAAGAAGTGAACCAGCTCCCGGGCGAAACGGCGCGGCAAGAGCTCCCGCTCCATTTCCTCTACCCGGTTGGGACCGTATTCCTCCAGACGGCGCTGGACTTCCCGAAAAGTCAGCCCCTCCCGGCGGCTCCGCAGGCTGGCCAGCACGGCGTCCGGAGTCAACAACGCCAGCTTCGCCTCCACCCCATGCCCCTCGGTGGCCATGCTTCCCCCGCTCAAACGGAATTTCCAAGTCGAGGAAGTTTATTCCCGATAGCGGAACCGGGGTTGACCTAAGTCAAGCATCCCCCTGCCTCCCTCGGCTACCATGGCGCCGAAAGGAGTTGCCATGCGCCCTTCCGTCATCGTCAAGTCCCCGCAAGACTGGAAGCTCCCGCCCCATCTTGCCGATTACGCCGCACAGCGCGCCGCTTTCACTTGGGATCAAGCCAGAAGCCAGCTCGATGGCCTGCCGGGCGGCGGCCTCAACATCGCCCACGAAGCGGTGGACCGCCACGGCCAGGGACCCCGGCGCGACCAGGTGGCCTTGCGCTGGCTCGGCAAGAATGGGCAAATCGAAGACTACAGCTACGCCGACCTGATGGCGCTGACCCACCGCTTCGCCAACGTCTTGCAGACCCTGGGCGTAGCCAAAGGCGAGGGGGTATTCGTGCTGGCCGGACGCATTCCGGAGCTTTACGTCGCGGTGCTGGGCTCCCTCAAGCACGGCAGCGTCGCCTGCCCGCTGTTCTCGGCCTTCGGTCCGGAACCCATCGCCACCCGCCTCAAGCTCGGCGAAGGCAAGGTGCTGGTCACCACCGAAATCCTCTATCGACGAAAAGTGGCAGGGCTGCACGGCCAACTGCCCCACCTCAAGCACGTGTTGCTGGTGCGGGAGGGCAGCGGTCCCCAGCCCGTCGGCACTCTGGATCTGGCCCAGATCATGGATCACGTCGGTGACGCCGCGACACCCGCCGCCACCGTTGCCGAAGACATGGCCCTGCTGCATTTCACCAGCGGCACCACCGGCGCCCCCAAGGGAGCGATTCACGTCCACGAGGCGGTGGTGGCCCACCATGCCACCGGCAAATACGCCCTGGACCTGCATGCCGAGGACGTGTTCTGGTGCACCGCCGACCCCGGCTGGGTGACCGGAACCTCCTACGGCATCATCGCCCCGCTGCTGCACGGCGTCACCAGTATCATCGACGAGGCCGATTTCGACGCCGAACGCTGGTACCGCATCCTCGAGGAGCAGCAAGTAAGCGTCTGGTATACCGCTCCCACGGCGATACGCATGCTCATGAAGGCCGGCCCGGAACTCGCCGGCAAGCACCGCTTTCCCAAGCTGCGCTTCGTCGCCAGCGTCGGCGAGCCCCTCAACCCGGAGGCCGTGTGGTGGGGCAAGGAAACCCTGGGGCTGCCCATCCACGACAACTGGTGGCAGACCGAGACCGGCGGCATCATGATCGCCAACACCCCGGCCCTGGACATCAAGCCGGGCTCCATGGGCAAGCCGCTGCCGGGAGTGGACGCCTGCATCCTGGAGCGGCGAGAAGACGGTTCGACGCGCCTCGTCGAGGAGCCCAACGTGGAAGGGGAGTTGGCGCTCAAGCGCGGCTGGCCCTCCATGTTCCGCGGTTATCTGCACCAGGAGGAACGCTACCGCAAATGCTTCTCCGGCGACTGGTATCTCACCGGCGATCTGGCCAAGCGGGACGAGGACGGTTATTTCTGGTTCGTCGGCCGGGCCGACGACGTCATCAAATCGGCCGGCCACCTCATCGGCCCTTTCGAGGTGGAAAGCGCCCTCATGGAACATCCCGCGGTGGCGGAAGCCGGGGTCATCGGCAAGCCCGACCCGGTGGTGGGGGAAACGGTCAAGGCTTTCGTGTCGCTGAAGCCCGGCCACGCCGCCGACGACGCCCTCAACCTGGAACTGCTGGGCTTCGCCAGAAAGCGCCTGGGAGCGGCGGTGGCTCCCAAGGAAATCGCCTTCCTCGCCACCCTGCCCCGCACCCGCAGCGGCAAGATCATGCGCCGCCTGCTGAAAGCCCGGGAGTTGGGACTGCCCGAGGGCGACCTGTCCACTTTGGAAAGCGGGGCATGACGGCGGCGCCGGCTCCCGTGCCGCTGCCGCGAGAGCTGGCGCTGCGGCTGCTGGCTTCCATGCTGCTCATCCGCCGCTTCGAGGAGCGCTGCGCCGCGCTCTACGGCGAGCAAAAGATTCGCGGCTTCCTGCACCTTTACATCGGCGAGGAGGCGGTAGCCGCGGGGGTCATGCCGGCTCTCGCCGCCGAGGACGCGGTGGTGGCCACCTACCGGGAGCATGGTCACGCCCTGCTGCGGGGCATGTCGCCCGAGAGCGTCATGGCCGAGATGTTCGGCAAGCGCGAGGGTTGCTGCCGCGGCCGGGGCGGCTCGATGCATCTGTTCGACGCCGCCACTCGCTTCTACGGCGGCAACGCCATCGTCGGCGGCGGCTTGCCGCTGGCGGTGGGGCTGGCTCTGGCGGACCGCATGCAAGGACGGGAGCGGGTCACGGCCTGCTTCTTCGGCGAAGGCGCCGTGGCGGAAGGCGCGTTTCACGAGTCCATGAACCTCGCCGCGCTGTGGCGGCTGCCGGTGCTGTTCTGCTGCGAGAACAATCTGTACGCCATGGGCACCGCCCTGGCCCGCTCCGAATCCCAAACCGATTTGTGCGCCAAGGCTGCCAGCTATGGAGTGCCGACCCTGCGAGTGGACGGCATGGACGTGGCGGCGGTCCATCAGGCGGCGGTGACGGCCCGCCAAGCGGTACTGGAAAGCGGCGCGCCGCTGTTCGCCGAATTCCAGACCTATCGATTCCGCGCCCATTCCATGTTCGATCCGGAACTGTACCGGGACAAGGCCGAAGTGGAACAGTGGAAGCAGCGCGGCCCGATCCATAATTTCACCGCTCGGCTCAAAGCCCAGGGCTGGCTGAGCGAAGAGGAATTCCTGGAACTCGACCGGCAGGCGGGGGAACGGGTGGAAGCGGCTTCGGCCGCGGCCGAAGCCGGCGAGTGGGAGCCGGCGGCGGACCTGCTCAAGGACGTTTACACCCCGCGGGAACCCGCATGACGGCCAGCAGTTATCGGGAAGCCTTGCGGCAAGCCCATCGCGAAGCCCTGGCGCGGGACCCACGGGTGTTCCTGATGGGCGAGGACGTGGGCAAGTACGGCGGCACCTACGCGGTCTCCAAGGGCCTGCTGGAGGAATTCGGCCCGCAGCGCATCCGCGACACGCCGCTGTCGGAACTAGCTTTCGTGGGCGCGGGGATCGGCGCGGCGCTGGGGGGCATGCGGCCCATCGTGGAAGTCATGACGGTGAATTTCAGCCTGCTGGCCCTGGACCCGATCGTCAACACCGCCGCCGCGCTGCGCCACATGTCGGGAGGCCAGTTCCACGTGCCGCTGGTGATCCGCATGGCCACCGGGGCGGGGCGGCAGTTGGCGGCCCAGCACTCCCACAGCCTGGAAGGCTGGTACGCCCACATCCCCGGCATCAAGGTGCTGGCTCCCGCCACCGTGGAAGATGCGCGAGGAATGCTCTGGCCCGCCCTGCAAGACCCGGATCCGGTACTGATGTTCGAGCATGCCCTGCTCTACAACCTGGAGCAAGAACTGCCGGCCGGGGCCGGCGAAGTGGACATTCGCCGCGCCAGGATACGCAGGCCGGGGCGGGATGTGACCCTCGTCGGCTACGGCGGCACTCTGGAAAAATCCCTGGAAGCGGCGCGCATCCTCGCCCAACAAGGCATCGAGGCGGAAGTCATCGACCTTCGGGTGCTGCGCCCCCTAGACGACGCCACGCTGCTGGAATCGGTGCGCCGCACCCGGCGGGCGGTGGTGGTGGACGAGGGCTGGAGAAGCGGCAGCCTCGCCGCCGAGATCATGGCCCGCATCATGGAGCAGGCGTTCTATGACTTGGACGCTCCGGTGGCCCGGGTATGCAGCGAGGAAGTGCCGATACCCTACGCCAAGCACTTGGAGGAAGCAGCCCTGCCCCAGCCCGCCAAGATCGTCGCCGCCGTGCAAAACCTGTGGGGAAACCGGTGATCGAGTTCAAGCTGCCCTCCCTGGGGGCCGACATGGAGCAGGGCAAGTTGTTGGAATGGAAAGTGAAGCCCGGCGACCCTGTCAAAAAAGGCGACGTGGTGGCGGTGGTGGATACCAGCAAGGCCGCCATCGACGTGGAGATCTGGCAAGAGGGAACGGTATTTCGCCTGCTGGCCCAAGCCGGCGAAACCCTGCCGGTGGGAGCGGTGATGGCCTTGCTGCTGGCCCCGGGGGAACAGCCCGCAACGGCCGCGCCGCCTGCCGCCGCGACTACGCTCCCGCAGCGCCGCCGGGTTGCTCCCGCCGCCCGCAAGCGGGCGGAAGAATTGCAGGTGAATCTCGACGCCGTCACCGGCACCGGCCCCCAAGGGGCGGTCACCGTGGAGGACGTGGAGCAAGCCATGGCGGCCGCAACGCCGGCCCCGGCGCCCACCGGCGACCGGCAGACCGAGATGCGCCGCGCCATCGCCGCCGCCATGGCCCGCTCCAAGCGGGAAATTCCCCACTACTACCTGTCGGAAAGCATTCCGCTGGCCCGCGCCGGCGCCTGGCTGGCCGCTGAGAACGCCCGGCGGCCGGTGACGGCGCGGCTGTTGATGGCGGCCCTGCTGCTCAAGGCGGTGGCGCTCGCCGCCCGGCAGTTTCCCGAGATGAACGGATGCTTTCAGGACGGCGCCTTCCGGCCCAGCGCCGCCGTGCATCTGGGGGTGGCGATTGCACTGCGGCAAGGCGGGCTCATCGCCCCCGCGCTGCATAACACCGCCGACCTTCCCCTAGGGGAGTTGATGGCCCAGCTCTCGGATCTGGTGCGGCGGGCGCGAGCCGGCAGCCTGCGCAGTTCCGAGCTGGCGGACCCCACCCTCACCGTCACCAACCTGGGCGACCAAGGCGTGGAATCCGTCCACGGCGTCATCTACCCGCCCCAAGTAGCCCTGGTGGGCTTCGGCAAGGTCGCGCTCCGCCCCTGGGTGGAAGACGGAACCCTCCAGGCGCTGCCGCTGTTGACCGCCAGCCTGTCCGCCGACCACCGGGTCAGTGACGGTCATCGCGGCGCCTTGTTCCTGGCCCGTATCCGAGACCTGTTGCAGCAACCCGAAACCTTGTAATCCGGAGCCTCCGTGGACGACAGCCAAATCAGACAAGCCCTGTTGGATATCCTACGGCGCATCGCCCCCGAGGTGGAACCCGGCACCCTGCTACCCGACGCCAAGCTGCGGGATCAGGTGGACCTGGATTCCATGGATTTTCTCAACCTGGTGGTCGGGCTCCACGAGCGGCTCGGCATCGACATCCCCGAAGCCGACTACGCCCGGCTAACCACCCCGGATGCCATCACCGCCTATCTCAAAGCCAAGCTGGGCTAAGCTTCCAATAAGGCCGAGATTTCGGCAATCCATGCAAGAATAACTGCCCCACCAATCGGGCTTGATGCCGGTACGCTTGATAACCTCGGCCCAGCACCCGCTTTCCGCAACAGGGCGTCGAACTGCTCGGAGGCGCCGCCAGCGGGGCGGAGCCCGCCGGCGGCGAGACGGGACTGCGCGTCGGGCAGCGCGAGAATCTGGTTGTGGTGTCGGGATATCAAAAAATCAGCCGGCAATGGCCGCCCCTTCGGCCAGCAAGGCATCGATGGCGGCTTGCGGGTAACCGGCTTCACGCAGAATGGCCACGGTGTGTTCCCCCAGACGCGGGGCCGGGAGGCGGTGATCTTCCGGAACCGATGCGGACCAGCGGCTGGGAACCGCCATGGCCATCAGGGAGCCTTCGGTGGGATGCTCCACCTTGCGGAAAAACCCTATGGCATTAAGGTGAGGATCGGCCAGCAAGGTATCGAGGGTATGCATGGCCATGGCGGGAATATCCTGTTCCTCGAATATTCGCAGCCACTCCCCGGTGGTCCGGGTAGCGAGAGTTTCCTCAAGAATCTGGTACAGTTCCCCGGTATGGCGGGTACGGCTCGCCAGGTCCTTAAAGCGGGGATCGGTTTTAAGTTCGGGCCGCCCCACCCTGTCGAAAAAACGACCCCATTGGGCGTCGGTCACGATCAAGGTGCACAGATAGCCGTCTTGCGTGGCATAGGGCCGGCGGTTGGGGGCCATCTGCCGCACATAGCCCGCCTCGCCCAGCGGCGGTTCAAAGGTCCGGCCATAAAGGTGGTGGGTGAGTATGGCGTGGGCCATAGTCTCGAACATGGGGACTTCCACCGACTGACCTTCGCCGGTGCGCTCCCGGTGATACAAGGCGGCGGTCACGCAATGCACGGCACAGGTCCCGACCAGGTGATCCGCCAAAGCGAAGGGCGCGTAGCCGGGCTTGCCGGTCATGCGGGAGATGAGATAGGAAATCCCCGACATCCCCTGAATCAAATCGTCGTAAGCCGGCTTGGCGGCATAGGGACCCAACTGACCAAAACCGTAGGTGCCGCAATAGATGATGCGGGGGTTCACCGCCCGCACCTCCTCGTAGCTGAGGCCAAGGCGAGCCATGGCCTGGGGCCGCAAGTTGTACATGAACACGTCGGCGCCCTCGGCCAGCTTGAGCAGCGCCTGCTTCCCAGCCGGTTTCTTGAGGTCCAGCACGATACTGCGCTTGTTGCGGTTCAGCGCCAAATACAAGGAACCCATATCCGGATGGTGGCCCGGCCCGATGGGCCGGGTGGTATCCCCGTCCTTGGATTCCACCTTCACCACGTCGGCCCCCAGGTCTCCCAGCACCTGGGTGGCCAGCGGCCCCATGAGCACCGCGCTCATGTCCAGCACTCGCACTCCAGCAAGCGGTCCGGCCATGGGTCAACCCCTCCAAAGTTAGGGTGTCTAAGGAAAATCCGAATAAGCAGCGTGGCGATGCATTGCCGGATTACATGACGCTCGCTTACTGATTCTGACCTTCTTGAATTGTCGCTTTCGGAAAAAACCGGAGCAGGGTCGGGAGAACAATCCCGACCCCGAAGCTTGCAACTCAGCGGCCGGCCTTTAAGGCATCCTGGAACGCCTTTAGCACTTCGCTCCCGGCCTTGCCGCGTTTATCCAAGCCCTCGGCCCATTCCTTGCCTATGGAGGCCATCGCGGCATCGATGTCCTTCCTGTCCGACGCGGGCAATTGCACCAGGGTGACTCCCGACTGCTTGGCCTTTTCGATCTGCCTTTCGAGATCCTTGTCGATCAGGGCGCAGGTCCGGGTTACGGTCGCCTCGCTGGCCTCCGCCATGGCTTTTTGGACGCTGGCGGGCAACTGCTTGTACTTGGCCTCGCTGATCGAGTAGGTGGCGGCAAAGCTGCCGAAATTCTCGCCCACGGTCGCGTATTTCACCAGCGTATGAACGTTGTAGGGGAACAGACTGGCCCAAGGGAACAGCACGCCGTCGATGGTGCCCCGGGACAAGGATTCATAGACCTCGGGGGTGGCCATCTTGATGGGCACGGCCTTCAGCTTGCGCACTGCTAGCTCCTTGGCGCCGCCGGCGGTATAAAGCTTCATGCCCTCGACATTCTTTATCGATTCCAGCTTTCCCTTGGTGAATATCTGGTAGGGGGGCAGCACCACCGCGAAAATCGCCCGCACTCCGTTGGGCTGGAATTCCCTCTGGGCCAGGATGCCGTCCCTCACCAATTTCCAGTAAGGCAAGCCGCCGGCGCACGAGCTGGAAAATCCTCCCGGCAATTCCGCCACCGCCGACAAAGGCATCTTGTCGGAAACAAAAGCCGGCGCCACATAAGCGATATCGGTCACTCCGGATTGGGTCAGCGCCAGGAAATCCTTGGCTTTGCCGAGCTGTTCGGAGGGGTAGTATTCGAAGGTCACCGCGCCGCCGGTGGCCTTGGTCACGCTGTCCATCCAGAACTTGGTGGCGTATTCGACGACGTAGTGATTGGCCGGAAACGAGTCCGCCACCCGCAAAACGATTTTCTTGTCCTGGGCCAACGCGGAACCGGCCAGGGCACACAAGAAAACAACGAAAAACCTACGTAACGCTTGCATGGATGCTCTCCTCTGTGACGTAGTCAAAGCGACGGCTTATAATGAGCCGGATTGTACACCCATCCGGACAAATTTTTCGAGGAGAACCCCAATGGATTTTAACCTCACCGAGGAGCAACGCCACTTGCAGGAAAGCGCCCGCAAGTTCGCCCGCAAGGAACTGGTGGACGTCGCCAAGCAGATGGAGGAAAGCGACGAGCCCATGTCGGACGAATGGCGCAAGCGCCTGGGAGCAATGGGTTTCCTTGGCGTCAACCTGCCTCAGCAATACGGCGGCTTGGGGCTCACCACCTTCGAGGCGGTGCTGGTGCTGGAACAGTTGGCGCAGATTTCGCCGGCCGTGGCTTTTCCGGTATTCGAATCCTGCTTCGGTCCCACTCAAACCATCCTGCATTGCGCCAGCGAAGACATCAAGCAAAAGGTTCTGCCGCGGGTCTGTTCGGGCGAACTGGTGGTGGCCGTCACCATGTCGGAGCCGGACGCCGGCAGCGCCATGACCGACCTGACCACCCGGGGCGTCATCCAAGGCGACAAGGTGATCATCAACGGCCAGAAGCGCTGGTGTTCCGGAGCCGGCCACTCCGGCGGCTATCTGCTCTATTGCCGGATGGCCGACAAGCCCGGAGCAGCGGGAGTGGGAGCCATTTACCTGGAACTCGGCACCAAAGGCATGAGCTTTGGCAAGCGGGAGCGGCTGATGGGGATGCGGGGCGTGCCCAGCCGGGATATTTTTTTCGATAGCGCCGAGGTGCCCACGAAAAACATCGTCGTCCCGGTGGGAAAATTCAAGGACCTGATGAAAACCTTCAGCGTGGAGCGCTGCGGCAACACCACCATGGGGGTGGCGGGGGCCGCCGCGGCCCTGGAATACGCCGTCGAATACGTCCAAACCCGCAAGCAATTCGGCAAGCCCATCGCGGAGTTTCAGGCCGTTCAATTGCGCCTGGCGGACATGGCGATCCGCGTGGAGGCGGCCCGGCTGCTACTCTACCGGGCAGCGGCCAACGCCGCGGCGGGCATCCCCTCGCTGCGGGACATCTCGATGGCCAAGTGCTATGCCAACGAAATCGCCCGGGAAGTCTGCGCCAACGGCGTGCAACTGATGGGCGGTTACGGCTTCAACAAGGAATACGGCATGGAGCAGCGGCTGCGGGATTCCTTCGCCTGGGGCATCGGCGGCGGCACCATCGACATCCAGAAAGTCAACATCGCGGCGGAACTGGTAGGACACCGCTTCGATCAGCGGCGCTAGGCAGTTTCCGGAATAAGCGCGGACCAGGACCGGTCGCGCCCCCCTGCCGGGGCGCGACCGGCTGTGTTCAGCGGCGAGCCGCCAAAGCTTCCGTATAAGCCTTCAGGGTTTCGCTCCCCGGCTTGCCTCGCTTGTCCAATCCTTCGGCCCACTCGGCGCGGACCATGGCCGCCAGGGCGGCGATCTCCTGATGATCGGCCGCCGGGAATCGAACCGCGGTCACGCCCCGCTGCTTGAGTTTCTCGTAATCCGCCTCCACCCCCTTATCGACAATGCCGCACATGTTGCGATTGGCGGCTTCTCCGGCTTCCTGCATGACTTTCTGGACATTCTCCGGGAGCTTCTTCCACCGAGCCTCGCTGATGCCGTACACCGCCACGATGCTGCCGAAATTTTCCCCAATGGTGACAAATTTCGCCGGCCCCGGCAGGTTGTAGGAAAGAATACTGCCGGTGGCCAAGGTGCCGCCGTCGATGGTGCCGCGGGACAGGGATTCGTAAATCTCCG
>JAHFQX010000015.1:0-44954 GCA_023259135.1 Betaproteobacteria bacterium | reverse complement strand
CTTGATGGGCACCGCCTTCATCTTGCGGACCATGATCTCCTTGGCTCCTCCCGCGGTCTGGAGCTTCAGCCCTTCAAGGCTTTTGACCGACTCCAACTTGTGGCGCGAAAAAATCTGATAGGGGGGCAGCACAATGGCGAACAGAGGCCGGAATCCCAAGGGGGCGTATTCCTTCGCCGCGATCGCCCCGCCTTCCTTGGCCAGGCGCCAGAAAGAAAATGTTCCCGCGCAAGAGGTTTCAAAGCTGCCCGGCAGCTCCGCCACCACCGACAAGGGCAGCTTGTCGGAGATATAGGCCGGCACCACCCCCGCGATATCGGTGACCCCGGACAATGCCAAGGACAGCATATCCTTCGCTTTTCCCAACTGCTCCGCCGGATAGTATTCGAATTCCACCGTTCCTCCGGCGCCCTTGGTCACCGCATTCATCCAATACTTCACCATCGGCTCCATCAGGAAATGGTTGGGGGGCAGGTGATCCGCGACGCGCAGGACGATTTTCTTGTCCTGGGCATGGCCGCCCGAGAAAACAAGCATCAGCGTCAAAACAGCCATTGCCCCAGCGATTCTCTTGGTCAGTCTGATCATCTCATCCTCCTCATCGTTTCGTTTAAATCCGTGCTGGGAATCCTTAGTCACACGGCATGCCGGTCGATCTTCTTCCAGCCCAGCTCGTCCATTCCCAGCAGATTCTTCTGGATGTTGGCGGAACCTTCTCCGGTACGCATCACCCGGGCGCAGGTGAAATAGCGGAATACGGGAAACTCCTTGGCGAATCCATAACCGCCGTAAATCTCCAGGCATTTCTCGGTGACATCCATCACCGCCTCGCCGGCGAAATACTTGGCGATGGAAGCTTCCCGTCCGAACGGCAATCCTTGGTCGGCCCGGGCCGCCGCCCGATAGATGAGCCAGCGCGACGCCTCGGTCTTGGCCAGCATGTCGGCGATGGTGTGCTGGATAGCCTGGAATTCGCCAATCTTCTTGCCGAACGCCACCCGCTCGTTGGCGTACTGCACCGCCATGTCCAGGCAGGCTTGGGCGATGCCCAGCCCTCGTGCTGGGACGCACACCCGGCCATAGTGCAAGGTGCTCATGGCGGCCTTGAAACCCTGGCCCTCGACTCCGCCCAACAAGCTGTCGGCGGGAATCTCCACGTCCTGGAACGACAACTCGGCGGTGGGAATGCAACTGGTGCCGATGTCGGACGGAATCGGTCGGGCGCCGAAGCCCTTGAGCCCTTTTGTTTCCACCAGGAAAGCGGAGACCCCGGCATGGCCCCGGTCCGGATCGGTCTTGGCGAACAGCAGGATCAAATCGGCCACCGAACCCAAGGTGCTCCACATCTTGCTGCCATTGATGATGTAGCGATCCCCCTGGCGCACCGCCCGGGTTTTCATGGCGGCCGAATCCGACCCTCCTCCCGGCTCGGTCAGCCCGAAGCAGCCGATATACTTGGCCGACACCAGCCCCGGCACGTACTTGCGTTTCTGCGCCTCGGTGCCCCAGCGGTAAATGGCCATGGGGACATTCACCCCCTGATTGTTGAAGGGCATGCCGCTCTCGATGGAGGCCCGCATCATCTCCTCCATGATGAGCACCTGGGCCACGAACCCCAGCCCGCTTCCTCCGTACTCCTCCGGGAACAGGCAGCCGAACATCCCGGCCGCCGCCATCTTTTCGATGAGATCCCGGTGAAACACCCCTTCGGCCTCCCGCTGCCGCCAATGGGGGGTGATTTCCTTGCGGGCGAAATCCAGCGCCATATCCCGGGCCGCCGTCTGCTCCGGTGTTAACTCAAAGTCCACTGTCGCTCCTTAAAAAACCTATCAAGGGGATTAGTCGGCCTGCATGAGCCGGCCGAGGCGCTCCGTTGCCTCGATGAATTCGCTCATCATGTCGTAGATGACCTGTCTACAAGTGGTTTCCGCCTTCATATCGCCGACTACTTGGCCGACAGGATAGTACATCCACTCCTTGAGCTTGCCCCGTTCGACGCGCAGATGCGGTTCGGCCATCAGCAGGGTCTGGTAGGGCATGGGCGCGAAGGGCGGCGCGTCAGGCCGCTCCCAGGCATCGGAGAGTTTGCTGCGCAGCACGCGCGCCGGCTTGCCGGAGCGCAACCGGCTCTGGACCGTGTCTTCCGTGCCGGCCGCGAAAAACCGCTCCTTCAGGTCGGAGGTCAACTCGCTCTCCTTCGTCCCCAGCCAGATGGATCCGCACCAGACGCCCTCCGCGCCCAGCGCCATGGCAGCCGCCATCTGCCGCCCCCGGCCGATGCCACCCGCCGCCAGCACGGGAAGCGGCGCCACGGCGTCGATCACCTGGGGCCACAAGATCATCGAGGTGATCTTGCCGGTATGCCCCCCCGCCTCCATGCCCTGGGCGACGATGAAATCGACCCCCGCCTCCTTGTGACGGACAGCGTGCTGGGGCTTCCCCGCCAGGGCGCCCACCTTGATTCCCAGACCGTGCAGCCGCTCCACCGTCTCCCTCGGCGGGGTGCCCAGCGCGCTCACCACCACCTTGATGGGGTGGCGCAATGCCACCTCCAGCAGTGCCTCGGTCTGCTCGCGGGTCATGTTGATGCGGTCGAGGGATTCCTGGACCATGGTCCTGGCATCGCCTTCCGGCAGGCGCGGGATTCCCGCCTCATCCAGCACACGGCGCATAAATTCGACCTGGGCCTGGGGCAGGTCATCGGTAGTGACCTGCTTCTCGCCGAGCTTTTCGTATTTGTTGGGCAAAAGCACGTCGATGCCGTAAGGCTTTCCGCCGACGCGCTCATCGATCCACTTCAGTTCCGCGTCGAGTTGCTCGGCCGTCTTATAGGCAACACCGAACACGCCCATGCCGCCGGCCTTCGATACCTCGGCCACCACATCGCGGCAATGCGAGAACGCAAAGATGGGTACTTCGATTCCGAACATCTCGCACATCTTGGTTTTCATTCAATCCTCCGGTTTTGGGTGGAGCAGGATAGCCAAGCGCCCCCGCACTCCGACGCTTTACCGGGATGTCACGCAGGTCATAACCGCCAAATAATTCAACGGCTGTCTCGCGCTTCCAGCACGGCTTTCAACACTTGGCTGCCAGGCTTGCCCCGCTTGTCCATTTGCGATGCCCATTCGTCGGCGACCGCTGCCATGACCCTTTCCATTTCCTTTTTATCCTCGGCAGACCAACGGACCACCGTGACTCCCGCCTGCTTCAGCTTTTCCAGGCTGGCGGTCTCCTCCCGCATCATGCCGGAGCATAAAGTCTGAGTAGCCGCTTTGCCGGCCTCCAGCATGGCTTTTTTGACTTCCTCCGGCAGCTTGTTCCAGCGGTTCTCGGCGATGAAGATCATGGCTGCTCCCGAACCGAATCCCACTTCCGATGTAACGTATTTGATGGGAAGCTTGTTGTTCACCACGCCCTCATAACTAAAGATGGCGCCGTCCACCGTGCCTCTGGACATCGCCTCGAAAAGTTCGGACGAGGGCATTCGCACCGGCACGGCCTTGAATTTGCGCATGGTGAGCTCTTGGGCCCCGGCCAGCGTCCTCAGCTTCATCCCCTCCACATCTTTCAGAGATTGAATTTTCCGGATGGCGGAAACCACATGGTAAGTAGGCAAAATGGCCGGAACCAGCACACGGACACCATTGACGGCGTATTCCTTCTCGCCGAGAACGCCTTCGGCCAGTTTCTGGTAAGTTCGGGCTCCCTGACAGGAGTCGGTGAACAATCCCGGGGTTTCCAGCGCAGCGGTCAGCGGCATCTTCTCGGAATGGTAGGCCGCCCCCGTGAGGACGACGTCGGCGACGCCGGCCTGAGCCAGGGAAAGCAGATCTTTGGCCTTCCCCAACTGCTCCGCGGGGTAGTGCTCGAATTGAACCCGGCCCTGCGTCGCCAGGGTCACCGCCTCCATCCATGGCTTGAGCCCATGGCGATGAAGATAGTGTCCAGGAGGAAACGGATCCGCCGCTCGCAAAACCAGCTTCTCCTGGGCCAGCGCAGGCTGGGCCGTCAAGGCGGCGGCTATTCCGGCCATGAAAATTTTCAAGACTCCCTGCATACTCATATCGACCCTCGCGTATTACGTGGCTGTTAGGAACCTGTGAAACTTCCGCCGGGGGAACGCCTTCTTCCCCCGGCAGACCGATCCGATGTTTACACGACCATCACAGGATCAACGGCCGTCTCGCGCTTCCAGAGTGGCTTTCAGCACCTCGCTGCCGGGCTTGCCCCGTTTGTCTACCTCCGCGGCCCATTCGCTGGCCACGGATGCCAGGATCACATCCATTTCCTTCTTGTCGGCCTCCGACCAACGGACCACGGTCACGCCTTTTTGCTTGAGTTTCTCGAGGTCGCCGGCTTCCTCTTTATCCATGCCGGCGCACGCGTTGCGGCTAGCGGCTTCTCCCGCCTCGGTCATGGCTTTTTTCACAGGGTCGGGAAGCTGCTTCCAGCGGTTCTCGCTGATGATGAAGATCGCCGCCGCCGAGCCGAACCCCCCTCCCGCAGTCGCATACTTGGTGGGAATGTTGTAATTCACCGTGACTCCATAGGAGAAGATAGCCCCGTCCAAGGTGCCCCGGGAAATGGCCTCAAAGGCCTCGGGCGAGGCCATTTTCACCCCAACGCCCTTCAGCTTGCGCACGGTGAGATCCATGGCCCCGCCCAGGACGCGCAGCTTCATGCCTTCAATGTCCTTGGGGCCATCGATCTTGCGTTTGGCGGAGACCAACTGATAGGGAGGGTAGATGGCCGAGAACAAAACCCGCACCCCGTTGGGAGCGTATTCTCGCTGGGCCAGGATACTGCCCTCTTTTGCGAGCTTCGAGTGGGTAAGGGTCGCCTGGCAGGAGCTGGTAAACATCCCGGGCAACTCCATCACCGCGGTCAGCGGCATCTTGTCCGAGGCATAGGAGGGAGCGAACAACACCACGTCCGCGACTCCCGATTGCACCAACGACAACAGATCCTTGGCTTTGCCCAACTGCTCGCCGGGGTAGTATTCGAACTGAACCTCGCCGTTGGTGGCTTTGGTCACCTGCTCCATCCAGGGCTTGATGGCGTACCGCGGCAAAAAATGGCCTTGGGGAAATTGATCGGCCACTCTGAGCACCAGTTTCTTGTCCTGGGCGACAACCGGCTGGGAAGCCAGGGCGGAGACGGCCAAGATTCCCACGGCAAAAGTTTTCAATGCATTGTGTTTATACATTTTGATTTCTCCAAAAAAGCACTTCCAAAAATGATCTGTTTCCGGATCACCGCCTCAACGGCTGTCCCGGGCTTCCAGCGCGGCCTTCAGCACCTCGCTCCCCGGCTTGCCGCGCTTGTCCATTTCCGCGGCCCATTCGTTGGCCACCGACGCCAGCACCGCGTCTATTTCCTTCTTGTCCGCGGCCGACCAGCGCACCACCGTCACCCCATTTTGCTTCAGTTTCTCTAAATCTTCGGCCTCCTCCTTGTCAACGCCTGCGCATAAATTTTGGCCGGCTATTTCTCCCGCCTCGGTCATGGTTTTTTTCACGGAGTCGGGAAACTGCTTCCAGCGGTTCTCGCTGATGATGAAAATGGCCCCGGCTGTGCCAAAAGCCTCCCCGGCCGTGACATATTTGGCCGGAATCTTATAGTTCACCGTGACTCCGTAAGAAAAGATGCCCCCGTCCAGCGTGCCTCGACTGATCGCTTCCAAGGTATCGGGAGTCGCCATCTTTACGCCAATCGCTTTCAGCTTGCGCACGGTCATGTCCATGGCTCCCCCCAGGATGCGCAGCTTCATGCCCTCTATGTCCTTGGGGCTGTCAAGCTTGCGCTTGGCGGAAATGATTTGATAAGGAGGGAAAACCGCTGAAAAAAGCACCCGTACCCCATTGGGGGCATATTCTTTCTCGGCCAAAATACCGCCCTCTCTGGCCAACTTCCAGTAGACGGAGTTTCCTCGGCAAGCACCCGTGACCATTCCAGGCAATTCCACTACCGCGGTCAGAGGCATTTTCTCTGAGACATAAGAGGGAGCGATCAGCACGATATCCGCCACTCCGGATTGGACGAGGGACAGCAAATCCTTCGCCTTACCCAGTTGCTCCGCGGGATAATGCTCGAATTGAACCATCCCCTTGGTGGCCTTGGTGACTTGCTCCATCCAGGGCTTAATGGCATAGCGGGGCACGTAATGCGTAAGGGGAAATTGATCGGCCACTCTGAGCACCAATTTCTTGTCCTGGGCCATGACCGGCTGGGAAGCCAGAACGGCCGTAGCCAGCATGCCTACGCCTAAAACAAAACTTTTCTGCCCTTTGCATCGACCCATGATCGATCCTCCTCCGCCGTTCGCGATGAGTCTGGGAAACGCCGACAACCGTGATTCCTTTCTAGGTTCTAGGCATGGCTGGCGTTGCTCCTCAATAGTCCATGTCCTTGGGCGGAAACCGACGCATCATCAGCTTCTCGGTGAACTCCAACACCTGCTCCTTGCGCTGGTTGAACACCCGTACCCGGCCGGAGAAGACGCCCCGCTCGCCATCGGAAAGGTTCTTCTTGTCCTCCACCGTAACCGTCGCCCGCAACGTATCTCCCGGCTTGACCGGCACGGTGAACTTGAAATTGCTGAGCTCCAGGGCGGCAATAGTGGAGGGACCCAGAATCTCCTCCATCATCCCCGCCGCCAAGGTGGCGGTCAGCAATCCCGGGGTGATGCGCCCGCCGTAGGAGGTGTACTTCCTGGCGAAGTCGTCGTTGATGAAAATAGGCACTTTGAGCCCCGCGAGGCAGGTGAAGTTGACGATATCCGCCTCGGTGACGGTGCGTCCGTAGCTCTTGAATTCGTCACCCACATTGAAATCATCCAGATAGCGATTGGCCATGCTGCTGCTCCTTTACGTTGTTGGAAATTCTAACGACCCTGCTGCAAGGCGCCGCGAAAAGCCTTCAGCACCTCGCTCCCCGGCTTGCCGCGCTTATCCAGCCCTTCGGCCCACTCCGTCTGGACATTGGCCAGCAACCCTTGCAGTTCCTTCTTGTCGGCCACCGGAAGCTGGATAGTGGTCAGCCCCTGCTGCTTGAGCTTGGCGATATCGGTTTGCAGATCCCGGTCCAGGGCCGCGCAGACCCGTCGAGTCGCCTCCTCGCCGGCGTCCATCATGGCTTTCTGGACGCTCTCCGGCAGTTTCTTCCAGCGGGCTTCGCTGATGACGTAATTGGCGACGATGGCTCCCAGGCTTTCGTCGACGGTGGCGTATTTCACCAGCCCGTCGAGCTTATACGGCACCAGGCTGGAAAACGGGAAAATCATGCCGTCGATGGTCCCGCGGGACAGGGCATCGTAGATTTCGGGGGTGGCCAGCCGCACCGGGACCGCCTTCAGCTTGCGGGCTGTCATATCGAGCGCCGCCCCGGCGGTACGGAGCTTCAGCCCTTCCACGTCCTTCAGCGATTCGATTTTCTTTTTGCTGGTCACAATCTGATAGGGAGGCATCACCACCCCCCACAGCAACCGGACGCCGTTGGCAGCGAAATCCTTTTCCGCCAGGATGCGGTCCTTGGTAGCCAGCTTCCAGTAAGCCAGCGTCCCCTGGCACGAGGTGGTGAAGCTGCCAGGCAATTCCGCCACGCTGGACAAGGGCATCTTGTTGTCGGCAATGAAGGAAGGAGCAACGTAAGCAATGTCCGCCACCCCCGACTGGGTCAAGGACAGCATATCCTTGGTCTTGCCCAACTGCTCCGAGGGGTAGTACTCGAAGCTCACCGCCCCTCCCGTGGCCCGGGTCACCGCCTCCATCCAGAATTTGGTGGCATTATCCACCATCCAGTGGCCGCTGGTGGGAAACGAATCCGCCACCCGCAGGGCCAGCTTTTCCTTGCCTTGGGCCAGGGCCCCATTCCCCCAAACCGAGAACAATACGCCGCACCACCCAACCAGCTTCCAATAACGCTTCATAGTCCCCTCCTCCTTCATCTTGACGGTTAACTACCCTATCACCTTGGCCGCCCGCAACGCGGCGACCTCCTCTATCGAATAACCCGCGCCCGCCAGCACAACATCGGTATGGGCGCCCAATTTGGGCGGCGGATCAAGCCGGCCGGCGCGTTGTCCGTCGATCATCACCGGCAGGTTGATGAGCCGCAAATCCGGCGGCGCCGCGCCGCCCAAACCTACAAGCATGCCCCCGGCCGTCACCAGCGGGTCGGCCAGCACTTGGTCGGCAGTGCGAATCGGCGCGCAGGCCACCCCCGCCCGCTCCAGCACGGGAACCCATGCTTCCGCGGTGCGGGCCAGGGTACGTTGCTCCAACAGGGCAATCAGCGCTTCGCGATGCCGCACACGCTGGGAATTGGCATTGAAGCGGGGATCCCGGGCCACCTCGGGCATCTCCAGCGCTTCGCAAAGCGCCTGAAACAAGCGGTCATTGGGCGCCGCGATGAGAATCCAGCCCTCCCCGGCGGTACGGAAAGCCTGGTGGGGCACCACGATTTCGACCCCGGAACCCAAGCGCTGAGGAGGCTTGCCGCCGGCCAGCACCGTCAGCAAGTGGATCGCCATCCAGGCAATGCCGGTATCCATCAAGCTCGCACCCACCCGTCCGCCCTGCCCGGTCTGGGCCCGGCGCAACAAAGCCCCCAGAATCCCGATCACCGCCCACAGTCCGGTGCCCATGTCGATCACCGGCACCCCGCTGCGAGCCGGCGGCCGGTCGGGATAACCCGTCACGCTCATGATGCCGGAGTAGGCCTGGATCACCGGATCATAGCCCGGCTTGGCGGCCCACGGCCCGGTCTCGCCGAATCCGCTGATGGCGCAGTACACCAGGCGCGGATTGAGGATTGCCAGTTCGTCGTAGCCCAAACCCCTTGCTTCCATGCTGCCGGGTTTCATGGCATGGACCAACACGTCGGCGTCCCGGACTAGGCGCTTCACCACCTCTTGCCCAGCGGGCTGATCGAGATCCACGCAGATGCTTTGCTTGTTGCGATTGGTGGCCAGGAACCCGGTGGATTCGCCGTGCCATTCGGGAGGCCGCCATTTCCTGGAATCGTCCCCGGATCCGGGGCGCTCGATCTTGATGACCCTGGCTCCGAAGTCTCCCAGCACTTGGGTACAGTAGGGCCCGGCGATATTGAGGGACGGATCGATGACGGTGATGCCGTCCAGAATTCCGCTCATCTCAGCCGACCACCTTGCGGGCCCGCAGCGCGACGATTTCGTCGGCGGAATAGCCGGCCCGGCCCAGCACCTCGTCGGTGTGGGTACCCAAGGCAGGGGGCGCCTCTCGTAGGAAGGCCTTCTCGCCGTCGATGCTGACCGGCAGGTCCACCGTCTTGAAATCGGGCAGATGGGGGGCAGCCAACGGGCGGATCATGCCCATGGCGTTCACCTGTTCGTTCCGATACACTGCATCCACCGTGTTGATGGTGGAGCACGGCGCTCCGGCCTGCCGCATCAAGGCGACGCACTCGTCGGAGGTGATCCGGGAGGTGCGGGCCTCCAACAGGACATGCAGCTCGGGCCGGTTCACCACCCGTTGGTTGTTGCTGTTGAAACGGGAGTCTTGGGCCAACTCGGGCACCCCCAAGGCACGGCACACGTTGGTGAACAAGTTATCATTGGCGGCGGTGATGAGCACCGCCCCGTCTTGGGTCTTGAAGGATTCGTAGGGGGAGGTCATGGGCGTCACATCCCCCATGCGGGCGCCGATATGCTCGGCCCCCATGTAGTGGGCCAGGAAAATAGACATCCAGTTGACCCCGGTTTCCATCAAGCTGGTGGCAACTTTTCCTCCCTGCCCGGTTTCCCTGCGCCGGTACAGCGCCGCCAGCACGCCAGAAAAGGCCCACAGCCCGGTGCCCATGTCGATGATGGACACCCCCACCCGTGCCGGCGGGCGGTCGGGGTGACCAGTGACGCTCATGATGCCGGTAAACGCCTGGATCAGCGGGTCATAGCCGGGATCCCGGGCCAGCGGGCCGGATTCGCCGAAGGCGCTGATGGCGCAATACACCAGGCCGGGATTGGCGGCCTTCAGGTGATCGTATCCCAGGCCCCGGGATTCCAGACTTCCGGGACGGGTGGAATGGACCAGCACATCGGCCTTGCCGGCAAGGCGGCGGATGATTTCTTGGCCTTCGGGCGCATTGAGGTCCACCCCAACGCTCTTCTTGTTGCGGTTCACCGCCAGAAAAGCGGTGCCCACGCCATGCCACGCCGGAGGCGTCCACTTGCGGGCATCGTCGCCGCTGCCGGGACGCTCCACCTTGAACACCTCGGCGCCGAAATCCCCCAGCAATTGGGCGCAAAAGGGTCCGGCAATGTTTTGCGTAAGGTCAAGAACCGTGACCCCCTTCAGAATATCGGGCATGAAATGATTTCTCCTCTTATCGTCCGGCTTGTAAGGTCCGGACAAACATGTTATCACACCCCCCGGGCCCCAAGAAAAGCCCCCGCAGAGAGCTCGGCCGTTGATTATCCACCAAACCTTAGAGAGGCAACCGACATGAATTTTCTCACCGAGGAGCAACAGCTTTGGAAAGATACCGTGGAGCGCTGGGTCGACCAGGAGATCGGCCGCGAATACATTCGCAAGTGCGACGTCGAACGACGCTTCCCCTTCGAGGCCTATGAAAAAGCCGCCCAATTGGGCTGGCACCGGCTGATCATCCCGGAAGCCGATGGTGGCGACGGCGCCGACATCTTCGCTTATGCGCTGATGTGCGAGGGCTTGGCCAAGTACGGCTTCGATTTTTCCGCTGCCATCACCGGCTCGACTTTCACCGCCATGAATCTGGTATTGCACGGCACCCCCGAGCAAAAGAAGCAATACCTGGAGCCCTTCATGCGGGGCGAGATCCGCATCCCCATTTCCATCTCCGAGCCCAATGCCGGCTCCGACGCCGCCAACACCCAGACCCGCGCCGAGCGGGTCGGCGATGAATACGTGGTCAACGGCCAGAAGCTCTGGTGCAGCGGCGCCGCCAACAAAGACGCGGTCATCCTGATGCTGGTGCGGACCGAAAAAACCGATGACAAGCGCAAGGGATTGTCGGTATTCATCATTCCCAACACCACTCCCGGCCTCGACATCCGGCCCCTTAGCACCCTGGCCCGCCGCTCCATTACCACCACGGAGATCTTCCTGGACAACGTGCGGATCCCCGCTGCCCAAATGCTGGGCAAGCCCGGCGACGGCTGGAAAATCATCGGCGGCGAGCATCTGCAGCTGGAGCGCATCGCCATCGCCGCCGGCTATGTCGGCAATGCCCAAGGCGCGGTCACCGATGCGCTGCGCTATGCCCACCAACGAGTACAGTTCGGTCAGCCGATCTTCGAGTTTCAGGTGCTGCGCCACATGCTGGCCGACATGCAAACTCAAGTGGATGCCGCTCGGCTGCTCACCTATCGTGCCGCCGAAATGGCCAGCCAGGGCCTGCCCTGCCGCAAGGAGGTCGCCATGGCCAAGCTGTTCGCCTCGGAGACCCTGCAAACCGTTTCCCGCAACGGCATGCAGATCATGGGCGGCCACGGCATGCTGCCGGATGGCGACATGGAACGCTATTTCCGCGAAGGCATGCAGGCCACCGTCGGCGGCGGCACCTCCCAGATCCAGCGCACCATGATTTCCCAGGAGATGCGGCTGCGCTGATCGGGTATACGGGGGCCGAGAGGGGCAATCCCCTCTCGGCCTCTCCCGGAGCCCCTTCTCAGCGAGCCTGGGCCACCGCTTCGCGAAATGCCTTGAGAGCCTCGCCGCCCGGCTTGCCCCGCTTGTCCATGCCGGCGACCCACTCGTTGGCTGTCATGGCGTAGATTTTTTCCAACTCTTTCTGGTCCGCCGGAGAGAAAGACGCCATCGTTACTCCACGCTGCTTTAATTTCTCCAAGGCTTCCTGGGCATCCTTGTCCATGCGGGCGCACAAGTGGCGAGTAGCCCTCTCTCCGGCATCCATCATCGCCTTCTGGATCGGCGCGGGGAGTTCCTTCCAGCGCTTTTCGCTGATGCTGTACCCCCCCACCGCGCTACCGAAGCTGCCGCTCGTGGTAGCGGACTTGATCAGCCCCTCCATCTTGTAGGCATACATTCCCGCATGGGTGTACATCAACCCGTCGATGGTACCCCGGGACAAGGCCTCGTACACATCCGGCAGGGGGATTCTCACCGGCACCCCCTTGAGATGACGCACCAGAATGTCCATGGAGTTCCCCAACGTGCGGATCTTGGCGCCCTCAACGTCCTTCAACGAGGTCAGCAGCCGCTGAGCCATCATGAGTTGATAAGGGGGATAGGCAAAGCCCCAAATCATCCGCACCCCGGCCGGATCGTATTCCTGCTTGGCGAAAATCCCAGTCTGGGCAAGTTGGGTATAGGCGACGCTGCCCGCGCAGGATGTTTTGGGATCGACCATCCCCGGAAGCTCGGCGACGGCGGACAGGGGCATCTTGTCCGAGGTGTAGGAGGGCACCACCAAGCTGACATCCACCACGCCGGACTGGATCAACGCCAGTTGATCCTTGGCCTTGCCCAACTGCTCGCCGGGAAAATAGTCGAACTTCACCGCCCCGCCGGCCGCCTTTTCCACCTCGGCCATCCAGAACTTGATGCTGTCGTAAACAAAATGGGCGGGAGGAAATTGGTCGGAAACCCGCAGCGTCAGTTTCCCCTGGGCGAAGACGACGCTTGCGCCGCCCAAGAGCATCAACAATGCAAAACCTTTGCATAGCAGCTTCATTGTCTACCTCCAATGACTCAAACACGGGGGCGGAATTACCCCCGATTCTCCAATGGCAGCGCTTAACGGGCGGGCGGCAAAGCTTCCCGAAAAGCTTTTAAGGTTTCCGTTCCGGGCTTGCCCCGCTTGTCGAGGCCTTCGGCCCACTCCGCTCCTACCGTGACCAGAGCCGCGGCCAGTTGCCGCTTTTCTTCCAGACTCAGTTGCACCGGGGTAACTTGCCGTTGCTTGAGCTTATCGAGGGCCGCGTCCACGTCCTTGTCGAACAAGGCGCAGGCATGCTTGGCGGTGGCGTCCCCCGCTTCCAGCATGGCTTTCTGCACACCGGCCGGCAGGGTTTTCCAGCGGCTCTCGCTCATCATGTAATGGCCGGCGGCGGTGCCGAAGTTTTCGCCCACGGAGACATACTTCACCGGCAAGTCATAGGTCACCATGCTGGCATACGGGAATATAGCGCCATCGATGGTACCCCGGGACATGGATTCGAAAACTTCCGGAGACGCCATGCGCACCGGCACGGCCTTAAATTTCCGCACCGTGATGTCCTGAGCGCCACCGATGGAGCGCAGCTTCAATCCCTCCAAATCCTTGAGCCCTTGAAATTTCGGCTTCACGGCAATCTGATAGGGGGCCAATACGAAGGAGAACAAGACCCGGACCCCGTTAGGAGTGAATTCCTTCTGGGCCAGGAAACCGTCCTTGGAAAGCTTCCAGTAGGCCGCCACCCCGGCGCAAGAGGTCGGGAAGCCGCCGGGCAGTTCGGCCACCGCCGACAACGGCATTTTATCGGAGACGTAGGACGGAACCACGTAACCGACGTCCGTCACCCCGGAAAGAGTCAGCGCCAGCAAGTCCTTGGCCTTGCCCAACTGCTCGGCCGGGTAATATTCGAACTCGACGGCCCCGCCGGTGAGCTGCGTCACCTGATCCATCCAATAGCGGGTGGCGTACTCGGCGATATAGTGGCCCACCGGAAAAGCGTCCGCGACCCGCAGGCGGATTTTCTTTTCTAGTGGCCGATTTTGATTCTGGGCTACCTGAGCCCAAACGGTCCCGCCGCCGGCGGACAAAACCAGTAAAGCTGCCGCAATGGCGTAAAAACGCAAGTTTTTCATGGAATCTCCTCCTGGGTCGGGTTATTTTGAGTTTCATCGACCACTGCTCCGTGCGGGATTATAGGCGCCCTTACCCGGTCACCGCTATCCTAATCAGCCTCAAGTCACGCCGTAAAGCAAGCAAGTGCTTGACCGGCGGGCAAGGCGCGCCTGCTCTTGTCATTCTCTTTGACAACCCCCCTTTCCTGGGCTTAACATCCGGACATTTGCGGCGCCGCTACGGGGCTTGGCTTCCGTGGCGGTTGGGGAGTGGCCGTGTGGAGATCCCGTCTCCCTGTAGCCCTTCCCTGAAGCCTTCCCAAAGGCAAGGCTCGGATTGCTTTGCCATTCACCCCCTGATTCAACAACCGGAGGAACTAAATCATGAATTTCTTAAGCGAAGAACAAATCATGTGGCGCGATTCGGTGGAGCGCTTCGTCGACCAGGAAATCGGCCGCGAATATATCCGCAAGTGCGACGTCAACCGGCAGCATCCCGATGAGGCCTATCAGAAGATCGCCAAGATGGGCTGGCTCAAGCTCATGTTCCCGCCGGAGGTGGGGGGGGACGGCGTGAGCGTGTTCGACTATGCCATCATGTGCGAGATGCTGAGCAAGTATGGGGTGGATTTCGGCGTCGCCATCATGCTGCCCACCTTCACCGCCATGAATATCGCCAGACACGGGACCCCGGAACAGAGAAAGCAATATCTCGATCCTTTCTTCGAGGGGAAAATCCGTTTTGCCGTGTCCATTTCCGAGCCCAATGCCGGCTCCGACGCCGCCAACACCCAGACCCGCGCCGAGCGGGTCGGCGATGAATACGTGGTCAACGGCCAGAAGCTCTGGTGCAGCGGCGCCGGCCTGAAAAACACCGTCATCGTCATGCTGGTCCGCACCGAGAAAACCGAGGACAAGCGCAAGGGCCTGTCGGTGCTGCTCATCCCCAACACCACCCCCGGCCTCGATATCCGCTCCCTGCCCACCCTGGCCCGGCGCTCGGTCAGCACCACCGAAATCTTCCTCGACAACGTCCGCATCCCGGCTTCGCAAATGCTCGGCAAGCCCGGCGACGGCTGGAAAATCATCGGCGGCGAGCATCTATTGCTAGAAAGAGTTTGTGCCGCCGCCGGGTATATGGGCAGCGCCCAAGGGGCGGTGACCGACGCGTTGAACTACGCCCACCAGCGGGTCCAGTTCGGCCAGCCGATCTTCGAGTTCCAGGTGCTGCGCCACATGCTGGCCGACATGCAGACCCAGGTGGATGCCGCCCGGCTGCTCACTTATCGCGCCGCCGACATGGCCTCCAAGGGCTTGCCGTGCGGCAAGGAAGTCGCCATGGCCAAGCTGTTCGCCTCGGAAACCCTGCAAACCGTCTCCCGCAACGGCATGCAGATCATGGGCGGCCACGGCATGCTGCCCGATGCCGACATGGAGCGCCATTTCCGCGAGGGCATGCAGGCCACCGTCGGCGGCGGAACCTCCCAGGTGCAGCGCACCATGATCGCCCAGGCCATGCGGATCAAGTAACGGCCATCCCATCTTCTCAACATTTATTTGCCGCAAGGGGAATCCATGAATTTTCTCACCGAAGAACAAATCATGTGGCGCGACTCGGTGGAGCGCTTCGTCGACCAGGAAATCGGCCGCGAATACATCCGCAAGTGCGACGTCAACCGGCAGCATCCCGATGAGGCCTATCAGAAGATCGTCAAGATGGGCTGGATGAAACTGCTGTTCCCGACGGAAGTCGGCGGCGACGGCATGAGCGCCTTCGACTACGCCATCATGGTGGAAATGCTGAGCAAATACGGAGTGGATTTCGGCGTGGCCATTACCTTACCCACCTTCACCGCCATGAATATCGCTCACCACGGGACTCCCGAGCAGCAGAAACAATATCTGGAGCCGTTCTTCAGAGGAGATATCCGCTTCTCGGTGTCCATTTCCGAGCCCAATGCCGGCTCCGACGCCGCCAACACCCAGACCCGCGCCGAGCGGGTCGGCGATGAATACGTGGTCAACGGCCAGAAGCTCTGGTGCAGCGGCGCCGGCCTGAAAAACACCGTCATCGTCATGCTGGTCCGCACCGAGAAAACCGAGGACAAGCGCAAGGGCCTGTCGGTGCTGCTCATCCCCAACACCACCCCCGGCCTCGATATCCGCTCCCTGCCCACCCTGGCCCGGCGCTCGGTCAGCACCACCGAAATCTTCCTCGACAACGTCCGCATCCCGGCTTCGCAAATGCTCGGCAAGCCCGGCGACGGCTGGAAAATCATCGGCGGCGAGCATCTATTGCTAGAAAGAGTTTGTGCCGCCGCCGGGTATATGGGCAGCGCCCAAGGGGCGGTGACCGACGCGTTGAACTACGCCCACCAGCGGGTCCAGTTCGGCCAGCCGATCTTCGAGTTCCAGGTGCTGCGCCACATGCTGGCCGACATGCAGACCCAGGTGGATGCCGCCCGGCTGCTCACTTATCGCGCCGCCGACATGGCCTCCAAGGGCTTGCCGTGCGGCAAGGAAGTCGCCATGGCCAAGCTGTTCGCCTCGGAAACCCTGCAAACCGTCTCCCGCAACGGCATGCAGATCATGGGCGGCCACGGCATGCTGCCCGATGCCGACATGGAGCGCCATTTCCGCGAGGGCATGCAGGCCACCGTCGGCGGCGGAACCTCCCAGGTGCAGCGCACCATGATCGCCCAGGCCATGCGCTTGAAATAGATCTCGGCCCATCCCGGGGCGAAGCCCCCGGGATTTTTTAGCGAGTCCGCTTCAGGGTCTCGTTGAAGGCTTTAAGCACCTCGGTCCCCGGCTTGCCCCGCTTGTCCAAGGTCTCGGCCCACTCGGTATTCACGGAGGCCATCAGACCGGCCAGCGCCGCCCGCTCGGCCGGGGGCAATTTCACCAAAGTCACTCCCGCTTGCCGGAGCCTCTCGGTATCGACATCCTGATCCTTGTCCACCAAGGCGCAAGCTCGCTTGGTGGCCGCCTCGCCCGCGTCTTCCATTGCCTTGCGCACATTCTCCGGCAATTGCTTCCAGCGGGCTTCGCTGATGACGTAGTTGGCGACAAAGCTCCCCAGATTCTCGCCGATGGTGGAATACTTCAGCAGCTTGTGCAGCTCGTAGGGAAACAGGCTGGAATAGGGCAGCACGCCACCGTCCACGGTGCCGCGGGACATGGCTTCGTAGACGTCCGGGGCGGCGATTTGCACGGGAACCGCCTTCAACTTGCGCACCACCACGTCCAACGCGCCCCCCGTGCTGCGCAGCTTGAGGCCTTCCAGGCTCTTCAGCCCGTCGATCTTTTGCTTGGTCGTGCCCACCTGATAAGGGGCCAGCACCACGGTAAACAACAGCCTCACCCCATTGGCAGCGAATTCTGTCTGGGCGAGAATGCCGTCCTTCGCCAACTTCCAGTACGCCAAGGTGCCCTCGCAGGATGTGGCAAAACTGCCGGGCAGCTGCGCCACCGCCGACAGCGGCATCTTGTCGGAAACATAAGACGGCCCCACGTAGCCCACGTCCGTGACCCCGGAAAGCGTCAGGGCCAGCAGATCCTTGGCCTTGCCCAATTGCTCCGCCGGATAATGCTCGAATTCCACCCCGCCCTTGGTGGCCGCGGTGACCGTTTCCATCCAATATTTGGTGGCATAGCGAGAAAGGTAATGTCCTTGCGGAAAGGAGTCCGCCACCCGCAACACCAGTTTTTTGTCCTGGGCATGGAGCGGCGTCGCAGCCAGCATCGCCGTCAACGCCGCGATCCCCACTGCGAAAAATCGGTTTCTCGGTACCGGAGTCATCTTGTCTCTCCTCTGCATATCGATCAGCGTTATGTTCCCACCCCTTCCCCGCCCACCCCGGATCGGGACAGCAAGGCTCGCCTATTGTACCCGAAGCATACTTCCCCCCGCCGTGAACGGACCGGCTGCTTCTCCGCGGTCCACCCCGTGGCGGCCGCCCGAAAAAAAACCGCGCCTAAGCGCGGTTTTTTTCTGGAATTGGGATTTGGAGGCTAAGCGGCCTGCACCGGGATGCTGCCTTTTTTCTGGACGATGCGATTATGTTCATCGACATAGACCAAATCGGGATGGTATTTCTGCAGCTCGATCTCGGAATAGGCGGCGTAGCAGGCGATGATCAAAATATCACCGGGGCTGGCCTTGCGAGCCGCCGCGCCGTTGACGGAAATGATCCCGGAATCCCGCTTGCCGCGAATGGCATAAGTGGCGAACCGCTCGCCGTTGTTGACATTGTAGATGTCGATCTGCTGGTATTCGCGGATATCCGCGGCTTCCAGAAGATTCTCGTCAATGGCGCACGATCCCTCATAGTGCAACTCGGAATGGGTGACATGCACCCGATGAATTTTGGACTTCAGCATAGTTCGTTGCATGAGGTCACTCCGTCACGTTCCGGCAATGTCCGGACATTATAATAACGAATCCGGCTTGGATACAAATTCAATATTGTCGATCAAGCGGGTGTTGCCCAACCAGGCCGCCGCCAGCACCACCCATTCCCGGTCTTCCGGGCCCGCCGGATCCAGAGTGGCCGCCGCACGGAGCGCCACATAATCCACGCGCCACCCCTCCCTGTCAAGAATTTTTTCACCCTGCTGTTCCAGGGCAGAAAAATCCCGGTTTCCGCCCTGCACGGCATCCCGGATTCCGGTCAAAACGCGGTACAACAAGGTCGCCCGCTGCCGCTCTTCGGGGGTCAAGTAGCCGTTCCGGGAGCTTAGGGCCAAGCCGTCGGCGCCACGTACCGTATCCACCCCCACCACCGTCACCGGCACGTTCAACTGCTCTGCCATGGCGCGGATGATGCAAAGCTGCTGGTAATCCTTCTTGCCGAACAGCGCCACGTGGGGCCGCACGATGTTAAACAGCTTGAGCACGACCGTGGCCATGCCCTTGAAATGGCCGGGGCGGAAAGCGCCGCACAGTTCATCGGCGATGGGCGGCGGTTCCACCAGCACCTGTTGGGGAACGGGGTAGAGCTCAGTCTCGTCCGGAGCGAACACCACATCCGCCCCGGCTTCCCGCAGCTTGTCGCAGTCGGCGGCGAAGGTGCGGGGATAGCGGCCAAAATCCTCGTTGGCGCCGAATTGCAAGCGGTTGACGAAAATGGAAACCGCCACGCAGCCGGCCAATTGCTTGGCCCGGCGAACCAGGGTCAAGTGCCCCTCGTGGAGGTTGCCCATGGTGGGAACCAGAGCCACCGCCGGTTCCGCCCGCAGCCGGGCCCGGACCGAATCAATCCCGGTGAGAATATCCACGGCGCTCAGAAGCCGTGTTCGGCGGCGGGAAAGGTCCGCGCCTTGACCTCGGCGACGTAGGCCTCCACCGCCTGCTGGATGCTGGCCGCGCCTTCCATGAAATTCTTGACGAAGCGGGCTTTCTTGCCCGGATAGACATTCAGCATGTCATGCAGCACCAGCACCTGCCCGGCACAGTCGGGGCCGGCGCCGATGCCGATGGTGGGCATGGTCAGCGCCTCGGTCAGCTCCTTGGCCAAACCGGCGGGGACCATTTCCAGCACCACCATCCCGGCCCCGGCCCGTTCCAGCAACTGGGCATCGCGCAGCAGGCGCTGAGCCTGATCCGCGGTCTTGCCTTGCACCCGGTAGCCCCCCAACTGATGCACCGACTGCGGCGTCAACCCCAAATGGCCGCACACCGGAATGCCACGTCGGGTCAGGTATTCGACGGTATCCGCCATTTCTTCCCCGCCCTCGAGCTTAACCATCTGGGCTCCCGCCGCCATCAGCCGAACCGCGTTCTTGAAAGCCCGCTCCGGCCCCACCTGATAGCTGCCGAAAGGCATATCGGCCACCAGAAAGGCTTTTCTGGAGCCCCGGGCGACGCAAGCCGTGTGGTAGGCCATGTCATCCAGGGTCACGGGCAAGGTGGAATCGTGGCCTTGCAGCACCATGCCCAGGGAGTCCCCCACCAGCAGCACGTCGACCCCGGCATTGTCCAGCAGCGCGGCGAAGCTCGCGTCGTAGCAAGTCAGCATGGCGATGGGTCGCCGCTCTTCAACCAGCTTCCGCAGAGTGCTTAGGGTCGTGCGCATAGGATCCTCGCGTTGATGGCCGGCTCGATCGAGGCTTCAAATGGGGGCATCATGATACGGGATTTTTACAGGCTCAAGCGATTTTTTTCAGAGGCTGATCCAAACACCGCTCAAGACAATCGGCCGCCGCCCCGACGCCCGGAATGACGCAGTCCGGATCCAGTTCCAACAAGGGTTCCAGGGCGAAACGGCGCACCGCCAGCCCCGGATGGGGCACCGTCAGCCGGCCATGGGTGATGACTTGCCGGCCATACAGCAGCAAGTCCAAATCCAAGGTGCGGGGCCCATTGAGCCGTCGCCGTTGCCGGCCGCACCGCCGCTCGATGGACAGCAAGGCGTCCAGCAGATCCAGGGCCGGCAAGCTCGTATCCAAACGGGCCACGGCATTCACGAAATCGGCTTGCTCGGTATAGTAAAGGGGAGCGCTTCGATACAGGCTGGATCGGGCCGCCAGCCGCGTCCTGGGCAAGCGCCCCAGTTCGTCCCAAGCCCGCGCCACATAAGCTTCGGCATCTCCCAGATTGCTGCCGATCCCGATAAACGCCGGCAGCGCGTCTCTGTTGCCCACGACTCGCTCCGGAGCCTACTCCCCCGCCAACCGCCCTGAGGTCGGTTCGGCCGCCGGGGCCTCCCTGGAACCGGCGCCTTTCCTGGAGCGGGGACGTCGACGGGGACGAGGTTCAGGGGTCACCATTTGTAGCCGAGCGACTTCGTCGGCGGCATAGAAATCGGCCCACCATTGCCCCAGCTCCGGCGCTACTTCGCCGCTCTCGCAGCGCAACAGCAGGAAATCCAGCCCGGCCCGGAAGCGGGGATGTTCCGGCAAGCGGAACGGCCGCTTGCCGGACCGGTGGGCAAAGCGCTGTTGCAACGCCCACAGCTCTTTCATGGGAGAGCAAAAGCGCCGCGGGATGGCGAGCTTTTCCGCCTGGCTGGCCAGCACCTGATCCATGGCCTGATACAGGGCGGGGACGGGCTTGAAACCCTCGGCTTCCGCCTGTCGCCAGGCATTCAACACCTCGTGCCAGAGCAAGGCGGCGAGCAAAAAGGCCGGGGACACCCGCTTGTCTTCCTTGATGCGCCGGTCGGTGTTGGCCAGCGCCAGATTGACGAACCGCTCTCCCATGGGCTGTTCCAGGATTACGTCCAGCATGGGAAACAGGCCATGGTGCAACCCTTCCTCCCGAAGCTGCCGCAGGCATTCCTGGGATTGGCCCGACAACAACAGCTTGAGCATCTCCTCGAACAGGCGGGAGGGGGGGACATGGTGCAGCAACGGCGCCAGCTCCGAAATGGGCGCCCGGCTGCGGGGCTCGATGGCGAGCCCCAGGGATGCGGCGAGCCGCACCGCCCGCAGCATGCGCACCGGATCCTCCCGATAGCGGGTGGCCGGATCGCCGATCATGCAAAGCCGCCGAGCCTGCAAGTCCCGGTAACCGCCGGTGCAGTCCCAGATCTCCTGGCTCTGGGGATCGTAGAACAGGGCGTTGACGGTGAAATCCCGGCGCTTGGCATCCTGTTCCTGGGTACCGAATACGTTGTCCCGCAGGATTCGGCCGTGCTCGTCGGCCCGCGCCTCATCGGTTTCAGCAACGCCGTGCTCGCCCCGGAAGGTAGACACCTCGACGATCTCGTCGCCGCAATAGGCGTGGACCAGTCGGAAGCGCCGGCCGATGACTCGAGAACGCTTGACCACCGCCCGCACCTGCTCCGGCCGGGCATCAGTGGCGACGTCGAAATCCTTGGGGTGTTTTCCCAGCAACAAATCCCGTACCGCCCCCCCTACGACGAAAGCCTGGAAGCCCCGTTCCTGGAGGGCCGCCACCACTTTTGCGGCGCAGGGGCTGATCTGCTCCCGGCGAACTCCATGGGTCGCCACGGGGATCACGAGGGGAGAAGAAGAAGAGGAATCAGGCAAGGGTTTGGAAAAAACGCGGCGCAGCAACTTGCGGATCATGGAGTGGGGTTAATCGGATAGAAGGAGAGCGGCAAGGCCCCGCTTGGCGGGGGGGCACCGCATTATACATGGGCCTGGGCCTGTCACCGCAGACTGATGATCGGCCAGCCGGCTTCTCGGGCGTGGGCCATCAGGGTCTCGTCGGGATCCACGGCGACGGGATGGGTGACACGGGCCAAAAGCGGCAAGTCATTGAGGGAATCGCTGTAGAACCAGCTTTGCGAGAAATCCCCCAAAGTCCGTCCCTGCCGCCGCAGCCAGTCCTCCAGGCGGACGATCTTCCCCTCCCGGAAGCTCGGCACCCCGGCCACCTGGCCGGTAAATTCTTCCTCCCGTTCCTCCGGCTCGGTGGCGATAAGATGCCGGATGCCGAATTCCCGGACAATGGGGGCGGTGACGAACCGGTTGGTGGCGGTAATCACCACCCGCAGATCCTCCCGGTGCTGCTCCACCAGGCGCCGGGCCGGCTCGCCGATGAGAGGCAGGATGCGTTCGGCCATGAACTCCCGGTGCCAGGCTTCCAGCATCCGCCGGGGGTGGCGGGACAGAGGCTTGAGCTGAAAATCCAAAAACTCATGGATATCCAAAGTCCCGGCTTTATATTGCTGGTAGAAATGCAGATTGCGGGCCTCGTAGACTTCTGGGTCCAGCACCCCCTTGGCGATGAGGAACTGAGCCCATTCGAAATCGCTGTCCCCCGACAGCAGGGTGTTGTCCAAATCAAACAGCGCCAGCTTCATCGATGGCGCTCCGGCCCATCCTGGGCGGCCATCACTTCCCGCAGCAGCGGCAGGGTCACCGCCCGGTGGGTCTCCAGGGAGCGGCGATCCAAGGCCCCCACCAGGGCCGCCAAGGACGACAGGTCGCGAGGGGCGTGGCGCAAACAGTAACGGATCACTTCATCGGAAAGCGCGATGCCCAAACCGGCTGCCCGCTCCTTGAGAGCTTGCGCTTTTTCTTCTTCCTCCAGGCCATGAACCTGGTACAGCAGCCCCCCGGCCAGCCGCGTGGCGAGATCGGGACGCAGCCCCGCCTGCCGAGGCGGAACGTCCAGCGCCATCGCCAGCCGCCCTCCAGCTTCCCGCTGGAGTTGGTACAAAGCCATCCATTCGATCTGGCCGGCCGCATCCAAATGCTGGGCATCGTCCACCGCCGCCAAATCCCAGGGGCCGTCGGCAAAGGCCGAAGCGACCCGATCCGGGGAAAAATACCCGGCCCGCAAGCCGCGGTCCCGCCCCTCGGCCACCAAACCCTGGAGTAAATGGGTTTTGCCGCAGCCCGGCGGGCCCCACAGAGTGAGGAAACACTCACGGGGATTGGGCTCCAATAAAGCTTCCAGCGCCGCCAGCAATTCGCCGTTGCGCCCCGGAAAAAAATCCGCCAGCGCCAGGGGCGGCTTTTCGGGAAAAGGCAAGAGAAGTTGCTTCATAGGGGCGGTCATTATACAAGGCCGGCCTCTGCAAGGGCGGCCGCTTTCCGGTAAAATGCCCCGCATTGCCCGGGGCCGCTTGCCGGCCCTTTCCCGCGTCGCCTACTCCCCGTTGCCGAGGATGCCTTGACCTCTCCCGATCCGAAACCCCTTTCCTACCGCGACGCCGGCGTCGACCTCGACGCCGGGGACGCCCTGGTGGAGCGCATCAAGCCCCTGGCCGCCCGCAGCCGCAGGAAGGAGGTGCTGGCCGGCATCGGCGGCTTCGGCGCCCTGTTCCAAATGCCCGCCGGGCTGCGACAGCCGGTGCTGGTGTCGGGCACCGACGGGGTCGGCACCAAGCTCAAGCTGGCTTTCCAACTGGGCCGCCACGACACCATCGGCATCGACTTGGTGGCCATGAGCGTCAACGACATCCTGGTGCAGGGCGCCGAACCGCTATTTTTCCTGGACTATTTCGCCTGCGGCCAACTCGACGTGGATACCGCCAGCCAAGTGGTGCAAGGCATCGCCGCCGGTTGCGAACTGGCCGGCTGTGCCCTCATCGGCGGTGAAACCGCGGAAATGCCCGGCATGTACCCGCCGGGCGAATATGACCTGGCGGGCTTCGCCGTGGGCGTGGTGGAAAAATCCGAGATCATCGACGGCCGCGGCACCCAAGCCGGCGACGTGGTGCTGGCCTTGCCCAGCAGCGGCCTGCATTCCAACGGCTACTCGCTGGTCCGCAAAATCCTCGAGCAAGGCGGCTACCGCCTCGACACGGCCTTCGAAGGGGCGACGCTGGGGGAGGCGCTGCTGGCCCCCACCCGCATCTACGTCAAGCCGCTTCTCGATCTACTGCGCCGGCTGCCGGTGCGGGGCTTGGCCCACATCACCGGCGGCGGCTTGCCCGGCAATGTCCCCCGGGTGCTGCCGGAAGGCCTCAAGGCCCGCATCTTCCGCTCTAGTTGGAGTCTGCCGCCGCTGTTCGGCTGGCTGCAGCAAGCTGGCCGGGTGGAAGATGCCGAGCTGTTCCGGGTCTTCAACTGCGGCATCGGCATGGTGGCGGTGGTGCGGGAAGCCGACGCCGATCCCGCCATCGCAACGCTGCGGGAATGGGGGCAACAGCCTTGGGTGGCGGGGCGCATCGAGCCCCGGCAAGCCGGCGAGCCGCCGCTGCTGCTGTCGTGATCACTGCCGTCATTCTCGTCTCCGGACGAGGCAGCAATCTAAAAGCCTTGCTGGAAGCCGATCTTCCCATCCGGGTCGGCGCCGTCATCGGCAACAACCCGCAGGCCGAGGGCTTGGCCTTGGCCCGGCAGCGGAATATCGCCACCGAGGTAGTGGATCACCGGGACCATCCTTACCGGGAGGATTTCGACGGGGCCTTGGCCGCCGCCATCGATGCCCGGCAGCCGGATCTGGTGCTGCTGGCCGGCTTCATGCGGGTGCTGACGCCGGGTTTCGTCACCCGCTACCGGGGACGGCTGCTGAACATCCATCCCTCGCTGCTACCGGCTTTCCCCGGCCTGCGCACCCACCGGCAAGCGCTGCAAGCCGGGGTGAAAATCCACGGCTGCACCGTGCATTTCGTCACCCCCCAAGTGGACCAAGGCCCCATCGTCGTCCAGGCGGCGGTGCCGGTGCTGCCGGACGACACCGAGGAGACCCTGGCGGCCCGAGTGCTGGAACAGGAGCACCGCATCTATCCCTTGGCCGTCCGCTGGTTCGCCGAAGGCCGTCTGACCCTCCAAGAAAATCACGCCTTGCTCAAAGACGGCTACGCCCCACTCGATGCATTGGTGAATCCTTCGGGATCCTAACCCCCCGGCACTTTTGCGTCGTCCCCCTGTCCATGTTTGCTATGTACGCTTTTCCGAATCGCCGCGCCGCTAAGCGCTGGCCGGCCGCTGGGGCCTTGTTGGGCTGCGGCGGATTGCTGCTCGCCCTGCTTTGCCCTGCCTGGGCCAGCCCCTCGCTGCCCCCCCGCACCCAAATCACCTACAACCTCAGCAAGGGGAGCCTGCCCGTCGCCACGGTTTCGGAAGTCCTGGAACTCGGCAGCGACGGCTATAGCATTACCAGCGAAGCCCGGGCCGCCGGCTGGCTGGCGCTGCTGCAACGGGGCGCCATTACGCGTTCCAGTCGAGGAAAAATCGGCCCGGAGGGCTTGCGGCCCGGAATATTCCGGGATCAGCGAACCGACCGGCCCGCCACGGTGGCCCGCTTCGATTGGGAGCGCAAAATCCTATTTCTGGAACAAGGCGAACAACGCGCCAGCCTTCCTCTGCCCCCCGGCACCCAGGACCGCTTGAGCTTTCCCTACGGCTTCGCCTTCGCCCCCCCGGCCGGCAGCGAAATCAAGCTCTCCATGACCGACGGCAAGCGGATCACCGACTACCTGTACCGGATCAAGGGCAAGGAGCGCCTTTCCACCCCCATGGGAGAATTGGAAACCCTGCACCTGGTCCGCCAAAAAGCCCCCGACGAAGCCGGCACCGAACTGTGGCTGGCCATCCAGCACCATCTGCTCCCCGTGCGCATCCTGGTCATCGAAGAAGACGGCGGCACCCTTGACCAAGTCGCAACCCGCATCAGCTACTGAATCTCCCGCCCTCCGCCTGGAGCCGGTGGCCTCGGCCCTAGCCCAGGTGCTGCAATTCGCCGAGCCCGCCGACCGGGTGCTGCACCGCTTCTTCAAGCGGCACCCCGGAATGGGGGCAAGGGACCGGCAAGCCATCGCCGAGACGGTGTTCGGGGTACTGCGCCACGGCCGGTTGCTGGAGCATCTCACCGGAGGCCGGGATCCGCGCTCCCTGGTGCTGACTTACCTGACGCGGATACGAGGGATCAGCCAGCGTCAATCGGAGGCCCGGCTCGGTCCGAAAGACCAGGAGCGCATCCAGGCCGATGCCGGGCCGGAGTTGCCCTTGGGGATTCAGGCGGATCTGCCGGATTGGATCGTCGACAAGTTGGCCGCGGTTTTTCCGCCGGAGCGCATTCTCGCCCTGGGCAGCAGCTTGCAGCAGCCCGCGCCCCTGGATTTGCGCATCCACCCTCTCAAGATCACCCGCGAAAAAGCCTTGGCGGAACTCCGCGGCAGCGGCCTGGAGGCCGAACCCACCCCCTATTCCCCCCTGGGTATTCGCCTGCGGGGCCGGCCGGCCCTCGGGAGCCATCCCTTATTCACCCAGGGCGCGGTGGAGGTCCAAGACGAGGGCAGCCAACTCGTCGGCTTCCTGGTGGCTCCCCGCCGCCAGCATTTGGTGGTGGATTTTTGTGCCGGCGCCGGCGGCAAGACCCTGTTGCTGGGAGCCCTCATGGGAGGCCGGGGACAGCTTTACGCCCTGGACGTTGCCGAGCGGCGCCTGGCCCGGGCCCTGACCCGCATCCGCCGAGCCGATTTGAGCAATGTGCAGCCCTGGCGCATCGACGGGGCGACCGATCCGAAATTGGATCGGCTGGTCGGCAAGGCCGATCGAGTCCTGGTGGACGCTCCCTGCAGCGGCACCGGCACCCTGCGCCGCAATCCGGATCTTAAATGGCGCCAAAGCGCGGCCGGAGTGGCGCAGCTCACCCGCAAGCAATCCGCCATCCTGGCCGCCGCCGCCCGGCTGGTGAAACCCGGCGGACGGCTGATCTACGCCACGTGCAGCCTGTTGCCGGAGGAAAACCCAGCGATCGTGGCGATTTTCCGGGACAGCCACCCGGAATTCGCCCTGCTGCGGGCGGAGGATTTGCTCCGTGAACAAGGCATTTCGGTCAACAGCGGCGAATATCTGCAACTGTTTCCCGACCTCCACGGCTGCGACGGATTTTTCGCCGCGGTCCTGGAAAAACGCCAGGGCTAAGCGCCTATTGCGGCAGGCGGCGTAGCGCCCCCATCCGACCGCGGAATCCTTGTATACTAGCAGCATCTCCGATCCAACCAAACCACTTCAAAATCATGCGCTTTTTGCTCCGCGCCGTGTTCGTCTTCGCCGCACTGCTCCCGACCCTGGCGCCGGGTCAATTCCTCCCCTCCCCCAACGCCTTGCCCAATCCGGGGCTTCCCGCCCCGCAGCAAGGCCCAACGATGCTGCGTTCCGCGCCGCAGCCGGCGGGCGCCGATACGGCGGCGGGACCGAGCCGCGGCGACAGCCGCCAGAGGACCCAGCCCGAGTCGCTGCGGGAGGACGAATTCAGAGCCCCAGCGCCCGCCGAGCCCAGCGAATTCCAGAATTTCGTGGCCCAGTCGGTGGGACAAGTCCTGCCCGTGTTCGGCCAGAATTTGTTTCTCCGTCCCCCCTCCACCTTCGCGCCGGTGGACCGAATTCCCGTGACCTCCGATTACCAAGTGGGCCCCGGTGACGAAATCCTGCTGCGGGGCTGGGGCCAGATCGACGCCGACCTGCGGCTGGAGGTGGACCGCTTGGGGAACATCTTCATTCCCAAAGTCGGCAATGTCCACGTCGCCGGCTTGAAGTTCCAGGACCTCCACGGTTACCTCAAGACCGCCATCGGCCGGGTGTTCCAGAATTTCGAGTTGAACGTCAGCCTGGGCCAACTCAAGTCGATCCAGGTGTTCGTGGTGGGCCAGGCCAAGCGGCCGGGGGCCTATACCGTCAGCGCCTTGAGCACCCTGGTGAACGCGCTGTTCGCCTCCGGCGGCCCGAGCCTGAAGGGCTCCATGCGGCAAATCCAGCTCAAGCGCGGCAACCAATTGGTCACCGAGTTCGACTTCTACGATCTGTTGCTGAGCGGAGATAAATCCAAGGACGTCCGGCTGCTGCCCGGGGACGTCATCTACATCCCGCCGACGGGGCCGCAAGTGGCGGTCTCCGGCAGCGTCAACGTGCCGGCCATTTACGAGCTCAAGGGCGCCACGCCCCTGCAGAGCCTGATCGCCCTGGCTGGGGGGCTCGCCACCACTGCGGCCGGCCAGAAGGTGACCCTGGAGCGCATCAAGGACCGCAAGAGCCGCAGTGTCGAGGAATTTTCCCTGAGCCAGGCAGGCCGCGCCCAGCTGCTGCAAGACGGCGACCTGGTGACGGTCTACGCCCTCTCGCCGCGCTTCGACAACGCCGTCAGCCTGCGCGGCAACGTGGCCCAGACGATGCGCTTTCCCTGGCGGGAAGGCCTGCGGATTCGGGACATCATCCCCGACAAGGATTCCCTGCTGGTTCCGGATTACTGGGTCCAGCGCAATCAGCAAGGGCGCCCGGGCAACTGGATATTCCCAACCCCGCTCAATGCCCGTCCGGACAACCTCTCTCCGTGGAACATCAATCGGCCCACTGAACTGGGCCCCTTCAGCCAGGAATTCAAGTCCGAGGGCAGCGCCAATCTCCTCGGCGGCGCCGGCACCAGCGGCCAAGCCAAGCTGCAAGCGGCCATCAAGCGCAGCAACAGCGAGATCAACTGGGATTACGCGGTGGTGGAGCGGCTGCTGCCCGATCTTTCCACCGCCCTGCTGCCCTTCAATTTAGGCAAGGCGCTGGAGGGCGATTTCCAGCACAATCTACCCCTGCAGCCCGGCGACGTGGTGACGGTGTTCTCCAAGGAAGACATCCAGGTTCCCGTCGCCAAGCAGAGCAAGTACGTCCGGCTGGAGGGAGAATTCGCCGCCGCCGGCGTCTACAAGGTGGAACCCGGCGAAACCTTGCGGCAGTTGGTGGCCCGGGTCGGCGGGCTCTCCCCCGGCGCCTACCTGTACGGCGCCGAATTCACCCGGGAATCCACCCGCATCCTGCAACAGAAACAGTTGGAAGAAGCCGTCAACCGGCTGGAGCTGGACATCGAACGCACCGCCGGCGGCCGCGTCGCCGTCAGCGCCGAAGAGGCTTCCAGCCTGCGCAACCAACTGGATGCGCAGCGGGCCTTGGTCACCCGGCTGCGCCAAGCGAAGGCCACCGGTCGCATCGTGCTGGAGCTGGACCCGGAACGGCTGGAACTCAAGGACATCCCGGACATCGCCCTGGAAGACGGCGACCGCTTCTTCGTGCCCAATCGCCCCTCCACCGTGGCCGTCATCGGCTCCGTCTACAACGAAAACGCCTTTCTCTTCAAACCCGGCAAGCGGCTCGGCGACTATTTGGCTCAGGCCGGGGGGCCCACCCGCACCGCCGACACCGGCGCGCTGTTCGTGCTGCGGGCCGACGGTTCGGTGCACAGCAAGCGACAATCCGGCTGGTTCAGCGTCAGCGGCTTCGACGGCGCCCGCTTGATGCCGGGAGACACCGTGGTGGTGCCGGAGGACTTGAAGCCCCTCAACCTCACCAAGGAGATCAAGGACTGGACCCAGATTCTCTACCAGTTCGCCTTGGGAGCCGCCGCCTACCAAACCCTCAAGTGATGACCGTTACCGTTTAGCCGAATCTTCCCATGTCCGAAAATTCCGAAACGCTGCCCGGGCCGCTGCCCGCCGAGGAAGACGAGATCAGCTTGCTGGATTTGCTGATCGTGCTGGCCAAGCACAAGCGCCTGGTCGCCGGCCTGCCGGTCGCCGCCGGCATCGTGGCGGCCATCGTCGCCCTGCTGATGCCCAACGTCTACACCGCCACCGCCCGCATCCTGCCGCCCCAACAGGGCCAATCCAGCGCGGCGGCCATGCTGGGGCAGTTGGGCGGACTCGCCGGAATCGCGGGGGGCGCCCTGGGCATCAAGAGCCCCGCGGACCTCTACATCGGCATGCTCAAAAGCCGCACCGTGGCCGATAGCCTCATCGCCCGCTTCGACCTCAAGAAGATTTACGACCAGGAAACCATGCAGGCCACCCGCAAGGCCCTGGAATCCAAGTTCGCGGTCACCGCCGGCAAGGATGGCATCATCGCCATCGAAGTGGACGACCTGGATCCCAAGCGGGCCGCCGCCATGGCCGGCGGCTTCATCGAGGAACTCACCAAGCTCACCCAAACCCTGGCCATCACCGAAGCCTCCCAGCGGCGGCTGTTCTTCGAGAAGCAGCTCAAGCAAGCCAAGCAAGAGCTGGCCGACGCCGAAATCGGCTTAAAGCAAACCCAGGAAACCACCGGACTCATTAAATTGGACGATCAGGGCAAGGCCATCATCGAGGCCGTGGCTCAACTGAAGGCCCAGGTGGCCGCCAAGGAAGTCCAAATCGGCGCCATGCGCACCTTCGCCGCCGCGCAGAACCCGGACCTGGTGCGCGCTCAACAGGAATTGGCCGGCTTGAAGGGACAACTCGCCAAATCCGAACGAAACAACCAGGCTCTGGAGCGGGGCAACATTCTGGTTCCCACCGGAAAAATACCCGAAGCCGGGCTGGAATACCTGCGGAAGCTGCGGGATGTGAAATACTACGAGACCATCTTCGAATTGTTGGCCAAGCAGTACGAAATCGCCAAGATCGACGAGGCTAGGGACACATCCATCGTGCAGGTCTTGGACCCCGCCATCGAGCCCGAGAAAAAATCCAAGCCGAAACGCACCCTCATCGTGCTGCTCTCCGCCTTGGCCGCCGGCTTCATCGCGGTGATCTGGGCCTTCGTCAAGGAAGCCGGCGAACGCGCCCGACAGAATCCGCAGCAAGCCGAGCGCCTGGATACTTTGCGCCGCTATCTGCGGGGCAAGTGAACCTAAAAACTGGTTGGCGAACTACCAGAAATGGCGCGCAACCGCCGATCCCGCCCACCCGATTCCCCTAGCGACAACAAAGCAAAACAAAGCAAAACCGCCCGGAGAATTTCCCTCGGGCGGTTTTTGTTTGGCTGAATCCGGCTACTTCGCGGTTTCGGCTCCGCTCTGGGGCCGGTCCAACAGTTCCACCAGGGCCATGGGCGCATTGTCGCCCTGCCGGAAGCCGAACTTCAGGATCCGCAGATACCCTCCCGGCCGCTGCGCGTAGCGGGGACCCAATTCATTGAACAGTTTGACCACCATGTCCCGGTCCCGCAAGCGGGCGAAGGCCAGCCGGCGATTGGCCACGGTAGGCCGCTTGCCCAGGGTAATGAGCGGCTCGGCCACCCGGCGCAATTCCTTGGCCTTGGGCAAAGTGGTCTTGATGGTTTCATGGCGCAGCAAGGCATTGGTTAGATTGCGCAGCATCGCCAAGCGATGGCTGCTGGTTCGATTGAGCTTTCGCAAGCCCTGACGGTGGCGCATGGGGGCTCCTTAAGGCTTTTCCAGGCCGACAGGCGGCCAGTTTTCCAGTTTCATTCCCAAGGTCAGTCCCCGTGACGCCAGGACTTCCTTGATCTCGTTGAGGGATTTCCTGCCCAGATTCGGAGTGCGGAGCAGCTCCGGCTCGGTGCGCTGAATCAAATCGCCGATGTAGAAAATATTTTCCGCCTTCAGGCAGTTCGCCGAGCGGACGGTCAACTCCAGCTCGTCCACCGGCCGCAGCAGGATGGGATCCACCAAGGCCGATTTCGGCAAATCCTCCGGCAGCGCGGTTCCCTTGAGGTCGGCAAAGGCGGACAACTGATCCACCAGAATGCGGGCCGCATAACGAATCGCCTCCTCCGGTTCGATGGCGCCATTGGTTTCGACATCCAAAATCAACTTGTCCAGATCGGTGCGCTGCTCGACCCGGGCGCTTTCCACGGCGTAGCTGACGCGGCTCACCGGGCTGAAGGAGGCGTCCAGCAACACTCGGCCCAGGCTCCGATGCTCGCCGGGAATGGCCCGAACGGTGCTGGGAACGTAGCCTCGGCCCCGCTCCACCTTGATCTGCATATCCAGTGCGCCGCCTTTGGATAGATGGGCGATAACGTGGTCGGGGTTGACGATTTCCACGTCATGGGGCAATTCGATATCCCCTGCGGTTACCACCCCGTCGCCTTTTTTCTTCAAAGTGAGCATCGCTTCGGTCCGGTTATGGAGACGAATCGCAATGCCCTTGAGGTTCAGCAGAATATCCACCACATCTTCCTGGATGCCGTCCAGGGTGGAATATTCATGCAGCACCCCGCCGATTTCCACCTCGGTGGGAGCCGCTCCCGGCATGCTGGACAACAGCACCCGGCGCAAGGCATTGCCCAGGGTGTGGCCGTAACCCCGCTCAAAGGGCTCCATGGTCACCTTCGCCCGGAATGGGGAAATGCTCTGCACATCGACGATACGGGGTTTCAAAAGCGCGCTGCTGGTCATAGCTTAACCCTCTGGAACCTGCTACGGCAGGAGATCACTTGGAATACAGTTCCACCACCAGCGACTCATTGATGGTCGCCGGCAAATCGGAACGTTGCGGTTTGGCCTTGAAGATCCCTTTCAGGGCGCTGGCATCCACTTCCACCCACTCGGGAAAGCCGCGACTCTCCGCCGCCTGCGCGGCAGCCTTGATGCGCAGTTGGCCCTTGCCTTTCTCCGCAACCTCCACCGCGTCTCCGGGACGCACCTGATAAGAGGGGATATTGACGCGGCGGCCGTTCACCAGAATGCCGTTGTGGCGCACCACTTGGCGCGCCTCGGAACGGGATGCGCCGAAGCCCATGCGATAGACCACGTTGTCCAGGCGGCTCTCCAGTTGCTGGAGCAGATTTTCGCCGGTCACCCCGCGCATGCTCTCGGCCCGCTCATAAGTGATCCGGAACTGGCCTTCCAATAGGCCGTAGCTGCGCCGCAATTTCTGCTTTTCCCGAAGTTGCACGGCATAGTCCGAGCGACGCACCATCTTCTGCCCGTGCTGCCCCGGAGCATAGTCCCGCCGCTCCACGCCGCACTTGTCGGTAAAACACTTTTCCCCCTTCAGGAATAGCTTTTCGCCTTCCCGGCGGCACTGCCGGCACTTCGGATCCAGATTTCTTGCCACGACGACTCCTTACGATTAAATACGACGCCGCTTGGGGGGGCGGCAGCCGTTGTGGGGAACCGGCGTAACATCGGAAATGCTGGTGATCTTGAAGCCCACCGCATTCAAAGCCCGCACCGCGGATTCCCGACCCGGCCCCGGCCCCTTGATCCTCACTTCGAGATTCTTCACCCCGCATTCCTGGGCAAGCTTGCCGGCCTGCTCGGCCGCCACCTGGGCGGCAAAGGGCGTGCTCTTCTTGGAGCCCTTGAAGCCGCTGCCTCCCGCCGTGGACCATGCCAGGGCATTTCCTTGCCGGTCGGTGATCGTGATGATCGTATTGTTGAAGGAAGCATGAATATGGGCGATGCCTTCCGCCACGTTCTTCTTGACCTTCTTGCGCACCCGAGTGCTTGCCTTTGCCATGAATTTCCTACCTGTTCTGGTCTGTCACAATTGGTTATTTCGCCGCCCGAACCATGCGCCGGGGTCCCTTTCTGGTCCGCGCATTGGTACGGGTGCGCTGGCCACGAACCGGCAAACCGCGCCGATGCCGCAACCCGCGGTAGCAGCCCAAGTCCATGAGGCGCTTGATGTTCATGGAGATTTCCCGCCGCAAGTCGCCTTCGACGGTAAACCTGGCAACTTGTTCCCGCAGCTTCTCCAACTCGGCTTCGGACAAATCCTTCACTTTTGCCGAAACGCTCACTCCCGCCGCCTCGCAAAGCTTGCGCGCACGGCTGCGGCCAATGCCATAAATAGCGGTCAACGCGATTTCCGCGTGCTTCAGATTGGGGATATTCACCCCGGCAATACGGGCCATTCTTTATACCCTCAAGTAATGCCGAACCGCCGTTGGCGGCCGGCTCATCTTCAACCTTGGCGCTGCTTATGGCGCGGGTCGCTGCAAATCACCCGCACTACCCGGTTACGGCGCACGATCTTGCAGTTGCGGCAAATTTTCTTGACGGACGCCTGCACTTTCATGGATGACTCCTTGCTTTTTTCTCGCTTCAATCCGATCCGTCACTTCGCCCGGAACACAATCCTGGCTCGGCTCAGATCGTATGGGGTTAGCTCCACCGTCACTTTATCGCCAGGAAGAATGCGGATGTAATGCATGCGCATCTTCCCGGAAATATGGGCCAGCACCGTATGTCCATTTTCCAATTTCACTCTAAACATCGCATTGGGCAGATTCTCCAGAACCTCCCCCTGCATCTGGATGGTTTCCTCTTTCGCCATGCGCCTACCGGAAACCGCCGCCCTTGAAATTCGCCTTCTTCAACAGGCTCTCGTACTGGTGGGACATAATGTAGGACTGCACCTGCGCCATGAAATCCATGGTGACCACCACGATGATCAACAACGACGTTCCGCCGAAATAAAACGGCACGTTCCATTTAACGATCAGAAATTCGGGAAGCAGGCAAACCAGGGTGATGTAAATCGCTCCCACCAAAGTCAGCCGCATCGTCACCCGCTCGATGTGGCGGGCGGTTTGCTCGCCAGGCCGGATTCCGGGCACGAAGGCCCCGCTCTTTTTCAGGTTGTCCGCCGTTTCCTTGGGATTGAACACCAAGGCCGTGTAAAAGAAACAGAAGAACACGATCGCCGAGGCATACAACACCACATAAATGGGTTGGCCGGGGTGCAGCGTGGCCGCCGCATCTCTCAGCCACCCGAGATTCTCCGAGCTGCCGAACCAGCCCGCCGCCGTCGCCGGAAACAAAATCATGCTGGAAGCGAATATCGGAGGAATCACCCCGGACATGTTGAGCTTGAGAGGCAAGTGGGACGCCTGCCCCCCATAGACTCTCCGGCCCACTTGCCGCTTGGCATAATTGACCAGAATCTTCCGTTGTCCCCGCTCCACGAACACCACGAAGCCAGTCACGGCGATCGCCGCAATGAACAGGAACAGCACCAAAGGCACCGAGAACGCCCCCGTGCTGGCCAGCTCCAAAGTTCCGCCAATGGCGTGCGGCAATCCGGCGGCGATGCCGGCGAAAATAATCATCGAAATGCCGTTACCGACGCCGCGCTCGGTAATCTGCTCTCCCAGCCACATCAAGAACATGGTCCCCGTGACCAGGGTGGTGACCGTGGTCAGCCGAAACAGGATGCCGGGGTGAATGACCAGGCCCGGCTGCGATTCCAGGGCGATGGCGATGCCCAAACCCTGGAACAGCGCCAGCGCCAAGGTGCCATAGCGGGTGTACTGGGTGATTTTGCGGCGACCCGTTTCGCCTTCCTTGCGCAACTGCTCCAACTGGGGCGACACCACTGTCATGAGTTGCATGATGATGGATGCCGAAATGTAGGGCATGATCCCCAGGGCGAAGATCGTAAAACGGGACAAGGCGCCGCCGGAAAACATGTTGAACATGTCCAGGATGCCCCCCCGCTGCGACCGGAACAACTCCGCCAGTTGGGCCGGATCAATCCCGGGAACGGGAATATGAGCACCGATGCGATACACCACTAGCGCCCCCAGCAGGAACAATAGGCGACGCTTCAGGTCCCCCAGCTTCCCTGCGATGCCCAATGCGGAACCGGTCGCCACCGAAGCTAGCCTTCCACCTTTCCGCCGGCGGCTTCCACTGCCTGCCGGGCGCCCTTCGACACCCCGACGCCGCGCACGGTCAGCGGCCGCGCCAACTGTCCCGACAAGAACACTTTCGCCGCCACCGCCGAGCCCGGGACCAGGCCGGCGGCCTTGAGAGCGTGAATGTCCGCCACGTCCCCGGCCACTCGGCCCAAGTCCGACAGGCGGACCTGAGCCACATGGCGACGCGTCAAAGACACGAATCCCCGCTTGGGAAGGCGCCGCTGTAGCGGCATTTGCCCGCCCTCGAAGCCGACCTTATGGAAGCCGCCGGAACGGGATTTTTGGCCTTTATGGCCCCGCCCGGCAGTCTTGCCCAGGCCGCTGCCGATGCCCCGGCCAACACGCCTTCTTTGCTTGCGACTGCCCAAGGCAGGCTGAATTCCGTTCAACCGCATATCAATCCTCGCGCTTCACCAAATAGCTCACTTTTGCAATCATGCCGCGAACAGCCGGGGTGTTTTCCACCTCGACGGTATGATTAAGCCGCCGCAATCCCAAGCCCCTGACACAAGCTCGGTGAGATTGAATGGTGCCGATGAGACTGCGCTTCAGCGTCACCCGTATTTTTTCGGTTTGTTGAGGGCGTTCCATAAACCTTAACCTCTGATCTCTTCGACGGTCTTGCCTCGTTTGGCGGCGACCTCGGCGGGAGTTCTCATGCTCAGCAAGCCGTTCAAGGTCGCCCGAACCACGTTGTAGGGATTGGTCGAGCCGATGCATTTGGCCAGAATGTTATGGACGCCCATGACTTCGAATACCGCCCGCATCGGCCCCCCGGCAATAATCCCGGTACCTTCCGAAGCGGGCTGCATATACACCTTCGCCGCCCCATGGATGCCGACCACGGAGTGGTGCAGCGTCCCGCTTTTCAAGGGAATCTTGACCAGCTTGCGGCGGGCTTCTTCCATGGCTTTCTGCACCGCCACCGGAACTTCCCGGGCCTTGCCCTTGCCCATGCCAATGCCGCCGTCGCCATCGCCCACCACGCTGAGGGCGGCAAAGCTCAGCACTCGCCCGCCCTTGACCACCTTGGTGACCCGATTGACCGCCACCATTTTTTCCTTCAGCCCGTCGGAGCGTTCCTCCGAGACTTGGCCCTTGCCGTGCATTCTCGCCATGCAACCCCCGGATTAAAACTTGAGCCCGTGCTGCCGAGCCGCTTCCGCCAGCGCCTTGACACGGCCGTGATAACGATAGCCGGAACGATCGAAGGCCACCGCCTCCACTCCCGCCTGCTTGGCTTTCTCGGCGATGCGGCGCCCCACCAAGGTGGCGGCTTCGACCCCTCGCCCGTGAGGCAACGTTCCCCGGATATCCCGATCCAATGTCGAAGCGCTGGCCAGTACCTGTCCCTTGCCGCCATCTATAACTTGGGCATAAATATGCTCGTTGGAGCGAAATACCATCAGCCGCGTCGCCCCCAACTGGGCGATTCTGGCGCGGGTTTGCCGCGCTCTCCGCAGCCGCGATTGCTTCTTGTCCATTTCGAAAGTCCCTGATCCTTAAATGATCCGACGATTATTTTTTCTTGGTCTCTTTGAGGACCACCAGCTCGTCGGCGTACCGCACCCCCTTGCCTTTATAAGGCTCCGGCGGACGCAGGGCGCGGACTTCGGCCGCCACTTGACCCACTTGCTGCTTGTCGATTCCCTTAAGGAGCACTTCGGTCTGGCTCGGGGTTTCCACCTTCACCCCCCGAGGAACCTTAAAGGCGATAGGGTGGGAGAACCCCAGGGTCAAGTTCAAAGTTTCGCCGCTGGCTTGCGCTCTGTAGCCGACTCCGACCAAGGTCAATTTTTTTTCAAAGCCCTTGCTGACCCCTTGCACCATGTTGGCGATCAGCGCCCGCAGCGTGCCGGACATCGCTTTGGCTTGAATCGAGTCGCCCAGAGCCTTCACTTGCAGCCCATTCCCGTCCTTGGCGACTTCAACATCTCCTTGCCAAGCCTGGGCCAAAGCACCCAAAGGTCCTTTGACGGAAATTTTCCGGGGAGCCAGCTCCACCTCGACGCCGGCCGGAATCTCCACCGGGTATTTTGCAATTCGCGACATATCCTATATACCCCGCCTCTTTAAACCGGCTGTGCTAGGCCACGATGCACAGGACTTCGCCTCCCAGACCCGAAGCTCGCGCTTTGTGGTCCGTCATGACCCCCCTGGAGGTGGAAACGATGGCAACCCCCAATCCGTTCATGACACGGGGGATGTCCTTGCAATGCTTGTAAATACGCAATCCCGGGCGGCTGATCCGCTCGATGCGCTCGATCACCGGCCGTCCCGCATAATATTTGAGGCCGATCTCCAGAACCCCCTTGCCTTCCGCGTTACGAACCGCGAAGTCCTCGACGTAGCCCTCCTCCTTCAACACCCGGGCAATTTCGGCCTTGATTTTGCTCGTCGGCATCATCACCGAAGACTTATCCGCGGCCTGGGCATTGCGAATGCGGGTCAGCATATCGGCAATCGGATCGCTCATGCTCATATCGATTCTCCCCGACTCACCAACTGGCCTTGACCACGCCCGGGATTTCGCCCCGCATGGCCAATTCCCGAAGCTTGCTGCGGCCCAGCCCGAATTTCTTGTAAACGCCGCGGGGACGCCCCGTAATGGCGCACCGATTACGCAAGCGGGTCGGACTGGCGTTGCGTGGCAACTGCTGAAGCTCGAGACGAGCCGCATAGCGCTCTTCCTCGGAAAATTTCGCGCTCTCGGCCACCGCCAACAACTCGCCCCGCTTAGCCGCGTACTTTTTCACCGTATCCCGCCGCTTCCGCTCGCGGTTGACTAACGACTTCTTCGCCATGCTGGTTCAACTCCTGAGAGGAAACTTGAATGCCGCCAACAAAGCACGCGCTTCCTCGTCGGTCTTGGCGGTGGTGGTGATGGAAATATTCAACCCCCTGAGCGCGTCCACCTTGTCGTACTCGATTTCGGGGAAAATGATTTGCTCCTTCACCCCCATATTGAAATTCCCGCGCCCGTCGAAAGACCGGCCGGAAATCCCCCGAAAATCCCGGATGCGCGGGATCGCGACCGAAATCAACCGATCCATAAACTCGTACATCCGGTTCCGGCGCAACGTAACCATGCAACCGATGGGATACCCCTCCCGGATCTTGAAGCCGGCGACCGATATTCTCGCCTTGGTCGCCACCGGCTTCTGCCCGGCAATCCGCCGCAAATCGCCCATGGCGTTTTCGATCAGCTTCTTGTCCGCGGCCGCCTCTCCCACCCCCATATTCAGAGTGATCTTGGTAACCCGCGGAACATCCATCGGCGACTTGTAGCCAAATTGCTGCGTAAGCTGCTTGACCACTGTACCCCGGTAGTATTCTTGCAAGCGCGCCATCACTCCTCCCTCAGACATCCAGCAATTCGCTGTTGGATTTGAAGTAACGCGCTTTGCGGCCATCCTCCAGCACCCGAATTCCGATCCGATCCGGCTTTTGGGTGACAGGATTGAACAGGGCCAGGTTGGACACGTGAACGGGCATCTCTTTTTCGACGATGCCCCCCACTTCTCCCCGTGCAGGGTTGGGCCGCTGGTGCTTTTTCACCTTGTTGACCCCCTCCACCAGCAGCCGGCCGGTATCCAGTACCCGTAGTACGGTTCCGCGCTTCCCCTTATCCCCGCCGGCAATCACGATTACTTCGTCGTTTTTCCTGATCTTTCGCATATCCAGCCCCTCTACAGAACTTCGGGTGCCAGTGAAACAATTTTCATAAACCGCTCGGTACGCAGCTCCCGAGTCACCGGGCCGAAAATCCGGGTGCCGATAGGCTCCAGCTTATTGTTGAGGAGCACCGCGGCATTGCGGTCGAACTTGACTCTGGAGCCGTCGGAGCGGCGAACCCCGTGGGCGGTACGCACCACCACGGCATTGTATATTTCACCCTTCTTGACCCGGCCCCGCGGCGCGGCATCCTTCACGGTGACCTTAATGACGTCGCCGATCCCGGCATAGCGCCGCTTCGACCCGCCCAACACCTTGATGCACATGATTGTCCGGGCGCCGGTATTGTCCGCGACATCCAGCACCGACTGCATTTGTATCATTTTTGAAACCTCTCCAACTTTATCCGCTGGCCCGAGAGGCCAAGCGGTCAGTATTGGATCCCGTCAGGGTTGAGCGCTGCCGCGTAGCAGCGCGAAAAAAGGGGCGAATCTTAACACGCGACCCGACTTTTTACAAAGACTTTAATCGCTTATTGCTGCCGGGCGAACCCCGCCACCCGCCAAGTCTTGGTCTTGGCCAGAGGGCGGCACTCCTCGATCACTACCACATCACCGACCTTAAACTCATCCCGTTCATCATGAGCATGGTACTTTTTCGACTGGATAATGACTTTGCTGTATAGGGGATGCTTCACCCGGCGCTCGACCAGCACCGTAACGGTCTTTTGCATCTTGTCGCTGACCACGCGGCCGGTCAACCTCCGGCTGTTGCTCGTCGTATCGCTCATGCCTGCCTCGACTTTTCCGCCAGCAGGGTTCGGGTCCGGGCGATGTCGCGCCGGACTTTCCTGAACTGGCTAACATCGGCCAACTGCTGCGTAGCGTGCTGCATCCGCAAACCGAACTGGGCTTTCAGCAGATCCAGCAACTCCTGCTGCAAATCCTGTTCGGACTTTCCCCTCAATTCCGCCGCTTTCATAGCTTAGCCCACCTGTCTGATCACGAATGTCGTCAGAAGCGGGAGCTTCGATGAGGCAAGCCGAAAAGCTTCCCGCGCCACTTGCTCGCTGACCCCGTCCATTTCATACAGCACCTTGCCCGGCTGGATCTCGGCAACATAGTACTCGGTGTTTCCCTTGCCGTTTCCCATCCGAACCTCCGCGGGCTTCTTGGAGACGGGCTTGTCGGGAAACACCCTGATCCAGATGCGTCCGCCGCGCTTGATATGCCGGGTCATGGCGCGCCGGGCGGCCTCGATTTGCCGGGAAGTCAGGCGTCCCCGGCTAGTCGCTTTCAGGCCGAATTCACCGAAGCTCACCTTGGCGCCGCGGGTGGCAATTCCGACGTTGCGGCCTTTTTGCTGTTTACGGTATTTGGTCTTAGCTGGCTGCAGCATGTTTCACTCCAGGCCTTTTAGTTCGCTTCTCCGGCTCGGCGGCGGGTGTCGCCGGTTGCTCCCCCTTGCCGAGGGTCTCGCCCCTGAACACCCATACCTTGACGCCGATCACTCCGTAGGTCGTCTTGGCTTCCGAGACGCCGTAGTCAATATCCGCCCGCAGGGTATGCAAGGGAACTCGGCCTTCCCGGTACCACTCGGTACGGGCGATTTCGATGCCGTTGAGACGTCCGGCGCTCATGATCTTGATGCCTTGAGCCCCCAATCGCATGGCGTTAGTCATGGCCCGCTTCATGGCCCGGCGGAACATGATGCGCTTTTCCAACTGAGCGGAGATGCTATCGGCAATCAATTGGGCATCCACCTCGGGTTTGCGGATTTCCTCGATATTGACGTGGACCGGCACTCCCATCATTTTCTGCAGTTGGATCTTCAAGGACTCGATATCCTCACCCTTTTTGCCGATCACCACCCCCGGGCGAGCGCTGAAAATGGTGATCCGGGCATTTTTGGCGGGCCGCTCGATGACCACCCGGCCCACCGCAGCATGGGCCAATTTTTTCCGCAGGAAAGCCCTCACCGCGACATCTCCTTGCAGCATTGCGGGAAAGTTCTTGTCCCCAGCGTACCATTTGGACGTCCAATTACGCCGAACGACCAGCCGAAACCCCGTCGGATGAATTTTTTGTCCCATAAATAAATGCCCTTTATTCCCCGACGGTCACGTAAATGTGACAAGTCGGCTTGGTGATACGGTTGCCCCGCCCTTTGGCCCGAGCGGCAAACCGCTTGAGGCTGGGACCTTGTTCGACGTGTATCGTCGAGACCCTAAGGGCATCGACATCCGCGTTATCATTGTGCTCGGCGTTGGCGATGGCGGACTCCAGCACCTTGCGGATGATCTTCGCCCCTTTGCGGGGATTGAAGGCCAGGATATTCAGTGCCCGCTCCACCGGCTGCCCCCGAACCAAATCAGCGATCAGCCGGCCCTTTTGGGCGGAAAGGCGGACGCCACGCAATACGGCTTTAGTGCCCATCATGCCCCCGATTTCTTGACCGCCGCCTTTTTGTCGGCGGCGTGGCCCTTGAAGGTACGGGTGGGAGCAAACTCACCCAGCTTGTGCCCCACCATGTTCTCGGAAACATAAATCGGAACGTGCTGTCTTCCGTTATGGATCGCAATGGTCAACCCGACAAAATCGGGCAGCACGGTGGACCGGCGCGACCAGGTTTTGATCGGGCGCCGGTCGTTTACCTTACGGGCCGCCTCTACCTTGGCGAATAAGTGGCCGTCGACGAACGGCCCTTTTTTAAGAGAACGTGCCATGATCCGATTACCCTTTCACCACATGACGGCGCCGCACGATCATGCTGGCGGTCCGCTTGTTCCGGCGCGTACGATATCCCTTGGTGGGAGTGCCCCAAGGACTGACCGGATCCCGGCCCGCCGCGGTTTTCCCCTCACCCCCGCCATGCGGATGGTCGACAGGGTTCATCGCCACGCCCCGTACCGTCGGCCGAATTCCGCGCCACCGTTGAGCGCCCGCTTTCCCGATGGAGCGCAAGGAGTGCTCCTCGTTGCCGACTTCACCGATAGTCGCCCGGCAGTCCACATGAACCCGGCGGATTTCTCCGGAACGCAATCGTAATTGAGCGTGGCTGCCCTCCCGTGCCAACAACTGCACCGATGCCCCGGCGGACCTGGCCAATTGGGCCCCCTTGCCGGGCTGCAATTCAATGCAGTGTAGGGTAGTGCCCACCGGGATGTTCTTCAAAGGCATCGCATTGCCGGCCTTGATAGGAGCATCCGTCCCGCTCATAATCTGGGCGCCGGCCGCAATGCCTTTGGGAGCGATAATGTACCGGCGCTCCCCATCGGCGTAGCACAGCAGAGCAAGGTGAGCGCTACGATTGGGATCGTATTCCAGGCGCTCGACCTCGGCCGAAATGCCGTCCTTATTCCGCCGGAAATCCACGATACGGTAATGTTGCTTATGCCCCCCCCCCTGATGCCGGGTGGTGATATGTCCCTGGCTGTTGCGCCCGCCGGTGCGGGATTTTTTCTCCACGAGCTTGTCGTGGGGCTTGCCCTTGTGTAGCCCCGGCGTCACCACCTTGACCACTGCCCGGCGTCCAGGGGATGTGGGTTTGACTTTGACGAGCGCCATTATTTGAGTTCCCCGGAAAGGTTGAGGTCCTGGCCGGCCTCAAGGCGGACAAATGCCTTTTTCCAGCCGCCGCGGCGGCCGATCATGCCGCCAAAGCGCTTTTCCTTGCCCTTGACATTGGCCACCTGGACACCCAATACCCGAACCTTGAACAGCGATTCAACAGCGGCTTTCACCTGTTGCCGGGTTGCGCCCGCGGCAACCCGGAAAATAATCTGGTTGTGCTTGTCCGCAACCCAAGTGGCTTTTTCGGACACTTGCGGAGCCAGCAACACCTGCAATAGATTTTCTTGACTGACGTTCCGCGCATTCATGCGAACATCTCCTCCAGTTGGGCCACGGCGCCCCGGGTCAATAGGACGCTGGGGTAGTGGACAAGAGACACCGGATCGGCTTGGCTCGGCTCCAGCACCAAAACATCTTGCAGGTTGCGGGCGGACAGGTAAAGATTATCGTCCAGCTTATCGGTGATGAGCAGCACCGCCCCAACAAACCCCATTCCCTTGATTTTCTCGGCCAACACCTTGGTTTTGGGAACCTCGATGGAGAAGGAATCCACCACCGACAAACGCCCTTCCTGGACCAGCCGGGAGAAGATGGCGCGCAATGCCGCCCGATACATCTTGCGGTTCACCTTATGGGTGAAATTCTCGTCGGGAGAGTTGGGAAAAATTTTTCCGCCGCCGCGCCACAGCGGGCTCGACGCCATACCTGCCCGCGCCCGCCCGGTGCCTTTTTGGCGCCACGGCTTGCGGGTGCTCTTATTCACGTCGCTCCGGCCTTTCTGCGCCCGGCTACCCTGCCGGGCATTGGCCAAGTACGCGGTGACCACTTGATGCACCAAGGCCTCGTTGTACTCCCGGCCGAACAACGCATCGGAACCGGCCAGGCTCTCGGCAGGCTTGCCGCTGGCATCGATGACTTTGAGTTCCATTATGCACCCGCCTTCACCGCCGGTCGCACCAGCACATCACCCCCGGCGGATCCCGGGACTGCCCCCTTCACCAACAGCAATTGGCGCTCCGCGTCCACCCGAAACACTTCGAGATTCTGGACCGTGCGGCGATCGCCGCCATAATGGCCCGCCATCCGCTTGCCGGGAAACACCCGCCCGGGATCTTGGGCTTGTCCGATGGAACCCGGCTTGTTGTGGGAAACCGAGTTGCCGTGACTGGCCCGGCCAGAAGAAAAGTGGTGGCGCTTGATGACGCCGGTAAACCCCTTACCGATGGTCGTCCCGGTCACGTCCACTTTCTGCCCGGCTCGGAACACATCCGGCCCCAGTACGCTACCCGGCTTCAAGTCAGCCAGTTCTTCGGGAGTCGCGCGAAATTCTCGGACCCCATGACCGGCTTCCACGCCGGCTTTGGCGAAATGACCCGCTTGGGGCTTGCTCACCCGACCCGGCCGGCGCTTGCCGAAGGCCACCTGGACGGCGGCATACCCATCGGCGCCCGGAGTCTTGATCTGAGTAACCCGATTGTTCGAAACATCCAGCACGGTCACCGGAACGGCATCGCCGTCCTCAGTGAAAATCCGCGTCATGCCGATCTTGCGGCCGACCAATCCCAAACTCATTTTGTGTTTTCCTTAACAAGGCGCCGGTTACGATTGACTGGCGGCCGGCATTGCCGGCGGTTAAGCCAAGCTACAGTTTAATCTCCACATCCACCCCTGCCGGCAAATCCAGCTTCATCAGGGCGTCCACCGTTTTATCGGTGGGATCGACGATATCGAGCAAACGCAAATGGGTGCGAATTTCGAGTTGATCGCGGGAAGTCTTATTCACATGCGGCGAACGCAATACGTCGAACCGCTCGATGCGAGTAGGCAAGGGCACCGGGCCCCTAACCACCGCTCCCGTGCGCTTCGCCGTTTCAACGATCTCTACCGCGGATTGATCGATAAGCCGGTAGTCGAAGGCCTTCAAGCGGATACGAATTTTCTGACTTTGCATAGTTTCTTCCCGGGTTTGGGATTGCCGGGCTCGCGCCCAGCCCCATCCAACCTCACTCGATGACTTTAGCGACGACGCCGGCGCCGACGGTGCGGCCGCCTTCGCGAATCGCGAACCGTAAGCCCTCTTCCATGGCAATCGGCGCAATCAGGCTCACCGTGATCGAGA
>JAHFQX010000053.1 GCA_023259135.1 Betaproteobacteria bacterium | reverse complement strand
TCCGTTTTAGGGGACCGATCACGCTGCCGCGAGGTGGCGCCGGATGGCTTGGAGCACCCATTCCGTGGCGTCGAGGGCTTCGCAGGGAATCGCCACGACATCCTCCATGGCTCGCAGCCAAGTCAACTGGCGCCGCGCCAGTTGCCGGGTGGCGGCCTGGGCGGCCTCCCGCAGTTGGGCCAGGCTCAGGTTGCCGTCCAGGTATTGCCATACCTGCCGGTAGCCGACGCAACGGACCGCCGGGGAGGAAAGATCCAGGGCGAAGTCCGCCCGCAGCCGGCGGACCTCGGCGAGCAATCCGGATTCCAGCATTTCCTCGAAGCGCTCGGCGATGCGCCGGTGCAGCAGCCCCCGGTCCTCGGGAAGCAAGGCGATTTTCAGCACCCGGTAGGGCAAGCCGGCCCGCTTGGGTCGCTTGAGCAGCGCCGACAACGGGGTGTCGGTCAGGTAATACACTTCCAGCGCCCGCTGAATGCGCTGGGCGTCGTTGGGGTTGAGGCGCTCCGCGGTTTCCGGATCGACCCGCGCCAATTCCTCGTGCAGCGCCGGCCAGCCGGCATCCTGGGCCATGGTGTCGATCACCAGGCGGATGCCGGGATCGGCCTCCGGCAGGTCGTTGATGCCCTCCAGCAGGGTCTTGAAATAGAGCATGGTGCCCCCCACCAGCAACGGCAGCTTGCCGCGTTGCGTGATGTCCGCCATGGCGGCCAGGGCGTCCTTGCGGAAACGAGCCGCCGAATAAATTGCGTCGGGGTCGATGAGGTCCACCAAATGGTGCCGCACCCGGGCGCGGGTCGCGGCATCGGGTTTGGCGGTGCCGATGTCCATGTGGCGGTAGATCAGCGCCGAATCCACGCTGACGATTTCCAGCGGCAGGTGTTCCGCCAGTTCCAGGGCCACCTGGGTCTTGCCGGCCCCGGTCGGACCCATCAGGAAAACGGCCGGCGGCGGGACGTCGCGAGCCAAGGTTCACTGCCCCCGCAAGAACAGCCCGTCCAGCTCGGCGTAGCCGATCTGGAACCAGGTGGGCCGGCCGTGGTTGCACTGGCCGGAGCGTTCGGTGGCCTCCATGTCCCGCAACAGCGCGTTCATTTCCTCCCGGCTCAGGGAGCGTCCGGCCCGCACCGCGCCGTGGCAGGCCATGGTGGCCAGCAAGTCATTGCGCCGTTCGGTGAGCAGCCGGGTGGCGCCGTATTCGCGCAATTCGTCCAGCACCCGGCGGGCCAGGGCTGCCGGGTCGGCGTCTTGCAGCAAGGCCGGCACGCCGCGCACCGCGATGCGGCGGGGGGACAGCGCTGCCAGCTCGAATCCCATCGCCCGCAACGCCTCGGCATGGGTCTCCACCGCGGCGATGTCGTGGCTATCGGCGTCCAGGGTGGCGGGGATGAGCAGCGGCTGGCTTTGTCCGGGCAGCCGATCGAGGTCGGCTTTCAGCCGCTCGTACACCACCCGCTCGTGGGCCGCGTGAATGTCCACCACCACTAGGCCGTGGCGGTTTTGGGCCAACAGATAGATTCCTCCGAGCTGCGCCAAGGCAAACCCCAAGGGAGGGATTTCCGGTTGCTCTCCGGTGGCGGATTCCGTTCTTCCCGGACCCTCGGAGCGCTCCATGACCTCCTGACCCTCCGAGGCGGGCCGGGGAGCCGCCAAAGCGGCATAGAGCCCCGGTTGCTGCCGGGCGGCCAGGCTCAACAAACCCTGGAAGGCCGAGGCTCCGTAGGCTGGGACGGGCCGCGGAGCGGCCGGCGCATCGGATGCGGCGGACCGGGCCATGCCCGATGTCGCCAGTGCCCGCTCCACCGCATGGAACACAAAGCGATAGACGGCCTGGGTATCGCGGAACCGGACTTCGGTTTTGGTGGGATGCACGTTCACATCCACCAGCACCGGATCAATCTCCAGAAACAGCGCATAGCTGGGATAGGCGTCGGGCCGCAGCACGTCCCGGTAAGCCTGCCGCACGGCATGGGTGATCAGCTTGTCCCGCACGAAGCGGCCATTGACGAACAGGTATTGAGCCTCCCGGGACGAGCCTGCCGCGCTGGGGAGGCCCACGACGCCGAACAATCGCAACACCCCGCCGGTTTCATCGAGAGCGATGCTTTCTGCGGCAAAATCTTGTCCCAGCAGGGCCTCCATCCGCTCCCCGAGCGCTCCCGGTTTCAATTGCCATCGTAGCCGTCCGTTGTGGAACAAGGTCATGGCCACCCCAGGCCGCGACAGGGCGATGCGCCGGAAGGCTTCCTCGCAATGGGCGAATTCGGTGGCGTCGGTTTTCAGGAATTTGCGGCGGGCCGGGGTATTGAAGTACAGGTCGCGGACTTCCACCCGGCTGCCGGGGGGGTGGGAGGCCGGCGCCGGTCGGCTGATTTCGCTCCCAACAGTCTCGATGCTCCAGCCGTGGCGGTCATTGGCGCGGCGGCTGGACAAGAGCAAGCGGGAGACCGAGGCGATGCTGGCCAGCGCTTCCCCCCGAAAACCCAAAGTGGCAACCCTTTCCAGGTCTTCCAGGAGGGAGATCTTGCTGGTGGCGTGGCGAGCCAACGCCAGGGGCAATTCTTCTTGGCTTATCCCCACGCCATTGTCGACCACTTCGATGCGCTCGATCCCGCCTTTAGCCAATTGCACGGTGATTTCGCCGGCCTCCGCATCCAGGCTGTTTTCCAGCAGTTCCTTGAGGGCCGCGGCAGGACGCTCCACCACTTCGCCGGCGGCGATTTGGCTGATCAGGGCATCGGGCAGAATGCGGATGGCGGTCATGGCGGATCGAGGGTGAACAGCGAGAAGCAGAATTGTAGCCTTGCCCAGCCTCCCGGGTCACGGCGATTTCCCGGGCCAGAGGAGCACACCCTATCGAGGGGGGCTCGCCCCCTCTTGGAACCGATGGGGGATTACTGAACTGCGACACAGGATCAGCGTCCCAACGTCACAACACACCGCATCTCGCAGACCAACGTACCCAGCATCAAAGCACGCGGCGGTTTTTTCGCCGCCTGCTAAAATAGATTTTTGACCAGAGGGCGCCGATGGAGATGATCAAGGTGAGCGGCGGCAAGCTCCAGGCCATCGGCTACGATCCGGTTTCCCGCACACTGCAACAAGTAGCATTTAGCGACGGACGAGTGATACGGTACGCCGCCGTATCCCAGGAGGCCTTCCCCCGCTTGAAGACCGCCGGTCGTTCTCTGTGGAGCTTTTTCCGGGATGACATCGAGGACGAATACAGCGCCGGGCGGGTCAAATGATAAGGCAGGCGAAGGTGTTGGCGGCCGATGTGGGGGGAACCAAAACCCTGGTGGGGGTGTTCGGCCCCGCCGGCGAGCTGTTGGGAAAAGAGCAATATCCCAGCACCGCCTTTCCCGGTTTGGAACCCTTGCTGGAAGCGTTTCTGGAAGCCCAGGGGATTTCCGGCGCGGGGCTGCTCGACGCGGCGTGTCTGGCGGTGGCCGGGCCGGTGAGCGATGGCGAGGCGCGTTTGACCAATTTGCCTTGGGCGGTCAGGACCGAGGAGCTGGCGGCTCGGCTAGGCATCGCCAAAGTGGCCTTGGTCAACGATTTTGAGGCGGTGGCTGCGGGGATTCAGGAACTGGAGCCGCAGGATTGCAGGGTGCTGCAGCAAGGCATCGCGCAGCCTCGCGGGGTGCGGGCGGTGCTGGGAGCCGGGACCGGTCTGGGGGCGGGGTGGCTGGCTTGGCAGGAGGGAGAATACGTCTGTTACCCTTCGGAGGGCAGCCATGGGGATTTCGCTCCCGCCGATGCCTTGCAGGCGGAGCTGTGGCGGGTTTTGCAGGGCCGTTACGGGCACGTGTCCTGGGAGCGGGTAGTGTCGGGTCCGGGCTTGGCGGACATTTACCGCTTCTTGGCCGAGCGGGCCGGATCGGCGGCGCGAGCGTCGGACCCGGAGAGCATCTCGGCCAGGGCTTTGGCGGGAAACGATCCGCTGGCGGAGCAAGCCCTGGATGTGTTCGTCTCGGCCTACGGCGCCTTTGCCGGCAATTGGGCCCTGGCCACCTTGCCGCGGGGTGGCTTGTACGTGGCGGGGGGCATCGCCGGGAAGATTGCCCCTAAACTGGCGCAAGGGGCTTTCATGGCGGCTTTCCGGGATAAAGGCCGGTATGCGGCCTTGCTGGAAACCATCCCGGTGCGGGTGGTGCTGCGTCCCGACGTGGGATTATGGGGGGCCGCCCGCTTGGGACGGCGCCTGAGAATGCGGGATAATGCCAAAAAAGCGGAGTGAAGCATCATGCAATATATCGTGATACCCGTAACCCCTTTCGAGCAGAACTGCACCCTGCTGTGGTGCGAGCGTACCCTGGAGGGGGCGGTGGTGGACCCCGGCGGAGACCTGGATCGAGTGCTTGCGGTGGCGGAGCGCAAGGGCGTGCGACTCGTCAAGATCCTGGTCACCCACGGCCACCTGGACCACGCCGGTGGCGTGGCGGATTTGGCCGAGCGGCTGCACCTGCCCATCGAAGGGCCGCATCCCGAGGATAAATTCTGGATAGATGCCATGCCCCAATCGGCCCGGATGTATGGCTTGCCTCCCGCTCGCATTTTCGAGCCGGATCGCTGGCTGAAAGATGGGGATACGGTGAGCTTTGGCGAGGTGGTTTTGGAAGTCCGCCACTGCCCGGGGCACACGCCGGGCCATGTGGTGTTCTTCCACCGCCCGTCGCGGCTGGCCATCGTCGGCGACGTGCTGTTCCAGGGCTCCATCGGCCGCACCGATTTCCCCAAGGGTGACCATGCGACCCTGATCCGCTCCATTCGCCAGCAGCTCTGGCCCTTGGGCGACGACGTCACCTTTATCCCCGGCCATGGCCCGCTGTCCACCTTTGGCGACGAGCGGCGTCACAACCCTTTTGTGGCGGATTCGGTGTTAAGTCGTTGACCCGGAGTTTTTCCGGGAGTGCGCTTCAGTCGGCCAAGTCCGCGAACAGAGGAGTGCTCAAGTAGCGCTCGCCGAAGGAAGGGATGATCACCACGATCAGCTTGCCTTTATTCTTGGCGCGCTTCGCCACTTCCAGGGCCGCCCATACCGCCGCTCCGGAGGAGATGCCGACCAGCAATCCTTCTTCCCGGGCCATGCGGCGAGCGGTTTGCAGCGCATCGTCGTTCTTGACTCGCACCACTTCGTCGTAGATTTGGGTGTTGAGGATTTTGGGGATGAAGCCGGCGCCTATCCCTTGCATCGGATGGGGTCCGGGTTGCCCGCCGGACAAAACCGCCGAGGCGTCGGGCTCCACCGCGATGCACTGAAACGAGGGCTTGCGGGCCTTGAGGGCTTCGCCGACCCCGGTGATGGTTCCGCCGGTGCCGATTCCGGATACCAGTATGTCGGCCTTGCCGTCGGTATCGCGCCAAATCTCCTCGGCGGTGGTGCGGCGATGCACCTCGGGATTGGCGGGGTTCTCGAACTGTTGCGGAATGAAGTAGCGCGGGTCCGCCGCCGCCATTTCCTCGGCTTTCTTGATGGCCCCCGGCATGCGTTCCGCTCCCGGCGTCAGGACCAGCTCCGCGCCATAACCGCGCAATAGCATGCGCCGTTCCTTGCTCATGGTATCCGGCATGACCAGGGTGCATTTGTATCCCCTGGCCGCGCACACCATGGCCAGGCCGATGCCGGTATTGCCGCTGGTGGGTTCCAGGATGATGGTGTCGGGCTTGATGCGCCCGGCTTTCTCGGCGGCCTCGATCATCGAGAGGCCGATGCGATCCTTCACGCTGTGGGCCGGGTTCTGGTATTCCAACTTGGCGACTACTTGGGCGACGCATCCTTGGGTCAGGCGGTTGATGCGCACCAGGGGGGTGTTGCCGATGAGATCGGTGACGCTATGGGCGATATTCATGCTTGCTCCTTTGTTGGTTTTGCTACGCTGATTCGGGAACGGGCCTGGGAATGGGGGCCCCGTGAACGCTTACGGCGCCGCCCCTTCCAAGTCCCCTCCGGGCCTCTGCAAATTTTGCAGGATGGCGGGGGTATTGACGTTGATGAAAGGGTCGGCGGAGTGATCGTCGAAAGGAACTTCCACCGCTACCAGGGTTTGCTGCCATTCCTGCACGCGCCTGCCGCCGCCTTCCAGGAAGGCGCGCAGTTGCGCAACGATGCTACGGCGACACAGGAAGCAGAGCCGATGGACCCGGCCGCGCCAGGCAGCCACCGCGAGGACGGCGTTTTCCCGGAGCAGCAGAGCGTCCCGCAGCCGCTGCGCGAGGTCGGCGGGGATATGCGGCGTGTCGCAGGGGGTGCAGGCCAGCAGCGGGTGATGGGCGGTTTCCAGGCCTCTCAGGACGCCGTAAAGGGGGCCGCCGTCGGGCTCCAGGTCGGGCAGCACCGGGTACCCCCAGCGGGCGTAGGCGGAGAGATTGCGGTTGGCGCTGATGAGGATTTCGTCCACTTGCGGGGACAGGCGTTCCAGTGCCCAGGCGATCAGGGGTTTGCCGTCCAGGGGCAGCAGCCCCTTGTCTTGACTCCCCATGCGTCGGCCCTGGCCGCCGGCCAGCACCAAGCCGGTGATGCCAAGCGCTTTCCGCATCGAGTCAGCCCCCCGTCATGGACATGAAGCGGACGATCTTCGGCCGCGGCTGGGCGAGGTCGAAGTCGTGGCCCTCGGGCTTGATGCCCATGGCGGCGGCGATGGCCTGCCGCAGCGGGACATCGTCATCGGGATGCCGCCGCAGCGGCGCCATGAGATCCACCCGCTCGTCCTGGCCGAGGCAGGGGAAGAGTTCGCCCTGGCAGGTGACCCGCACCCGATTGCAGTCGGCGCAGAAATTGTGGGAGTGGGGGGAGATGAAGCCTACCTGGGTGGGGCTGTGGGCGACCCGCCAATAACGGGCCGGGCCGCCGGTGTTCTTGGTGCTGGGCACGAGGTCGAAGCGGTGCCGCAGGCGGGCCAGGGCCGCGTCGCTGCTGAAGTAAGTGTCGCCGCGCCGGTGGTCCACCGCGCCCAGGGGCATTTCCTCGATGAAGGCGATGTCGATGCCGCGATTCACGGCGAACTGCGTCAGGGATTCCAACTCGCTGTCGTTGACCCCGCGCATCATCACGGTGTTGAGCTTGATGGCATCGAAGCCGGCGCGCAGAGCGGCTTCGATGCCGCCCAGCACCCTGGCGAGGTCGCCGACTCGGGTCATGGCCCGGAAGCGCGCCGGGTCCAGGCTGTCCAGGCTGATGTTGATGCGCCGCACTCCGGCCTGCCGCAAGGGAAGGGCGTAGCGCTCCAGTTGCGAGCCGTTGGTGGTGAGCACCAGTTCCTTGAGGCCCGGCAGCGTGCTCAAGCGCTCCAGCAGCCAGAGCGCGTTCTTCCGGACCAGCGGTTCGCCCCCGGTGATGCGGATTTTGCTCACTCCCAGGTCCACGAAAATCCGGGCCACCCGCAGGCATTCCTCCAGGGAGAGGATGCGGTGCCGGGGAAGGAATTGCATCGTTTCCGCCATGCAGTAGTTGCAGCGGAAATCGCAGCGGTCGGTGATGGAAAGGCGCAAATAGGTGATGCGCCGGCCGAAGCGGTCGATGAGGGCGGGGCGGGGGGCGGAAATGGGCATAGGGGCGTCAGACTAACCCTTCCAGCAGTTGCACGGCAACGGGGGCGCCGGCCGCCACGTTGCCCTGTTCCTGGGGCAGAATGATGAAGCAATTGGCCTGGCTCATGGAGCTGAGCATGCCGGAGCCCTGGGCGCCGGTGGGCCGCACCACCCATCGGCCCTGGGGATCGGGAGCCAGGATGCCGCGCTGAAATTCGGTGCGGCCGGGAGCCTTGCGCAGATCCTCGACGCAGACGGCTTGCAGCACGGGCAGCGCCGGCACCGGGTCGCAGCCCATGAGGGCGAGCAAGGCGTCCCGCACGAATTGATAAAAGGTCACCATGGCCGACACCGGATTGCCCGGCAATCCGAAGAAGTGGGCCGCGCCCAGCTTGCCGTAGGCCAGAGGCCGGCCCGGCTTCATGGCGATTTTCCAGAACACCACTTCGCCCAGGCCGGCCAGGATGTCCCGGACGAAATCCGCTTCTCCCACCGAGACCCCGCCGCTGGCGATGACCGCGTCGGCCATGGCGGCCGCCTCGGCGAAGGCTTGCCGCAATTGATGGGGATCGTCGGGCAGCAGGCCCAGGTCCAGGGGCTCCACGCCCAGGCGGGCCAGCATCCCGTAAAGGGAATAGCGGTTGCTGTCGTGGATTTGCCCCGGTCCGAGGGGGGTGCCGGCCGGCCGCAATTCGTCGCCGGTGGAGAAGAAGGCCACCCGCGGCCGCCGGCGGACGGGAATTTCCTGGGTGCCCAGGGAAGCCAACAGCCCCAGCTCGGCGGGCCGCAGCAACCGGCCCCGGGCCAGGGCCACGCTGCCTCGGGGGATGTCCTCGCCGGCGCGCCGCAGGTTTTGCCCCCGGCGGTGGCCGGGTTCGACGCTGATGTGGTCGCCGTCCCGGCTGACGTGCTCCTGCATGATGACGGTGTCCACGCCGGCGGGAATCACCGCGCCGGTCATGACGCGGACGCATTCCCCCGGCCCCGCTGTTCCCGCGAAGGGTCGTCCGGCCCGGGCGGTGCCGACTACCCGCAGCCGGACCGGGGCTTCGGCGAGATCGGCGAAACGCACGCCGTAGCCGTCCATGGCGGAGTTGTCGTATCCCGGCACGTCCAGGGGAGACGCCACATCTTCGGCCAGCACTCTTCCCAGGGCTTGCTTCAAAGGCAGGATCTCGGTGCCGCGAACGGGAGCGAGGTAGGCTTGGATCAGCTCCCGGGCTTGGGCCACCGGCAAGGCGTTGGGGTCGTGGGGCAGCGGGGGCGGAAAATTCATGAAGATAGGGGTTCCATAAGACCAGCCTAAGGGAATTTTACAGCAAGCCCTGGGAGGAAGCGGTATATTTGATCCCTATCAATTTGTTGAATTTTGCTTTGGGGGTGCCACGTTACCAGCGTGAATCCGACTTCGCGGAACTGCTCGCCCGCTCGGCGGCGCCGCAATGAAACCGGTTCCCCCATGCCGGGCTGGCCAGCTTGCTGGGTGTCTAACCATGAACCTGCCATGACCAACAAAAAACTCATCGAAGTCGCCCTGCCGGCAGGCGCTCCGGATCATGTAGTGCGGACGGTGACCGAGAATAGCCGCGCGCTGAAGTTTTCGAGTCATGGGTTTGAAACTGAGTAAGCGACCGGCGTGAAGGATAGGCAGCGCATGATTCAAGTACGGTATTTCGCTCGGCTGCGGGAAGCCTTGGGCCGGGACGGAGAAGAGCTTCGGTGGGGCGTCGAAATAGCGCAGGTGGCCGGGCTGACCCGGCATCTGCTGGCGCGGGGCGGGGTGTGGGAGCGGGAACTGGGTCCCGGCGCCCGCTACCGGGTGGCGGTGAACCGGCAACTCGCCGGCCCGGAAGCCGCTATCCGCGACGGCGACGAAGTGGCGTACTTTCCGCCGGTGACGGGGGGCTGAGATGACGGTACGAGTGCAGGCCGAGGATTTCGATGTGGCGGCGGAGTTGGCGGCGCTGCAAGCCCGTTGCCCCAATGCCGGAGCGGTGGCCAGCTTCATCGGGCTGGTGCGGGGCAACGAGGAGGGGCAGGCGGTCAAGGCCATGACCCTGGAACATTACCCCGGCATGACGGAAAAAGCCTTGGCGGAAATCGTCGCCGAGGCCCGGCGGCGCTGGGAGCTGGCCGGCACGGCGGTGGTTCATCGCGTGGGCCGGCTGCTGCCGGGGGAGCGCATCGTGTTGGTGGCGGTGGCGTCCGGCCATCGGGACCATGCCTTCGCGGCGTGCCAGTTCATCATGGACTATCTCAAGACCCAGGCGCCGTTCTGGAAGAAAGAGGAGCTTGCCGCCGGATCCCGCTGGGTGGAGGCCAAGGACAGCGACCGGGCGGCCGCGGCCCGCTGGACCGAACCCGGTTCCGCTGCATGAGGCGCAGGCTCGGCGCCGCTTTGGCGGGGATGCTGCTGGCGGCCCTGGCCGGCGCGGCCGAGCCTTTGACCATTGCCGCCGCTTCCGACCTGATTCACAGTCTGCCGGAATTGAATCGCCGGTTTGTCGCCGCTCATCCCGAAACCCGCATCGAGGCGGTGTTCGGTTCCTCCGGCAATCTTTCCGCCCAAATCCGCAACGGCGCGCCGTTCCACGTGTTCCTGGCCGCCGACGGGAGCGATCCGGAGGCGGTGGTGAAAGCCGGGCAGGGCATTCCCGACACCGTGACGGTGTATGCTCGGGGACGGTTGGCGCTATGGTCCACGAATCCCGCCATAGCGGTGGAACAAGGCATGGCGGCGACGGTTGCCACCGCCCGGCGTATCGCCATCGCCAACCCGGAACATGCGCCCTATGGGCGCGCCGCCCGGGCGGCCTTGGAATTTTATGGGCTATGGCCGGCGGTTCAGTCCAAGCGGGTGACCGCCGACAGCGTCGCCCAGGCCGCCCAGTTCGTGCTCAGCGGCAATGCCGACGCCGGACTGGTGGCCTGGTCCCTGCTGCGGGGGCCGGCCCTGGCCGGGGTCGGGCGCTATCAGTTGGTGCCGGAAAACGCCCATCCGGCCTTGGAACAAACCGCTGTCCTGACCCGGCACGGCGCATCCCATCCGGCGGCGCGGGCCTATCTGCAATTCCTCGGGTCCGCGCAAGCCCAGGAAATTCTGGTCCGCCACGGCTTGGGCGGCGGCTAGCCGGGGAGCCTCGACTGGACGCAAGTTTTTTGGCGACTCCTGAATTCTGGCAGGCCTTCTGGCTGACCGGGAAACTGGCCGCGACCACGACCCTGCTGCTACTGGCGGTGGGCATCCCCATCGCCTACTTCTTGTATACCAGCCGGACCCGCACCGCCCCGCTGGTGGAAGCCTTGGTGACCCTGCCCATCGTGCTGCCGCCCACCGTCATCGGTTTTTACCTGTTGGTGCTGTTCAGTCCGGATAATCCCCTCGGCCACGCCTGGCAGGCGCTGTTCGGGCAGCCGCTGGCTTTCAGTTTTTCCGGCTTGGTGGCGGCCTCGGTGGTCTACAGCCTGCCCTTCGCGGTACAGCCTTTCCAAGCGGCATTCCGGGGGGTGAGCCGGGAATGGGTGGAAGCCTCCTTCGCCCTGGGGGCCGGTCGCCGGCAGACTTTTCTGCGGGTGGTGCTGCCGGCGGCGCGGCGCGGAGTGTGGGCCGGGATGACGCTGAGCTTCGCCCATACCTTGGGGGAATTCGGCGTGGTGCTGATGGTGGGGGGCAGTATTCCCGGACAGACCCGGGTGGTTTCCATCGCGCTTTACGACGAGGTGCAGAAACTCAATTTCGCCCACGCCCACGCCTTCGCCGCGGTGCTGCTGGCGGTGGCTTTCGTCCTGCTGCTGGCGGTGACGATGCTGCAAGCTCGCTGGGGGAGGGCGATGGGGCCCCCTATCACGCACCCATAGAATAGACCGGTCGCTTTGATGTGTGCGGGCCAGGGAGGGAAGCGCCTTTGCCCGCGCGCATACCGCAAGCGGACATTACGCGGCGCGCTTCGGTTGGGTCCCCTTAGCTCTTCGCCGGCATTTCGAAGACGGCGCGGCCGGCGATCAGGGCGTCGATCTCGGCATCCGAGAAACCCGTCTCGCGGAGCACCTCGCGGTTATGTTCGCCGAATCGCGGCGGCACGCGCCGCAGGGCGCCCGGCGTGCGGCTCAGACGAATGGGTGTGCCGATGTTCCGGTAGCCCGCGGCTTTGTCTTCCATGACGAATTCGCGGGCGGCGAGTTGCGGGTTGCTCAGCGCCTCCCCCATGGTGAGGATCGGTCCTGCCGGGACCCCCGCCCGCAGCAGCCGCATCGAGATCTCCTGCTTGTCCCGGTCCCGGCAAAGCGCCGCGATCTCGGCATCGACGGCGTCCTGATTTTCAAAGCGTTCGCGAAGTTCCCGGAAGCGGGGATCGTCCGCCATCTCGGGGCGCTCCAGGATTTCGCACAGACGCCGGAACTGGGCGTTGTTGGCGCAGCAGAGGATCATGTAGCCGTCGCGGCACTTGAAGACATTGTAGGGCGCCGCCGAGGGATGCCGGTTGCCGATTCGCTTCGGTTCGCTGCCCGACATAAACCAGTCCGCCGCGTAGGGATGGGCGAAGGTGAGACCGGCTTCCAGCAGAGTGACCTCGATGGCCTGCCCGAGGCCGGAGCGAGTGCGTTCGTAGAGGGCGAGCAGGATGGCGCTGGTCAGGTAGAGACCGGCGCCGAGATCGGTGAGAGGGGCGCCGACCCGCATCGGCGGGCCATCGGGCTCGCCTTGCCAGTTTATGAAACCGCTCATCCCCTGGGCGACGGGGTCGTAGCCCGGCAGTCCGCCCAATGGCCCATCCGAGCCGAATGCCGTCAGACTCGCCGCGATCAGCCGGGGGAAGCGCTTGCCCAGCACGGCTTCGTAACCGAGGCCGAATTTTTCCATGGTGCCCGGCTTGAAGTTGTTGACGAGGACGTCGGTCTTTTCCAGCATCCGCAGCAGTGTTTCGCGGCCCTCGGGCTTGCCCACGTCGAGGGAGACCGACCGCTTGTTTCGGTTCATGCTGAAAAAGTGGGACGAAAAACCGGCCTTGTTGTACGACGGTCCCATGCCGCGGCCGGGTTCGCCCGAGGGCGATTCGACCTTGATGACGTCCGCGCCGTGATCCCCCAGGATTTGGGTGCAGGAGGGACCGGCGGCGACGGTGGTGAGATCGATCACCCGGACGCCGTGCAGAGCACCGTTCGATGAAGCAGTCATGCTGGGCCTCGCGCGGGCAAGCTGGTTGCCGATCCGGAAGGGATTCCCAGCGCAGTCCTGGGTTCAGCCCCCACAGGAAACGATTCTCGCCAGGGATTTTCCGGGGCCGTGACCCTCATTCGGGCTTGATGCCGGCTTCCTTGATAACCTTGGCCCATTTGGGGATATCGCTGCGGACCAACGCGCCAAGCTGGGCAGGGGTGCCGGTCTGCGCTTCCAATCCTTGTTGGGCTAAGCGCCCCTGAATCTCCGGTAGGGCCAAGATGCGGTTGATTTCCCCATTCAATTTCGCCACGACGGCATCCGGCGTGCCGGCGGGGGCGAACACCGCCAGCCAGCCGGTGAGTTCGTATCCCGGCACTCCGGCTTCCGCAACGGTGGGGATGTCGGGCAGCAGGGCAGAGCGTTTGCCGCTGCCGATGCCTAATGCCTTCAACTTGCCTGCCTTGACATGGGGCAGGGAGGTGATGGTGTCGGTGAACATCATGGAGACGTGGCCGGCGATCAGGTCGGTGACCCCCTGGGGGTTGCTTTTGTAGGGCACGCCGACGATGTCGATGCCGGCCATGGATTTGAACATCTCTCCATTGATCCGGGACAGGCTGCTGCCATGGGCGAAGCTGAGCTTGCCCGGCTGGGCTTTGGCGAGTTGGATCAATTCCTTGACGCTGGCTATGCCGAGGGAGGGGTTAACCACCAGGAGATTGGCGGCGGTTGCCAAGGAGGCCACCGGCACGAAATCCTTCACCGGATCGTAGGGCAGTTTCCCGAACAGGCTGGGGTTGGCGGCCTGGGTGGTGTTGCTGGTGAAGAACAGCGTGTAACCGTCAGGAACCGCTTTTGCTGCGGCTTCGGCGGCGATGATGCCGCTGGCTCCGGGCCGATTGTCCACCACCACCTGCTGGCCCCAGGACTCGGCCATTTTGGCTCCCACCACGCGGGTTAAAACGTCGGTACCGCTACCGGCGGAGAAAGGGACGATCGCCCGAATGGGTTTGGTCGGATAGGTTTGGGCGTAGGTCAGCAAGGGGCTGCCGGCCAGGGCCGCGGCCAGTAGGACGGCCATTCGGGGAACGGTGCTCATGGGGAGGTTCTCCGGGTTGTGGGTTGTGGGAAAGGGCGGTAAAACCGCCAGTCTACTTTGATATGGGCTTCCTTGGCGACCCGCCCCCATTTGGCGGTTTCGGTCTTGAGGAAAGCATCGAATGAGCGGCGGCGGAACCGGCGAAAGCCAGCAGCAGGCCAATGGCCGATAGGCGCGCCACGGCCCAATTCAACGTCCGGCCTTCAAGGCCTGGGTAAAGGCCTTCAGCGCTTCACTCCCCGGCTTGCCGCGCTTGTCCATGCTCGTCACCCATTCGCTGGCGGTGGCGGCATAGATGCCCTCCAGTTCCTTCTGCTCCGTGGCCGAGAAGGTGACCATGGTGACGCCCCGCTGCCTGAGCTTCTCCTGGGCTTCCTGGGCATCCTGCTCCATGTAGGCGCACAAGCGGCGGGCGGCCTTCTCCCCGGCATCCATAATCGCCTTCTGGATCGGGGCCGGAAGTTCCTTCCAGCGTTTCTCGCTGATGCTATACGCTCCCACCGTGCCGCCGAAACTGCCGCTCGAGGTTGCGTATTTGACCAAGCCTTCCATTTTGTAGGCGAATAGGGAGGCGTGGGTCAGCATCACTCCGTCAATGGTTCCCCGGGACAGCGCCTCATATGCATCCGGCGCAGAAATCTTTACCGGCACTCCCTTCAAACGACGCACCAGGAACTCCATGGAGCTGCCTACAGTGCGGATCTTGGCTCCCTCGATCTCCTTCAAGGGAGCAATGCGCCGCTGGGCCATCATGAGTTGGTAAGGGGGAAAGGCGAAACCCCAAATGGCCCGCACGCCGGCCGGGCCGTACTCCTGTTTGGCGAAAATCCCTTC